>JBOGEA010000284.1:0-7705 GCA_050743205.1 Egibacteraceae bacterium | reverse complement strand
GATCCGCGCAGCATGCTGCGCGGATCCAGCACAAAACCGCAATCAACTCTGCGCGCCACCGCCCCACCCGCCCATCACTCGTCAGGCAGGGGCGCAGCCCCGTCAATCAGGGATTGGGGCGCCGAGCCGTTCGCGTAGGGCCGCAGCGCTACGAGCGCCGCACGGTCGACTTTGGCGACGAGCCATGTGCCGTCGGAGCGCGCTTGGGACTGCAGCACCTCGCCCTCACGGTGCGCCAGGGCGACGAGGTCGGTGCGAGCGTACGGTACGAGCGCTTCGATCAGTGCGCGCTGGGCCGGGATCCGGCAGGCGATGGCCGCGATCAGCGCCTCGACCCCCTCTCCGGTCCGCGCCGAGACGGTGAGCGCGTCGCCGAGTCTGCGTCGCAACCCAGCCAGCTCGTCACGGTCAGCGACGTCGATCTTGTTCAGCACGACGAGGCGTTGCATGGCACCGGCACCGATCTCGTCGAGTACCTGGTCAACCGTAGCTGCCTGTGCCTCAGCCTCGGGATGCGAGGCATCGACGACGTGCACGAGGAGTTCCGCGCGGAGCGTGTCCTCCAGGGTTGACTTGAACGCCTCGACGAGCTGCGTCGGCAGCTTCTGTACGAACCCGACCGTATCGGTCACGACCGCTTCGCGCCCGTCCGGCAGTTCGAAGCGGCGGGCCGTCGTATCGAGCGTCGCGAAGAGTCGGTCCGCGACCAGCACGTCCGCGCCGGTCATCCGGTTGAGCAGCGTGGATTTGCCGGCGTTCGTGTAACCCACAAGCGCGGCGGTCGGGACGTTGCGACGCTCGCGCTCCTTTGTCTTCAGGCGGCGGGTCCGCTCGTAGTCCAGCAGGTCGTGGCGAAGCCTCGTGATCCGCCGGTTGAGCTTGCGGCGGTCGACCTCCAGTTGGGTCTCGCCAGGGCCACGCGTGCCGATGCCACCCGCCTGCTGCGACAGCGCTTGACCCCAGCCCCGAAGGCGTGGGAGCAGGTAGGACAGCTGGGCCAGCTCAACCTGCGCCCGCCCTTCCCGAGACGACGCGTGCTGGGCGAAGATGTCGAGGATCACGATGGTGCGGTCCAGCACCTTCACCCCGAGGCGCTCCTCCAGGTTGCGCTGTTGCGCAGGGGAAAGCTCGTCGTCGAAGATCGCAGCGTCCGCTCCCAACTCGGCGACAAGGGCCTTCAGCTCGACCACCTTGCCGCGACCGATGAACGTCGCCGTGTCAGGGACATCGCGGCGTTGCACGATGCGACCCACCGTCGTCGACCCGGCCGTGTCGACGAGCTGCTCCAACTCGTCGAGCGAAGCATCGACGTCATGTTGGGTCGCCCCGTTGCGATGCACACCGACGAGAATCGCCTTCTCGGCCGTGCGGAAGATCGCCACGCCCTCTTGGGGTGCGGCATCTTCGATCCGCTGCGCGCGAGCACGGCGCTGCTGCGCCCTGGAAAGCTCGAGTGGTTCGTCAGTCATGTCATATTCTCCGCTGTCCGGCCTGTCCTATCACCGCTGCTCAACTGTGCAATCGTCCAACCACGCGGAGTCCAATTCACCGCTGGCAACCTCGACGGCAGGGCCAGTGACCCAGACGCTGCCGGAAGTCCAGTCGATCCCCAGGCTTCCGCCGGGCAGATCGACCCGCACGCGCCGGTCGACGAGGCCCAACGCGTGGGCGGCCACCGCCATCGCGGAGGCCCCGGTGCCCGATGCGAGGGTCTCACCGACGCCACGCTCCCAGACCCGTCCCACGACGAGGTCACGGGCCGGCACTGCAATGAACTCGACATTGGTGCCGTCGGGAAAGCTGTCGTCGTGCTCGATCGTCGGGCCCCACGCCTCAACGGGAGCCGTCGCCACGTCGTCGACCAGAAGCACGGCGTGCGGGTTCCCCATTGACACCGTCGTGACCGTGACGACCGCACGCTCCAGCGTGACGATCTGATGACCGGGCAGGTGTGGGCCACGCAGCCGGGCCGGGCTCACGTCAACCTGCCGCTGCCCCAGCAGGTGCGGTGGGCCCATGTCGACCGCAGCGGCTGCAAGGCTGCCGTCCCGCTGGCGCCTGGTGACCCGCACGAGTTTCACCCCGGCGCGCGTGCCGACCCTGACCTCGTCACCATCCACAACCCCATGGTCGGCCGCGTACTTCGCGACGCAGCGCACCCCGTTGCCGCACATCTGGGCGACCGAGCCGTCGGCGTTCCAGTAATCCATGAACACGTCGCTGTCATGCCCGTCACGCGTCGGCGCAATGCGGATCACCCCGTCGGCACCCAGCCCCGTATGTGGCGCACACAGCGCCCGGACGAAGCCCGACGTCAGCACGATCCGATCCAGAAGGTCGGGAAGCAGGACGAAGTCGTTCCCCGCTCCGTGGGACTTCACGAACCGCATGGGCTGGGGAATACCTCATGGATGTGGCGAACGGTTGGACTCGTCCAGCGTACCCGCGAGTCATGGCCGAACCATCGGCGCTGCCTGGTGGCGTACTGTCGAGTCCTGGCCTTGATCCGCTCAGCGGCTTCGTCCAGTTGACACGCCCCCGCCAGATACTCGAGCACCTCCGCGTACCCAATCGCTTGACGCGCGGTGCGTGAGAGCGGATGTGCGGTCAACGCTTGGCACTCCTCGACGAAGCCTCGCGCGAACATACGGTCGACCCGGGCGTCGAGCTGGGCGGTGAGCTGGTCTCTGGGAAGATCGAGCCCAACGATGTGCAAGTCCGGGTAGATCGATTCATAGGCTTCCCACGCCCGCCGCCAGTCGCTGAACGCCCGGCCGGTCACTGCGATGACCTCGAGGGCACGGACCGAGCGGCGCAGGTTGCCGGGCTCGATGCAGGCAGCGGCAGCCGGGTCCGCGGCCTGCAGGGCGCGGTGCGCAGCGGCGGGGTCTGCCCGGTAGCGGTCCTCGATCACGTCACGGACATCGGGATCCGTCGGGGGGAACTCGAGTGGGTCGACCACCGCGCGGAAGTACAGCCCGGAGCCGCCGACGAGTAGAGGGGTCTTCTCGCGTGCGCGGACCCGGGCGATCGCCTCGCGAGCGGCGCCCTGGAACCACTGCACCGTGCATGCTTGGGCCGGATCCAGCACGTCGATCATGTGGTGTGGAATACGCGTCCGGTCCGCCTGGCTTGGCTTCGCCGTGCCGATGTCCATACCTCGATACACGGTGAACGCATCGACGGCGACGACCTCGGCGTCGAGCCGCTCAGCGATCTCGAGCGCCACCGCCGACTTTCCCGTACCGGTCGGACCGACGATCGCGAGGACCCGATCAGTCAACGGCCCCACCCGTCGCCACCAGGTAGCCGACCCCGCGCGGAGCGCAGTAGCGGACGACGCGCAAAGGGCCGCCCCACGCCGCTTGGGCTGCCACGGTCGACGCCCATCCCAGCGCGGCCACACGAAGCGCATCGGCGGGACCGAGCCTGCCGAGCCCGTCAGCGTCGTCGTGCTCCACAGCGGCGACAAGCGCCTCGTTCCACGCGACCGCTCCGTCGATGCGAAAGCGGGGCGAGCCCTCGTCCAGACCGGCGGACAGGTCACCCGAGGCCACGACGACGAGCCGGCGAGGGTCGGCGGCGAGGGCGGCTCCCTGTGCTTGTAGGACATCCGCTGTCGCAGCCGGGTCCAACGCGATGGGCGTAACCGGCCAACGGTCGCCCAACAGCAGCGCAAGGACAGCGAGGCCAGGAGTCAGCGGACCGTTCCTGCCCTGCGCGGCGTCGGCCACCCGCAGGGTGATCGCCAGGTCGGGGCGTCCGAAGCCGGCAAGGCTCGCCTCCGCCCGGGCGTAGATGCCAACCGGGTGGCCGGTTGCCAGAAGGACAGCGGCCTCGGCCTCGGGCAGACGCCCGAGCACAGTCTCGACCGCCGCCCAGACCTCTTCGACACCGTCGGGCAAGGCCGCGCTCATGCCAGGCACCAGCAGCGGCGCGGTGGGAATGACGGCAGTCCCGATGACCGGCACGTCAGACGGCGGCCTTCGGACCCGGCGTCGGTACCGGCGGCTGCGCCGGGTCGCTCGTGACCTCGCCGATCAGGTAGTGCGCCGCGGCTTCGGTGAGCCTCGCGTGCACCAGCGCGCCGGGCAGCGCGTCGAGCGTCACGGGCACGTGGACGAGGCGGTTCTCACGCGTCCGCCCGCTCATCCGCCGCGCGTCGGTCTTCGACGGGCCCTCGATCAGCAGCTCGGCCACCCGGCCGACCTGGCGGGCATGCGATACCGCTGAGAGCGCGCGGGTGAGCTGGACCAGGCGGGTGAAACGCTCGTCGACCACATCGGGACGGACATGACCGTCCAACTCGACCGCTTTCGTACCCGGGCGTTTGGAGTATTTGAACGTGAATGCGGAGTCGAACCGCGCGGCCTCGGCGACAGCGAGGGTCTCCTGAAAGTCCTCTTCAGTCTCACCGGGGAACCCAACAATGATGTCCGTCGAGATCGCAACCCCGGGGATCGTCTCGCGAGCCTCGGCGACGAGGCTCAGGTACCGGGAACTGCGATAGCTGCGCTGCATCCGTCGCAGGATGCGATCGCTGCCTGACTGCAGCGGCAGGTGAAGCTGCTCACACACGTTCGGCACGTCCCGCATCGCGGCGAACACGTCGGACGTGAAGTCCTTCGGGTGCGGGCTCGTGAAGCGGACGCGCGCAAGGCCGTCTATGTCCCCCAGCGAATGAAGCAGCCGCGCGAACAACGTGCGGTTGCGCGGGCCATGGGCCTCGACGTCTCTGAAGACCAGGTCCCGGCCGTAGGAGTTCACGTTCTGTCCGAGCAGCGTGATCTCGCGGACACCGTCCGCGACCAACTCCCGGACCTCGCCGAGGATCTCGCCCAGCCGGCGGGACTTCTCCGGACCGCGGAGCAGCGGGACGATGCAGAACGTGCACGTGTTGTTGCACCCGATCGAGATCGATACCCAGGCATGATGGCGAACCTCACGCCTGGCGGGCAGCGCTGAGGGGAACATCTCAGTGTGCTCAAGGATCTCGACCACGGGCACAGCGGTGGAGTCGGCCTGAGCCAGCAGATCCGGCAGCCGCCCCATGTTGTGCGTCCCGTAGACGACGTCCACCCAAGGTGCCCGCTCGATGAGCGTCCCCTGGTCCTTCTGCGCCAGGCACCCACCGACCACGATCCGTTTCTCCGGATCCGCCAGCTTCAGCGGTTTCAGCTGCGACAGCTGCCCGTACAGCTTGTTGTCCGCGTTTTCACGGATCGCGCAGGTGTTGAACAGCACGAGACCGGCCGACTCCGCGTCAGGCGCCGGCCGGTAGCCCATCGTCTCCAGCACGCCAGCGGCCCGCTCCGAGTCGTGCTCGTTCATCTGGCACCCGAAGGTGCGAATGAAGTAGGTGCGCCTGCTCACACGTCGAGGATACCCGGGGTGGAACGGCAGCGGAGCGCAAACGGATCTCCCACACGCTCCGCCCCGAAAGGGGTCTGTCTGTCTGTCGCTCGCCCAGGGGAAACCGGGGTTTCCGCGTGGCTGACGCGACTGGCGGTGGTCAAGCAGCCGATCCGGTGACGCCCCGCGACCCGCCTATTCGCCGGTTGCCACAGGGGGCTCGCTGCTGATGCCGGTCGGTGCAGTGCGACGGCGGAGTGGGTGCAACGCCTGGCCTGGCACGCCCTGCTCATCGAGATGCGGGTCGTCGCGCTCCATCGGGCCGCCGCGGCCAGCCGCGTACAGCAGCGCGAGCAGCCCGCCGAACACGGCGGCTGACGGACGGTGCACCACGCTCGTGATCCCGAACCCCGCGCCCAGGACCATGTAACCGAGCAGCGCACGGATCGGGGAGCGCCGCAGGAACAACGCGAGCCCAATCACGAGCGTGGGAATCCCCACGAGGAGCCAGAGCTGCACGGGGTTCAACAGACGGCCCTCTCCTATTGGCGTAGCCATGCGGAACTAGTTCGTATTGGCTCTTGTCCCAATAGTCGCCTAGACTACTGGGCGGCTGGCGCTCGTGATGTCCACCGGCAGGTGAAGGTCACGCAGCTCACGCGGGCAGTGGAGGCACTGCCGCATCCGCCTTGCAAGGGGGAGGGAGGAGACTGGTGGTCCACGCGAAGCTGTCAGTGCTGAGGGACCGAACGATCGCGACCGCGGGGGCCACTGTTCTCATGCTGTCGTTGCCGCTGGTCGCGCCACTCGTGTCCGCCGTGGCGAACTCGCAGACTCAACTGCCCGCGCTGTCCTACGCGAATCAGCGTCAGATCGCGGTTGTGGACCCCGTCACCGGCCTGCTCATCCATCCCCTCTCCGGCGTCGGCATCGATCTCGCTGACGTTGTCTACGACCCAGGCGTCGGCCAGTACGTAGACCGCGTCACCGGAGCCATCATCCCGACGGACGGCTCGATCCCCGGTCTGCCGCTGTTTGCCCCCGGCGATCCCGGATCTGGCATCGACGAAGGCGCCGCCGGCGAAGCCGCGCCGCCTTCGTCAGCCGTCACGGCGGTTCCCCAACAGCCTTCGCTTCCCTCCGGATCCCATCAGCCGGGTCAGGCCGTCCCTGATGCTGGATCCCTCGTAGTGCCACCACCGTCAAACCTGCCGAGGTCCTCCCCGATAGTGACAACGGGGGGGAATATCACCGATTTTTCCCTGCCCTCTCCGGCAGCGGTCATCGCGAGTGTCGTCGACTTGGTCCTCGGCAGCTCAGGGTCCGTGGAGGGAGACGCGGCAGCCCCTGCTCCCCCGGTTCTGCCCTTCGACGAGGCCACCAGCGCCAGCTCTCACACTGCGTCCGGCGGCATCACACCAAACGAGGATGAGGCTGGCCTGGCTGCGCCGGATGTTGACGCTGCTGCCCCTGCACTGACGATTGGCCAGAGCGCCGACGTCGGGCAACTCCCCGACACGCTCACCTTGAAGCACCGCGCCACCCAGGCGGGACAGAGCATGAATCCACAGACCGCCATCCCCTCGCGGCTTCTCGCCCCGCAGGTCGCGGATGACCCTGTCACGGTCGCTCCGCCGCCACCGCTGATCAACAGTGGCCTGAGGGCCGCGCCAGGCCTTTCTCATGTCGGCGACAGCGCTCCCTCTTGGCTTCTCGCCACTGCCGGCAGCTTCCTCATCATCGGTGGCGCTGGCATCAGCTACCGACTCCGCCGTCGCGGACCGCCTGCGTAGCGTAGAGAGGATCACCGCCGACTTCAGCGCTGCTGGCTGATGCCACTCACGCTGATTGCGACATGCTCAGCCAGGCCGTTGGGATAGCCACGGCGCGTGAGGTAACCGTGGAGCCGACGGGCGACAGCTTCACGGCTGAGCGTGCTGGGAAAGCGCTTGGCGCGCTCACAGGCCAACTCCATCGCAACCGCCAGGTCATCCCGGCCCTCCAGCCGGCCCACCGCCTCGTCGATCAACTCATCGGGTACCAGCCGACGACGAAGCTCCTCACGCAAGCGGGCGGCGCCGTAGCCGCGATGTGTCCCGCGATCTTCGACCCACGCCCGGGCAAACGCCGCATCATCGATCGCGCCGAGAGCCTTGGCCCTCACCATGGCTGCCGCTGCGATCTCTTCCGGCACCTCCCGGCTGCGTAGCCGGCCTGCGATCTCGGCCTCGGTCTGCGGCCTCGCCGACGTACTGCGGAGAATGAACGCGACTGCCTCGCCGACCTCACCCCGCTCCTTTCCGTCTTGCATATCGCCTTTGCCCACCCCGCTCATCGAGATCACTCCTTAGAC
>JBOGEA010000283.1:0-7713 GCA_050743205.1 Egibacteraceae bacterium | reverse complement strand
CGACGTATGCGTCGCGTATCCAGCACACAACTGCCGTCAACCGGCGCGCTGCCGCCCCTCCCGTCCATGGCTCGTCGGGCCGGGCGCAGCCCCGCTAGTCAGGGCTGGGCTAGCGCGACCGCGTCGCTCAGGACCAGCAGCCGGGCTCGCGGGGGCCGCAGCCCCAGCGAGGACGCCTGATCGTCGCCGGTCAGCAGCGCGGTCAGGGCCAGGCCGTGTCAACGTGACCTGCCCGCATGATCGCCTGGGGCGGCCAGCCGTTCGTGCCGCGCTCGGCGGCCTGCTCGCCGACCATGCGAGCACGCGCGCGACCTACCTCGTGATGGCGCTGGGCGTCGCCGTCAGCGCCGCCTACGGCTGGCTGTCGCCGTTGCGCCACGCCGGTGCCACAACCGTCGCCGTCCTGGTAGAGGAGGCCGAGCTGGCCAGCGCTTGAGCCGAATCGCTCGCGGTCGCACCGGGCGGGTGTTGCTTACGCTGTAGCGCATGCTGTCTCCCACGCATGTTCGGTTCCCCGGACCTGTCGATGAACAGCTCGCTGCCTATGCACGCCGGGTCGGAGCGAAGAAGTCCACCGTGGTCGTGGGAGCGGTGCGAGAGTGGCTGCGGATGCAGGCTCACCCAGGCATCGTCTTCGTCGCCACAGTCACCGGTGAACGCCGGGCCGCGCTCGCTTCGGGTCCCCAGGTATGGACCGTGGCCGAGGCATGGCGGCAACACGATCGCGATGAGCGCAACACGGCGTTCGTTGCCGGCACGCTGGGGCTCACGGTTCATGACGTCCAGACCGCGCTCGCGTACTGGGCCGACTACCGAGACGAGATCGACGATCTGATCGCTCGCCACCACGCCGAGCAGGACGAAGCGCTCGCCGCGTGGGAACGTCTCCAGGCGCTCGATGCCGTCTGACCGTCCCGAGATCCGGTTCCTGCTCGACGAGCGCTATCCGGGCTGGCTCGCGGAAGCGCTGACCGCCGAGGGCGTCGACACTGTCGCGCTGACCGCGCGCCGGGCGGAGCTGCGTGGGCTCGACGACGGCGCTGTGCTCGAGGCGGCGGTGAAAGAGGGCCGCATAGTCGTCACCGAGGACGTCACCACGTTCGCTGCGGCGATCATGCTTGTGCCCGACCACGTCGGTGTCGTCTCCAGCCACCACGCGCGTTACCCGCGTACCAGGCCAGGGCTGCAGCGGCTGCGCCGGGCGCGGGCGGACCCGCCCGCGGGTCTCGGCGAGCACCCGATCGAGTGGTGGCTCCCAGCACCTGATGACGCGTGAGGGTGAACTGCCGCAACGTGCGCCTGACCGGCGCTCTCACCCTTCGTGGAGACTCTGCCCGTCAGGTGAGGCGAGTCTCCACGAGCACCCACCTCCGCGGGCGTCAGCCGCCGGCCATTGCACCCAGCCGCTCGCCCGGCTCGTGGACGCGAAGGCCGAGCGCGCCAGGGTCCTACGTCCTCGGCTGAGGCCTGGGGGCGCTCCACCTTGACCCGCCCCGGGCACGCACGAGCAGGCCAAACCAACCCCAAGACTCGTGTTCCCGAAGCGGCGCCCAGCCAGTGTCGACCAGCCTCACTGAGGGCTTGATCCTTCGCTCCGCCGAGACCGACCTGCACCAGGTGGTCTGGACCGAGGATCTCCTCACCGAGCTTGAGCGGGTGGGGCTCGGTCATGGCGCCCGTGGCTTGGCCTCGGCTCGACGGACCCGTGATGAGATCCGCCACGCGTTCGCAGTTGAAGACGTGGGATCGTCACCTTGGGGGCCTCAAGGCGCTGCTGAGGGGCAGACGGGACGGCGCGAGCCCTCGAGCCCGATCTCCCGCCATTCGTCCTCGCTGAGGTCCCGCCCGACGATGCCGCACAGCTGCCTGATCCACGTAGACGGGTCGAGGGTGACGAGCGTGAGGCCTGGACTGTGAAGCGCAAGGGTGTTTTGCGCGATCCGCTTCGTCGGCGCGGCGGCCTCGCCCGGACGGACGAGCTGGATGAGCGCCCGCCGGGCGGCCTCCCGCTCCGGCTCGCGCAGATGACCCAGATAGACACGCTCGGCATACCCGGCCAGAGCGCCAGGCACCTCGCCAAGCTCGTCGTAGGCGGCGTGGGTGAGCAGCCCCCGCTCCTGCCGCTCCCACAGCAGTGTCAGCGCGAACTCCAGCAGCGCAAGGTTGCCCGGCTCAGCGCCGACGTCGTCGAGGATCCGCTCGACCAGCCCAGCCTCATACGTCGCGACACTGGCGGCCGGCCCTTCGATCACCCGTTGGAGCTGCGCTCCGGTCATCCGTCCGACGGGCAGCACCGCCTCACGCAGCCGCTCGGCCAGCCCGGAATGCTCAAGCGCCTGGCCGAAGAAGTCCGCGCGCAGCGTCAACAGCGCCCGGACAGCGGCGGGCCGGCCATCCCCAAGGCCGCCCAGCAGCACGTCGATGAACGCGCCCGCAGCGTCGGGCCCTCGCGTGAACAGCTCCTCGAACTGGTCGACGACCAACAGCAGCTGGGTGTTGCCGGTCTTGGCGAGCACCCGGCCGGCGACCTCGCCCAGCCGCCCCTGGCCGAGCACGGCGGCCAGCTTCGGCAGCTCGCCGAGCTGGTCGGACTCAGACATGCCAGGCTCGAGCAGTGGCAGGAGCGCGCCGGCGAGCGCCGCGAGCGGGGAGGCGCCCGCGGCCGGCCGGCAGCCGACGATCACCAGTCCGGGCTGCTGGCGAAGCCGCGGCAGCGCGCCCGCAAAGGCCAGCGAGGACTTGCCGCTGCCCGACGGGCCGACCACGGCGACCAGCGGCAGCCTGCCCGCCATGTCGGCCAGCTGGGCGGCCAGCTCCTCACGGCCGTAGAACAGGTCCTTGTCCTGCTCCCGGAATGCGGCCAGGCCCCTGTACCCTTGTACGGGCAGGGCGCGGGACCCCAGCCGCGGCCACAGCTCGATCACCGCGCCGCTGGGAATGAGATACGCCGTCCGCGCGGACGGCGTGGCCTCTGCGGCCACGGCCATGCCGACCACCCCGTCCAGCTCGCCGTCCCACACCGGCGTGCCGCTGAACCCGGGCCCGACCGCAAAGCCGGCGGTCGGGTCGTCGTCGAGCTGGACCCAGCCGGCGGACTGGCGGCCCAGCAGCCGCCCCGACGCCCACACCCCGCCGTCCTGGCCGTGGGGAAACTCGAAAGCGCGGAAGGGATGGTCCCACACGTCGGGGGCGATCACCAGCCGCGCCGGCCGCGCACCCGCGGGCGGGTCCGTGACCAGGCGCAGGCCGGCCACATCGCCAGCACCGTCGGGCTGCCCAGGATGCCAGACCGCCACCTCCGCCGCGCACCGCGCATCAGGGGCGACAAGGGGAAAGTCGACGCTGACCCGGAAGCGCGAGGCCGTCTCGCCGTTGGGGTGGCCGAGCGCGCGGGCGATGACGTGCGCGCAAGTCAACAGCTCACGATCACCGACCAGGAACCCGGCCCCGACGACCTGTCCTGCCTGGTCACGGACGCGGGCGATCGCCCGCGTCGAGCGCGCCTGGCGACTGCTCCACCGCCCCTCCTGCCCCGTAGGCACCGAGAGAGCCCAATCGTACCCTTCAACGCTGCGCGACAGCGTGCAGGAAACCGTTGGATCCAACGGTTTCCTGCACGTGAACGGCGCCGAGGTCCGTGCCGACCGCAGGAATCCGTCGGATGCGACGGTTTCCTGCACCTTCTGACCTCATAGTGGGGGGAGGGGATGGCCTGGCTGGAGGGGATGTGGAATGAGCGGTCCGCTGTGCGGGATCAGGGTGCTCGACCTGACACGGGCTATGGCTGGGCCGTATGCCACGCTGATGCTCGCCGACGCGGGCGCGGACGTGGTGAAGGTCGAGCGGCCGGTCAGCGGGGACGACTCGCGCGGTTGGGGGCCGCCGTTCGTGCACCCGCCCGGCCAGCCTGATCAGCGCGAATCCGCCTACTTCCTGGCGGTGAACCGGGGCAAACGCTCGATCGTGGTCGACTTCAAGACGCCTGAGGGCCTGGCGCGGCTGCGTGATCTGATCGCCCGGGCCGATGTGCTGGTGGAGAACTTCCGACCGGGCGTGATGGAGCGGCTTGGCCTGGGGGAGGAGGCGCTCGCCGAGCTGAACCCGCGGTTGGTGACGCTGTCGATCACGGGGTTCGGCGAGGGCGGCCCTGAGGGCCACCGCCCTGGGTTCGACCACATCCTGCAGGGCGAGGGCGGCCTGATGAGCCTGACGGGGCCGGAGGGTGGGCAGGCATGCAAGGTCGGGGTGCCGATCGCGGACATCCTCGCCGGCATGTTCGGCGCGTTCGGGGTGGCCGCGGCGCTGACCGAACGGGCGGGCAGCGGCCGAGGCCAGCGTGTCCGCACGTCGCTGCTGGCCGGCATGGTCGCCGTGCACACCTACCACGGCACCCGCTGGCTGGTCGCCGGCGAGGTCCCGCGCTCGGTCGGCAACCGTCACCCGTCGATCGCGCCGTACGGCTCGTTCGCCTGCGCCGATGGCGAGATCACCATCGCGGTGGGGTCGGAGGGCCTGTGGCGCCGGTTCGCCCCACTGGTGTGGCTCGACCCCTCCGACGAGCAGTTCGCCGCGAACGCCGATCGTGTCCGCCGGATCGATGAGCTGGCGGTTGCGATGGCGCCCGCGCTGACGAGCGCGACGGCACAGGAGTGGATGAAGCGCCTCGACGAGGCGGGTGTGCCCGCCGGGCGGATCCGCACGCTCGACCAGGTCTACGATTCGGCGCAGGTCGCCCATCTCGGCCTGGTCGACGTCGTCAAGCACACGACCCTCGGCCCGCTGCGCCTGCCGGGCAGCCCCATCACCTACAGCCGCACCCCCCACAGCGCCCCGGCCGCCCCGCCGGTCCTGGGCCAGCACGACGCCGACGACCTGTGGCGCACCGCGCGGTAGCGTCAACCAGCCGTCCGAGTCCTGGGTGTTCAGGTCGGCCGCCGAATCGCCGTCGAGTTCCATGGCACCTCCAGCCGTCGAAGCTGACGTCGTCACGGCGCTGATTGCGGCCGGTCAGATCGAGGCCGAGACCAGCGGCGAATCCCGCCCACGGTCGCGAGGGTCAGACGCTCGAAGCGCACCAGCGGTGGCTGCTGTACCAACTCGTCCACCGCAACGCCCCGTGCAGCGAAGACCGAATGCCGTGGGTTCACCGCCGTGGACGACCGCGACCTCATCGTTCCGGAGCATGTACCACGCCTACAGGTATCGCTGTTTCACTGTGAGTCTTGCGTATCGGGTGGCGTGGCCGATGGATGCAGGCCGGAGCCAGCGCGTCTGCACACCTATCACGTATCACGGCACCCGCTGGCTGGTCGCTGGCGAGGTCCCGCGCTCGGTTGGCAACCGTCACCCGTCGATCGCGCCGTACGGCTCGTTCGCCTGCGCCGACGGCGAGATCACCATCGCGGTGGGGTCGGAGGGCCTGTGGCGCCGGTTCGCCCCGGTGGTATGGCTCGACCCCGCCGACCAGCGGTTCGCCACGAACGCCGATCGTGTCCGCCGGATCGATGAGTTGGCGACCGCGATGGCGCCCGCGCTGACCAGCGCGACAGCGCGAGAGTGGATGAAGCGCCTTGACGAGGCCGGCGTGCTCGCCGTGCGGTTCAGCACCCCTCGACCAGGTCTACGACTTGGCGCGGGTGGCCCACCTCGGCCTTGGTCGCCTGGCCAGCGCCGCCGCGCTGCCGCGACACCCGTCCACGCCTCGTCGGGCCGGGGCGCAGGCCACGAACTGAGAGGACGGGCACGAGATCAGAGCGCAAGGCCAGTCCCACGAGTCGTGACACAGCTCGCCACCCGCCGCACCGTGGTCGTCGGCCTGCGCTTCCCGAAGCTGTTGCCCAGCGAGGCCTCTCCCATCACCAGGTAGTCCTCTCCTGTCCCGAGGGCGACTGCCGCTGAATCCTGGTCTTTTGGCAGTTCGGCTGGGATCGGCCATGCTCTGCTGCATGAATGCGCTCCTGCGGTTGCTCGCCCGGCGCACGTCGTTCGTGGAGGACGAGATCCTGGGCCTCGATACGCTTGTCCAGACCGGCGACGTGTGCATCGATGTCGGCGCCGAATACGGCCTCTACACCCATGCGCTGGTCGGTCTGGTCGGCCCCGCCGGGACCGTGCACAGCGTCGAGCCGCTGCCTGGCGCCTATCGGATCCTACGCGCGGGTCTCGCGCTCACAGGGCGGCGGAACGTCCGGACATACCGGCTCGCCCTTGGGGACCACGCCGAGCAGGGCGATCTGAGCGTGCCGTGGCGGCGGGGACTGCCAGTGCACGGCCGTGCCTTCCTCACCAGCGGTGCGAACGGAGATGGTCCGAACGTCGAGTTCTCGACTTCTCGAACAGTCCAGGTCGAAGTGGTCACGCTGGACGAGCTGTGCGCCCGTGAGCGCATCGACCGGGTCGACTTTGTGAAGGCGGACGTCGAGGGCGCCGAGTTGGCGGTGCTCCACGGCGCCGAGGCCACGCTCGTCTCATACCGCCCGATGCTTCTGCTCGAGATTGAGGAGCGCCACTTGGACAAGTACGGCTGCGACGCGACCGAAGTCGTTCACTGGCTCGCTGATCGCGGCTATGCGATGCGCGCCTGGCGGCGCGGCGCCTGGCAGGCGGTCAGCGAGGTGAGCGCGGCCGGTCGCAACTACCTATTCGTCCCCCGCTGACTCCCGAGGCAGGCCTGCCAACATGACACGAGGTGCGTTGGTCCAAGTGCCAGGGTGAGGGGTCCGGCGGCCAACGGGTCAGGAACGACGACCATGGCGGACAGGACCGTGGGATGAGGGCTGGGCGCGCTGGCCTGGGCGCACGCGATCCGTTTTTCGACGGCACTGCTGGCGCGGTCGTTCTTTCTGCTGTCGTGCCCGCGCCATTTCCGATCCGTCTCGACACACCGGCTGAACAAAGAGCCAGTTGATGTGCCCCTGATTACCGGAAACTCACGCTCCTCCTATTCTGGAGGTCCCACAGCGGACGCCAAAATGAAAGGAAAGATATGAGACCACGGCTTAGATGTACGCTCGTCGGCGCGCTCGCCTCACTCTCGCTCCTCGCGGGCGCACTGCCCGCGCACGCGGACGCGCGGTGCGAGGCCGGTGAGATCACGATCAACGGCGGTCGCGGCGGCGAGCCTGCAAGCCTGGCCCTCGGCCATACGCACAGCACTGGCAACCATTACGTCGTGGAGATGCGCTCTGACGGCACGTGGGTGTGGTGGGCGGACAACAATGGGGGCGCCGACGGCGATACCGCCGACACCTTCTATCAAATCAAGCAATGCTCGTAAGCGTTTGTTGCTGCTCCTGACTGATGCCCAACGGCTGTCAAGCCGTTGGGCATCAGTGTGCTGTCACGTTGACGGTCGAGTGATGCGGTTGCAGCCGGCGATGAATGCGCCGAGGCGGGCAGCCGACGGCGTCCCGTACCCCCTCTGTGTCGCCAACCTGAGCGGCATCGGGGAATGCGGGCGGTCGACTGCCTGGGGGAAAGCCGGATAAGCTGAGAGGCTTATGTCCGGTGTGCGCCGTGAGGCGCCCTGTCGTATCCCCGGCACAGCCGGGAGGAACTTGGAGGAGCGTTCTTGGGTCTGATGGCTTACCTGGACGCGAAAGCGCGAGGGGACAAGAGCATGTCATTGAAGCAGCGGTCATGCCGAGGCGTTCGGATGAGGCGCTGTGAGGCCCGTGTGATATGGCAAAAGCTGTATTGCTTGAAGCCTGATCT
>JBOGEA010000282.1:0-7724 GCA_050743205.1 Egibacteraceae bacterium | reverse complement strand
GCGGAATACCGCCGCGATCCAGCACACAACCGCGGTCAACTCCGCGCGCCACCGCCCCTCCCGCCCATCGCTCGTCGGGCTGGGGCGCAGCCCCGCTGGGAGACTTCGGGTCCGCGAATCCGTCGTGTCGGCCGCTGAGCCCTCCCGCGCAGGCGCGGAGGCGAAGGTCGACGCCTCGGAATCGCGACGCTGCGAACCCGAAGTTCGTGGTGCGGGTCAGGTGGGGTCAGACGGAGCCCGGGTCGGTCGTGCTCAGGTCCGAAGGCCCAGACGGCTCCGGCCGGCCGACCAAGCCGGCCCACCATTGGTAGAGCCGCGCGCTGCTTGGGGGATCGGTCCTCCCTACGACGATTCCTGATCTCAGGATCAACGATTGGGCCTCGCTCCAGAGGATGACTGAGTTGCCCTGAAATTGATAGCACAGGACACGCCCGCTCGTGGTGCCGGTGTAGGCATGCTCAGCGCTCTGGTCGTTGAGGCAGTCGCCGCCGGGGTTTGCGTTCCCACGCGCGGTCACGACGTCTTGGTACGCCGTGTCCATGGCGCGTTGGGAGTCGTACAAGGTGAAGACGGCAGCTTGAGCGCCTACGTTGGGTTCACAGATAACCTGGGCTCGCGCGCCCAAGGCCGCTGCATCATCCGAGATGGGCTGCGGCTGGCAGGTGTCACGGAAGGATTCGGGGACCTGGTTGAGGAGCGTCTCCTCCGGTGTCGCCCCCGGAGCCGCCTCCAGAGCCGTCTCCGGAGCCGGGTCGGGCACCCGCTCTATGAGGACAGCCCACCACTGGTAGAGCTGCTCATAGTCTCCGAACTCACCCTTCGCGGTCATCAACGTGCGCGAGCCGGTCTCGTTCCAGACGATGAACGGATCCCCCTCAACGGGGTAACACAGCAGCCGGCCGCCGGTCCTGCCGCCATCCCCCCGGTAGGATTGCTCAGCCCGAGAGTCGGTCTCGCAGTCGCCGGTGCCCGCGGGGATCCCGGTTTGGGCCATGACACGCGCATACGCGCTGTCCAGTGCCTGCTGCGAGGCATAGCTCGTGAAGAAGGCCTCCTCGGCGCCGCCTCCCGGCGTGCACCGCACGGCAGCCAACACACCGTCCTCCTCGACCATATTCCGGCGGCAGCCCTCCCGGAAGCGCATGGGCACCTCGCTGAGCAGCGTGTCCTCGGCTGCGGTCGGAAACAACCGGAGCAGTACGACGACCATGACCCCGACCAGCGCCACCGCGGCGGCGGCCATGCCGACGATGACGGGCCAGCGCTGGTACCAGCGTCGCTGCAGCGCGGTCGGGGCGCTGCTGGGCGCGCGCGGGACCTGCAGCCCGAATGCGCTGGTCCTGGGCTCGAAGTGAGGTGACAGGCTCGCGGCGGCGCTTGGACCGCTGGCGGCGCGCAGGGCGGCGGCCAACTCGCCGCAGGTGGCGTAGCGGTCCTCGGGCCGCTTGGCCATGGCCTTGGCCACGACGCGGTCGACCGCGGGCGGAAGGTCGGGGCGCAGCGTGGTGACCGGCGTCGCCTCATCGTGCATGTGCCCCCACATGATCGCGGCGCTCTCATCGCGCGGGAAGGGGCTCACCCCCGTCAGGCATTGGTAGACCACGCAGCCCAGCGCGTAGCCGTCGGACCGGCCGTCCACCGGCTTGCCTTGGATCTGCTCAGGCGAGATGTAGTCGATGGTGCCGATGAACTGGCCCGTGGTGGTCAGGCCCCCACCCGACGCCAGGCTTTTGGTGATGCCGAAGTCGCCGAGGTAGCTGCGCTCCTGACCCTCCCGGCTCTCGACGAGGATGTTCCCCGGCTTGACGTCTCGGTGGACCAGACCCCGCGCGTGGGCGGCGTCGAGGGCGCCGGCGATCTGCTCCACGATGGCGGCTGTCCGCTCCAGGGGCAGTGGACCGTCGGAGTCGATGATGGCCCGCAGATCGCGGCCGTCGACGTAGCGCATGGCGATGTAGAGCAGCCCGCCCTCCTCGCCCGCGCTGTAGATCGGGATGACGTTGGGGTGGTCGAGGGTGGCGGCCATCTGCGACTCGCGGGTGAAGCGCTCGCGGAACCGCTGGTCGTCGGCCAGGGAGGGGGTCAGGACCTTCAGGGCGACCTTGCGCTGCAGGCGCACGTCCTCGGCCAGGTACACCACGCCCATGCTGCCCCGCCCCAGCTGCCCCTCGATGCGGTAGCCCGGCAGCTGGTGGGGGATGTCGCCAACGCCGGGGGTTCCCCCGCCGCGCCGAGCCGCTTTGGCGGCTTTTCGGTCACCGACAGACATGCGCGCCTCCCCTTCAGACCAGCCACGGCCACAGCCCCTCGTGTGCAAATCCAGATTTTACCAGCCTCAACGGGCTGGTCACGGCGGACCCGTCTATCCGGCGTGCGAGAATCCTCCGTTTCGCGGGTGACCGCAGACAGCAATGGCGGGCCCCCAGAAGGATCGGAGACCCGCCATCAGTGCGGAAGACGCTGGCTAGCTGCGGTTGCTGCCCAAGAGGAGACCCGCGAGATCCCCCACCGCGTCACCTACGGTGCCTACCACGCTGCCCCTTGGTGCTGGCGCGGGCGGAGGGGCAGGGGCTGGCGCAGGAGCTGGCGTAGGGTCTGGGGCTGGCGCGGGCGCGGCCTTTTCGTCAGGCGGCGGAGGCGTGTGCCCGGCGAATGCAGTTGACTCGAATCCCAACAGGAGCGTTGCGCTCAACAGGAGCAGGACCATAAGGCGTACGCGCATGCGCATTGAGAACCTCCATATTGTCAGCTCGGTTGGACATCCGAGGTAATGACACGATAACCTCTGATTCTCTGCTGGACTAGTCCTGGACCGGAGTTTCCTGACTAATGCCCCTTGATGGCTATGTCCGCTGCTTAAAAGCGGTTGTAGGCCACTGATCCGCATTTACGGGTCTTTTCTGCAGCGCATCCATCCCTAGCGGGCAGCGTGGGGACGGAAAACTCATGGTCACAGCAATATCCGGGACCAGCGGGCACATAGGTTGCATCAAAGGTATTTACCATTCCGATACATGCCGATACGGCCTAAAATTAAAAATCTTCTTATTATTCACAGACTTCACCCCTGGGTCACGCCGACGCCGCCCCTGTGTCCGGCAGCCGACCCCTTCGCGCGGTCCGCAGAGGCGGAGTCGGGACCTCCGGATCGCTACAGCGCCCAGTACATCCGGCTTAGAATGCGCATGTGTGCAGTTCACCGCACATCGACACTGCTGCCTGGCAGGAGAGCGGTTGCAGATCGTCATCGAGCACAAGGGCGCGCGACGCGAGGTCGACCTGCTGATCGAGGGTCCGGACGCTTGCGTGGCCGATCTCATCGGCGCTGCCGACGGCCGCATGACCGAGGCGGGGGTGGTCATCGAGGGTCGTTTCTTCGGCCGCGATGCCGGGCTGGACGAGATCGGCCTGCATGAGGGGGCACTGGTCCGCGTCACGTCGGAAACAGCGCGCCAGCAGCCGTCGAGCCGCGGGCCAGTGCTCGCGATCATCGACGGGCCGGCAGCTGGCCCGATGGTTGCGCTGGACGCAGCCGAGGTCCTGATCGGACGCGGCGGGGACTGTGACCTCAGGCTGGACGACGAGACGCTGTCCCACCACCACGCCCGGCTGAGCCGTCAGGGCGACGGGACGTTCCTCGTCACCGACCTGCGGTCGCTCAATGGCACATGGGTCGATGGCGAGGCGGTTTCGCCTCAGGCGATCGTGCGGCCGGGCGCGGTCCTGCGGATGGGCGCGACCCACGCTCGCCTCCTCGCCCGCGTGCCGGACGACCGTCCGCTCGCGGTCGACCCGCTGCGCCGCGTGACCGGTGGCCTCGTGCCGTTCAACCGGCCGCCCAGATCCGCGCTCGCTGAGGAGCCCCAGTCGATCGAGGCGCCAGAGGCTCCGAAGGACTCCAAGCGGGCTCGGGCGCTCAGCATCATCTCGATCGTGGTCCCGCTCCTCATGGGGCTGGTGCTCATCGCTGTCACGAGGAATCCGCTGTTCGCCCTGTTCATGCTCCTCTCGCCGGTCATGGCGATCGGGAATTGGCTCGCGACGAGGCGCGGCGCGAAGAAGGAGGAGCGGGCGGGCAACCGCCAGTTCCGCAAAGCGTTGGAGGATTTCGATCAGGAGCTTGCGCAACGCGCGGCGCAGGAGACCGCGCGGCGGGAGCAGCTGCTGCCCGACGCCGCCGAGACGATCCGGCGGGCGCGCACCCCGAGCATGCAGCTGTGGGAGCGCCGTCCCGGCCATCCGGACTTCCTCCACCTGCGCGCCGGGATCGGGAGCGTGCCCTGGGCGCCGCCGGTGGCTGCCGGTCGCGGAGGCCTGGACGCACAGATCGAGGAGGTGGTCACGAACCGCGGCACGCTGTGGGACACGCCGGTGGAGATCGACCTGTCGAACGGCGGGGTCGTCGGGCTCGTGGGGGATCGGACGGCCGCGCTCGCGCTGGCCCGCTCGCTGGTCTGCCAGGCGGCCACGCACCACGGCCCGGCGGACGTCGGCATCGCCATCATGTGCTCTCAGGATCACGCGCCTGATTGGGACTGGGCGAAGTGGCTCCCCCACGCCCGCGACGAGACGGGCGCGACACGGCTGCTCTCCAGCGACCGAGCCACGAGCGACGCGCTGCTGGGGGATCTGGTCGCGGGCGCGCAGAACGAGGCAGATGGGAAGCCTCGACTGCTTTCGTTCAAGGAAAGCGGCGCGCCGCCGGGGCGCACCCGTCTGCTGGTCCTCGACGACATCTCGCTGACCGAGGGGCGGCGGGCCCCTGCCCGGCTGCTGCTCAGCGGCGCGGCGGGCGCGTCGGCTGGGATCGTCATCGCCGAGACCGCGGACCAGCTCCCCGCGGTCACGACGACGGTGATCGAGCTGAGCACCCGCCTCGGGGATGCCGACCTCCGGCGGCCACAGGAGCGTATGCGCATCGACAGGTTCGTGATCTCCGGCGTCACCGAGGCCGTCGCGCGCGAGGCTGCCCGGATGCTCGCCCGCTACGAGGATCCCGAACTCGCGGTGACGGGGGCAGGGCTGCCGCAGCTCGTCCGCCTGCTGCCCCTGCTCGGCATGGACGAGGCCAGCGCTGAGGTGGTCTTGAAGGCATGGAAGGCGGGACTGCCCGATCCGGGCCCGAACGGACCGATCGGCATGGGTGAGGACGGGGTGGTGCAGCTCGACCTCGTCCGAGACGGGCCGCACGGGCTGATCGGCGGTACGACCGGATCGGGGAAGAGCGAGCTCCTCCGCTCGATGGTCGCCGGCATGGCCGCGCGGGTCGACCCCGACCACTTGGTGTTCGTCCTCATCGACTACAAGGGCGGCAGCGCGTTCGACGAGTGCGCTCGGCTGCCGCACACGGTCGGCATGGTCACCGACCTCGACGAGCACCTGGGCGAGCGCGCGCTGAAGTCGCTGGAGGCGGAGCTGGCCTACCGGGAACGGCTGCTGCGCCAGGCTGGGGTCTCTGACCTGCCCGAGTATCTCCGGATGGGCGCGCCGCTCGGGCCGCTGCCACGCCTGGTGGTCGTCATCGACGAGTTCGCCACGGTCGCGGCGGAGCTGCCCGACTTCATCAGCGCGCTGGTCGGCGTCGCCCAGCGTGGGCGCAGCCTCGGCGTGCACCTGATCCTGGCCACGCAGCGCCCCTCCGGCGCGGTCAACGCCAACATCAAAGCGAACACGAACCTGCGCATCGCGCTGCGGGTGCAGGATGCGGGCGACTCGACGGACATCATCGAGTCCAAGGATGCGGTCGCCATCAGCCGCTCCAATCCTGGACGCGCGTATATCCGGCGTGGGGCAGGCGATGTCGTGCTGGCACAGACCGCGTTGTCCACGGCGGCGGTCAGCGAGCACCGGACAACTGGCGTCCGGCTGGAGCCCTTCCGCTTCGGCCCACTGCCTTCGCTGCCGGTCACGAACAGCAAAGGGGCCGCTGAGGGGCCTACTGATCTCGCCCGGCTCGTCGCCGCCATCCAGACGGCGTTCGATCGCAGAGGGCTGGCGCCGCCGCGAAAGCCGTGGCTGGAGATGCTGCCGGAGGAACTTGAGCTGGAAGCCCTCCCGCAGGCCTCAACCTCCGCCGATGTCGTTGCGTTCGCCCTGGCCGACGACCCTGAGCATCAGCGGCAGATTCCCGTCGGCTGGGAACCGAAGAACGGACATCTCGCCATGTTCGGGATGGTGGGCAGCGGCACCACGACCGCGATCTGGTCGGTGGTCCGGGCGCTGGTGCAGCGGCGTTCGCCAACGGAGTGTCACCTCTACGCGGTCGACTTCGGCGCGGGAGGGCTGGCGCCGCTGAGCGCGCTCCCTCACGTCGGCGCGGTCGTCGCCGCCAACGACCACGAGGCCCAGTTCCGCCTCCTCCGCTACCTTCGCCGCGAGCTCGACCGCCGCCGCGCCCTGAGCCCGGAGGCGCGGGTCAGTGAGCCTCGCATCGTCGTGCTGATCGACGGGATCGGCTCGTTCCTGGCCGAGCACGACGACATCGAGAACGCGGAGGCCGCCGACGCCTTCCGCCGGGTGTTCTCCGACGGTCCGACCGTCGACATTCTCTTCGTGGTCACTGGGGACCGGCCAGGGGCTCTGCCGGTGCGGCTGAGTTCGCAGGTCAGCCAGAGGGTGCTGTTCCGACTCGCTGACCCAGCCGACTTTTCGACGATCGGCATGCGCGTCAAGGATCTGCCGAAGTTCGTGCCGGGTCGGGCGATCCATGGCGAGTCCAAGCTTGTGATTCAGGTCGGGGTTTCCGGTGACGACCTCCACACGCTCGGGCTTGCGCTGAAGGCGCGCTGGCCGAGCAGCTCACCGCCGCCTCGTATTGTTGGCCTGCCTGCGGAGCTGCCGTTCGAGGCGCTGCCGGGTGGGGTCACGCTGGGATCAGCGAAGGTGGAGCTGACGCTGGGGGTGGCTGATGAGGACCTCGGCCCGGCGGTGCTGACCCTGCGTGGCAACGACCACGCGCTGGTGGCGGGGCCGCCGCAGTGCGGCAAAACCTCGACACTGATGCTGATCGCCTCGTTGGTGCGGGCGGCCGATGCGGGCGTGGTGCTGGTCGGGGTCTGCGACGAGCGGTCCCCGCTTTATGAGCTTGAGGCCCTCGACGCCGCCGGCACGCTGGAGCAGCTGGCCCACATCATCCGGGCCGCTCCAGCCGACCAGCGGCGATGGCTCATCCTGGTCGACGACGCCTCACGGGTGGAAGACACCGACGGCGTGCTGACCGCGGCCATCCGGTCGGGCCGTCCGGGGCTGCATGTCATCGCGGCTGACCGAGCCGATGACCTGCAGGGCGGCTGGGGCACGTGGACCAGGCTGATCCGCCAGTCGCGCACCGGTGTCCTGCTCCAGCCCACGCTGGCCAATGACGGCGCGCTGCTGTCGGTCCGGCTGCCCCGCCGCCTGCCGATCCCGCTGGTCCCAGGCCGCGGTTTCGTCGTGTCGGCTGGCGAGTTGACGTTGGCGCAGGTCGCGCTGCCGCCGGGGGAGTAGTGATTTTGTCGTATCCGGGTCGCGTGGGGGTGGTCGGGGTTTTACAGTGGTCATTCTCAACGGAAAAAAGGGGTGTGTGATGGCTGGAGGGCGGATCGGCGGCAATGTCGCTGACATCGAGCAGACCGCCGGGGTGATGGCCGACACCGGCGGCGCGGCGACCGAGTCGAGCGCGCAGGCGTCGCGGTTCTCCTCCCAGATGGAGGGCGAGGTCGGCGATGTCACGGCCACGCTGGCGA
>JBOGEA010000281.1:0-7736 GCA_050743205.1 Egibacteraceae bacterium | reverse complement strand
GAATACCGCCGCGATCCAGCACAAAACCACAGTCAACTCTCACGTCAGGCTGGGGAGGCACAGTGGATCAGGATTGGTGGCGTGTCACGGGGCTGAAGCCCGCTCAGCTGCCTGAGCTGCTCGTCGTCGAGGGCTCGTGGTGGCGTCGGGACCGTGAGGCTCAGCGTCTCGCCCACCTCGACCAGGTGCGCGAGCTGGGCGCCCCCGACTGGTGGTGGGGCCGGTGGCGCGGCCACGCGGTCGTCTACGCCTGCGTGTACGGCGCCGCCCGCACCGTCGAGCCCGTGCACGTCCTCGGCCAGCTCGGCACCCCGGCCGTGGCGCAGATCGGCTCGTGCGGAGGCCTGCGGCGCGCGGTCCGGCCCGGCGACCTCGTGCTGGCGGACCGGGTGCGGATCGCTGAGGGCGCGTCCGCCCACTACGGCGGCGGAGACTGGGCCGCGGCGACGCCCCAGCTCGTCGACCGGGCCGCGCAGGTGGCCGCCGCTCGGGGCCTGACCGTGCACCGCGGTGAGACGGTCACCACCGAGGTGCTGCTGCGCCAGCCGCGCCGGCTCGTTGAGGCCTGGTCAGCGGCTGGCTACCTGGGTGTCGACATGGAGTCGTCGGCCACCCTGTCCGCCGCGGCCTGGGCGGGCATGCGCGGCCTCGCGCTGCTGCACGCCTGGGACGAGCTGCTCGCCGGCCGCTCGTGGACCGACCCGCTGCCCGAGCGGGACGCCGCCCACCGCGGGGCCGCCGAGGCCGCGCTGTTCGAGGTCGCTCTGGAGACCTGCCTCTGAGGGTCGTGGCCAGGGGATTTCCGGGCGGACGACCGAGGCGCCCTAGCCGATAAGGCGTAGCCTGGGGAACTAGATAGTTGGAATATGGAAACCAGGGCCTGAGAGGCGGTACAGTCAGCAGGAGTGAACCGCATGCGGGCGGGCACTCCGATCAGGCGCGGATGAGGCAGTCAATGAGCAGCCCCTCTGCAGAGCGAGGGACCCTGGGCACGGTGCGCAATGCCACCGTGCTCCTTCAGCTTCTCAGCGCCGGGCCCGCTTTCCAGCAGCTCACCGAGCTTGCCAAGCAGTCGGGGATGTCGCTGCCGACGGTCCACCGGCTGCTGAAGTCCATGGCCAGGGCGGGGCTGGTCGAGCAGCACCCGCAGTCCGCGCGCTACAGCCTGGGGCCTGAGCTGGTGCGCCTGTCCGAGCGTTACCTGGGGCGGCATCCGGTCGTGAGCACGCTGGCGCCCTACCTCGTCGACCTGCGCAACGCGACCAAAGCGACCGTTCTGGTCGCGCTGCTCGTTCGCGGGTCGGTCGTGTACGTCGACCGCATCGACGGCGAGGACGTCGGCGGCGTGTACCGGACGTCGCACCGCGTCCACTCAGCCTTCGAGACGGCGAGCGGGCGGATCCTGCTGGCGCGCTGCGCGCCGGAGGCGTGGGACGAGGCGATCGAGGTGGCGGCCGCCGCGGGCATCGAGCCCGCGGACCGCTCCCCTCACGATTACACGAAGGCCCAGCGCGAAGAGTGGGCCGCGCAGGAGTACCTGGCCCTGTCGGACCCACAGCTGCCGGACTTCACGGAGTTCGCGGTGCCAGTGGTCGATCAGCACAATGAGGTGCGCGCCGCGCTGTCGGCGATGGTCAGCGCGGAGATACTGACGGATGAAGCGCTCACGCAGCGGGTGACCAGACAGCTGTTACGAGCCGCCAACGCGGTAAGGCAGGCGATGGGCAATGCATGACCTAGGCCACGAAGCGCAAGAGGCCGTGCGCGACTGGGCGGAGCGGGCCCGCCAGCTCTCCTGGGCCCAGCCCTTTCACACGGCGTTCGACCCGTCTGCCCCAGCTGGGCGCTGGTTCATCGGAGGGCGGCTCAATGTCTCGGTGAACTGCCTGGACCGGCATCTCCCCGAGCGCCGCGAGGTCACGGCGATCCACTGGGAGGGCGAGCCCGGCGACCGCCGCACGATCACCTACGGCGACCTGCACGCCGAGGTCATCGCGTGCACCCGGGCGCTGCGCGGCCTCGGCGTGACCACCGGCGACCGGATCGCGCTCTACATGGGCTGGCTGCCTGAGACCGTCGTCGCGATGCTCGCATGCGCCAGGATCGGGGCCGTCCACGCGCTGCTGCCGGCGGTCCTGCCAGCCGACGCGCTGGCCGACCGGCTGCTCGACCTCGAGCCCAAGGTCGTCATCACGCAGGACGGGGCCTGGCGGCGCGGGGCGATCCTGCCCCTGAAGAGCCGCTGCGACGACGCCCTGTCCGCCGTGGCCAGCGTCGAGCACACCATCGTCGTGCGGCGCACGGGCGTCGACGTGGTCGAGTTCGAGGGCGACCGCTGGTACCACGACCTTGTGGCGCCGTTCCAGGACGGCGCGGACGCCGCCGGACCGGCGGGATCCGACCGCGGCGGGGCCGAGGCCGTGGAGGCCGACCATCCCCTCTCGATCATGTACATCGCGAGCCGGCGCGGGCGGCCGACCGGCATCGTGCACCGCAGCGCGGGGCTGCTGCTGCTGGCGATGACGGCCCACCGGCACGGGTTCGCCGCACTGCCGGAGGACGTGCTGTGGTGCGCGGTGGAATTCAGCTGGGTCGTCGGCCAGACCCATGCGGTGTACGGCCCCCTCTCCTGGGGGGCGACGACCGTGATGTATGAGGGAACGCTGGACACCCCGAACCACGGCCGTGTCTGGGACATCATCGAGCGCTACGAGGTCGACACGCTCCTCACGACGCCGTCGGTCATGCGCAACGTCCGGAGCTGGGTCGACAGCCCGCCCGGCAGCCGGGTCGGCTCGCTCAAACGGATCGCCACGGGTGGGGAGCGGATCGACACTGAGACAGCGGAGTGGCTGCGCCGGGAGGTCGGCCACGGCGCGGCCTCGATCGCCAACGTCTGGGGCCAGACAGAGCTGGGCGGCGCTGTCCGCGTCCGGCCTTGGCTGGAGGACGGGCTGGGAATGCCCGATCCCGGCTTGGAGATCCTGGACGAGCAGGGCAACACGGTGCCCGAGGGAGTCCACGGCGAACTCGCGCTCACCAACCCGTGGCCGGGGCTGAGCTTGGGCCATCACATCGGCCAGGGCAAGATCGAGTTCGACGCCTTCTGGGGCAGTCCCCTCCTCCACCGCACCGGCGATGAGGCCTACCGCAGCACGCAGGACCATCTCATCTGGATCGTCGACCGCATCGACCCAGTGATCATCGTCGCCGCGCAACTCGTGTCCGCGACCGAGGTCGCGGAGGTGCTGGAAGACCACCCGTTCGTTCGCCAGGCCGAGGTGATCGACCGTCCCGACCGCCGCCGCGGCCGCGCGGTCATGGCCTGCGTCGTACTGGAGCCGGGTGCGGCGCCGAACAGCACCATGGCCGCTGAGCTGCGCACTCACGTGCACGACACCCTCGGTGGCCTTGCCACCCCGTGCGCCTTCGCGTTCTGCGAGGCGCTGCCCTTCGGTGTCGAGCGCCGGGTGCTCCGCGCCGCGCTGGGGATCCTGTGCGCCCGCAACAACTCGCCGTCGTTCCGCCTGTCAGCCGCCCAGATCATGGCGGCGATCGCGGCGACCCCACGGAAGTGAGCTGCCCCCTGGACGCAGAAGGCGGGGACGATCAAGAGGGGGCGGCCACGATGCGCGGCTGTCTGTTCTGCCGGATCGCGGCCGGCGACGAGCCCTCCGAGCGGGTCGCCGCCGCCGGCGGGATCATCGCGATCAAGGACAAGTTCCCCCGCACGCCGGTCCACATCCTGGTGCTGCCGGTCGAGCACATCGACTCCGCGCACGCCCTCGACCTGCGCGGCGGCCATGCCGACCTGCTCGCCGGCTGCTTCCGCCTCGCTCAGCGAGTCGCCGAAGGCCAGGGCATCGCGGACGGCTACCGCATCACCACGAACATCGGGCGACGCGGGGGCCAGGCGATCGCCCACCTGCATTTCCATGTGATCGGCGGCCGCCAGCTCGGCCACATCGACGACGGGGGGAGCATATGAAGAGCGCGTGGGCCGGCATGCTGGCCCTCATGGCGCCGCTGGCGGGCTGCGGCGTCTCAGGAGACGTCAGCCGAGGCGCGGACGGACAGGACGGGGTCAGCGTGGTGGTGTCTGGACAGGAGACGCAGAGTGGCGATGTGCGGACCGAGCAGCGCTCGGTGGACTTGCAGGGCGCCGAATCGGCGGTGGTCGACATCGAGATGGGGGCCGGCCAGCTCGAGCTGTCCGGCGGCGTCGAGCAGGGACAGCTCCTCGACGCCACCTTCGTCTACAGCGAGCCGGAATGGAGGCCGGAGGTGGACTACCAGGTCGAGGGCACTCAGGGCCGCCTGGAGATCCGTCAGGGCGACGCCGGTTTCAACCGTTCCCGGATGGACGAGCGGAACGAGTGGACGCTGCGGCTGAGCCAGGGCATCCCCATGGACCTGCGGCTGGGCATGGGCGCCGGCCTGAGCCAGCTCGACCTGCGCGGCCTCGACCTGGGCACCCTCGACCTCTCCAAAGGCGCCGGGCAGATGCGGATCGACCTGTCGGGTGACCGGCCACACGACGTCACCGCGGCCATCGAGGCCGGCGCCGGCCAGATCAGCCTCACGCTGCCCGAGGCGATCGGGGTGCGGGTGGAGGTGCGGTCCGTCGTCGGGGTGATCAACGCGCCCGGCTTCACCCGCAATGGCGATATCTATACCAATGCCGCATTCGGCACCAGTCCGGTGACGATGGAGGTCACCGTTCGCATCGGCGCGGGGATCCTCTCGCTCGAGCTGGTCTGAGTCTGCGTCTGCGTCTGGGTCTGACCTTTACTACAGGGGTCGCGTTGCGTCGGGTTCCGCTTCGGAAGAGCCTTTTAGGTCGCTCTACCCGACGCAACGCGACCCCTCTCGGTTCCGCCGTGTCCGGGTTTCTTTAAGCTTGTGCGGGTTGGGGTGGCATCGAGCCACCCCAACCCGCGCTCGCTCCGCGCTGCGCGCTCCGCTCCCAGGTCTGACCTCTGCGGTCCCCCCTCTCGTATTCGCTCCGCGTTCTTGGCTTTGCGCTGTGCGCTTCGCTCCCGGTGTCTGGCCTCTGCGGTCCCCTCTCTCGGATTCGCTTCGCGCTGCGCGCTCCGCTCGCGGGTCTGACCTCTACGGTCCCCCCTCTCGTCTCTTCGGTTCGCGTTCTTGGCTTTGCGCTGCGCCCTTCGCTCCCGGTGTCTGGCCTCTGCGGTCCCTCTCTCGTATTCGGTTCGCGCTGCGCCCTTCGCTCCCGGGGCTGGCCTCTGCGGTCCCCCTCTTCCCTCCTCGGTTCGCGTTTTTGGCTTTGTCCGGCATAACCTGCTTCGGCGGATGAGTCGAGCGCTGGGAGAAAGATGCGGCGTCTTGTTGCGGTTGTGGCCACGGCTTCGCTGGTGCTGTCGGTCGTAGTCGGTGGGACCGCGGGGGGGCAGGAGGATGCCCAGGGTGCGCCTGAGTCATCTCGGCCGCCTTTGGACTCGCGGCTTGAGGGGGCGCGGGGGCCTCAGCGGGTTGTGGCACACCTGCGGTCGGGGGCGGTTGGCCGGTTCTCTGGGGGCGGTCCGGACGCTCAGCGCGCGCAGGCGCAGGAGGCGTTCATCGAGCGGGCACGTCAACTTGACCCCGGCGTCGAGCCCATCGGCCGGCTCGACGCGGTGCTCAACGCGGTCATCCTGCGGGTCGATGGGGGCAGGCTTGCGCAGCTGGCCGGTGACCCCGACGTGACCTGGATCGCACCGGTCGTCGATTACCAGCTCGACTTGGCCGAGACGGTCGGCTATGTCGGGGCGACGGCGCTGCGACGGCTCGGTGTGACCGGTGAGGGCGCGCGCGTCGCGGTGATGGACTCCGGCGTCGACTACACCCACGCCGCCCTGGGCGGGGACGGCACGAGCGCGGCGTACGAGGCGGCGTACGGGCTGTCGTTCGACGACGCCGCGAAGGCGCTCGAGGGCTCGCTCGTCCCCGAGGCCGTCACCGCGCACACCGTGATCGAGCCGGCGACTTTCCCGACCGCGAAGGTGGTAGGCGGCTACGACTTCGTCGGTGACCGGTGGATCGGCGGGGACGACTCGGTCCCTGAGCAGCCTGACCCGGATCCGATCGACATCGACGGTCACGGGACCCACGTGGCGGACATCATCGCGGGCGTCGCCCGCGACACCGACGCCGACGGTGACATCGACGCCGAAGGGGTCGCCCCGGGCGCCCTGCTCTACGCGTACAAGGTCTGCTCGTCGTTCGAGCGGCGCTGCAGCGGCGCCGCGCTGCTTCAGGCGCTGGACGCGGCAGTCGATCCCGACGGGGATGGCGACACCAGCGACCGTGTCGAGGTGGTGAACCTCTCGCTCGGCTTGGCGTACGGAAACGCGAGGGACGACAGTCTCTCAGAGGCGGTCGAGAACGCGACCGCGATCGGCACCCTGGTCGTCAGCGCGGCGGGCAACAGCTTCGACCATCCGTACTCGACCGGCACCCCCGCGGCGACCCCTGGGGCGCTGTCCGTCGCCTGGACCCACGTGCCGTCCGCGCGGCTGCAGTACCTGCGGCTCGACGGGCCCACCGCCGACCGGGACAGGATCAGCTCGGTGCTCCAGCCGTGGTCGGCTCCGCTGCGCCGGACGGTCGCGGGGCCGGTGCAGTACGGGGACGGAGCCGGCGGCAACCTCGACGGCTGCACCCCGTTCCCAGATGGGTCGCTCGCCGGGCGCATCGCGCTCGTCGACCGCGGCAACTGCGAGGTCAGCGCGAAGGTCGACGCGATCGCCCGCAGCGGCGGGATCGCCGCCCTCGTCGGCCTGGTGGCCCCAGGCGAGCCGTTCGCCTTCCTGCGCGGCACCGGCGACCGGGCCGGCGACATCCCCGCGCTCGCCATCAGCCAGGCGGACAGCGACCTCGTCAAGCAGCAGGTGAGAGAGGGCTACACCAACGCCACGCTCGACCCGGCCAACTCGCTCGCGCTGGTCGGCAGCGTCGTCTCGGACTCCGCGCGCGGCCCGTCCATCGACGGGGATGTCGCGAAGCCGGAGATCGGCGCGCCCGGCGCCGCGGTGTCCGCGGTCGCGGCGACCGGCAGCGGCTACGCCCCCTTCGGCGGCACCTCAGGCGCCACGCCTGTGGTCACCGGCGCGGCCGCGCTGCTCGCCAGCAGCGGCCAGTACAAAGGCCAACCCTCCAAAACCCTCAAAGCGGCGCTGATGAACACCGCCGAAACCCGAATCCTGGCCGACCCCGCCACCGGGACACTGGCCCCCGTGACCCGCATCGGCGGCGGAGAGCTGCGCGTCGACCGGGCCCTGGCCTCACCCGCCGTCGCCTTCGACGACGCCTCACCCGGCGTCGCCCTGTCATTCGGGCTCATCGACGCCTCCACCCCGACCACCACACGCACCCGCACCGTCACCGTCCGCAACCTGACCGCCGCACCCATCGCCTACGACATCCAGGCCGACCCGCGGCGCGCCGACGACACCCGCGCCGGCGCGGTCACGGTGACCCCGTCGGTCTCCCGCCTGGAGATACCGCCCTCCTCGACCGCCACGTTCGACGTCACCCTGACGATCGACGCGGCCAAGCTGCGCCCGTGGCGGCTGAACTCCGGCGCCCAAGGCGCCGACGGCGGCCTGCTCACCGAGTTCGAGCACGACGGGCACGTCCGACTGACCGACCCGAACGGCGCCCACCCCCAACTCCACGTCCCATTCCACGTTCTGCCCCGCGCCGCCGCCGACGTCACCGCCCGCGCCACCCCCGCC
>JBOGEA010000280.1:0-7769 GCA_050743205.1 Egibacteraceae bacterium | reverse complement strand
CTGCAGTGTGTGGCTGGCCCAAGGGCGTCCCACTGCCCGCGGAAAACCGCAGCCGAGCTGCCATCTGGCCCACCTGGTCTGCGGTTTTCGCACCGGTCCGCCGGAAAGCTGGGGGCCAGGGTCGGGTCACGGCTTCTGGAAGCCGTGACCCACCAGGATCTCCTGGCCCTCGGGTGAGAGGACGAAGTCGACGAACGCCTGGGCAGCCTCGGGGTTCGACGCGCTCGTCAGCGGGGCGATCGGGTAGGAGGCGGCGATGTTCCGCTCCGGTGGGATCGCCACTCCCTCGACCTCGTCGCCGGCCGCGAGCACATCGGTGACATAGACGATGCCCGCGTCGGCCTCGCCCAGCTGGACCTTGGCCAGAACCGCCCGGACGTCCACCTCCAGCGACGCCGGCGTGACCTCCACCCCCGCGTTGGCCAGCGCCTCGCGGGCGAAGTCGCCGGCAGGCACGCCCTCGTCGGCCAGCACGAGCGTGACGTCGGGCCGGGCGAGGTCCGCCAGGCCCGTGATGCCGAGCGGGTTGCCGGGCTCGACGGCGATCTCCAGGAAGTTCTGCGCGAACACCCGCGGCTCGCCCTGCGCGAGGCCGGCGTCGGTGACGACCGTCATCTGCGTCTGGTTCGCCGACGCGAACACGTCCGCCGGCGCGCCTTCGGTGATCTGCGTCGCCAGCCCGCTGCTCGGGCCGAAGTTGAGCGTGATGTCGACACCGGGATGCGCCTCGGTGAAGGCGGCCTCGATCTCCTCGAACGCCTCGGTCAGCGACGCCGCCGCGAAGACGTTCACCGTGCCGCTGAGATCCTCGGTCGCGCCGTCAGCCGCCTGCTGTCCCGCCTGCCCGCCGCACGCGGCCAGCGCAACGCTAGCGAGCAGCAGAAAAAGCAGCCGTATCCTCATGCACTCAACCTCCGTCAGTCCCGCCTGCATCGATGATACCTAGGTTTCTATCCCTGCGATCGCAGAAAAATCACAGGTACTTCGAGTGGTTTGCTTCATGGTCCGATGTCGGCTCTGGCCACCGAGACACGTACGACGTTGGTTACGTACCGGCCGCCTCGGACATCTCCGGGGACGACGAGGCGCGGCCCTTCGGCGGCCAGGCTCGCGCCGTCCTCGGTGACCGCGAGCAGGACCATGCGGTTGCCGAACTCGGGGTCGATCTCCCCGTACGCGACGACCGCCACGTACCCGTCCGAGCCCGCTACCGCGACGTAGTGCCTGAGCTTGTCGTTCTTGACGTCGGGGTCCAGACCCAGCTCGGCCTGCTCCAGCAGGGCGATGAGCGGGACGCCGGTGTACGTATGCTCCTCCAGCCCATCCCCGGTCTCGAACTCGACCGTGACCTCCTGTGTCGGCATCGCGGCGAGCTGCTCGACGGTCAGGGTCAACGGATTCTGGACGTTCCCATCGACGACAAACGTGCCCAGCTCTGTCGCTGGAGCCGCCGCCAGCAGCGCTTGACCTCCGCAGGCAGTCATGACGCCGGCCAGCAGCAGGAACAGAAGTCGTATCCGCATCGGTGCAGCCTCCGTCAGTCCCACATCCCCAATGGTACCTAGGTTTCCGCCGGACGATGGCAGGTCAACCAGAGGTATTCTGATCGAGGTCAGATGTTCGCGGCAGGCCCGGAAGCAACGCTTTCAAGGTATCGCCAGCTCGCGACGGGTAAATACCTATGCATGGATTTTCACAAAAAAATGTGCAACCCCTGACTGAAGGGGTAATAGTATTGTTACGTCCACTGCATACCTAAAGGAGCAGCCATGGCACTGAGCGCGCGCAATCAGCTGAGCGGCACCGTGCGATCCGTCAGGCTGGGCAACGTCATGGCTGAGGTCACCGTGGACGTCGGGGGCCAGGAGCTGGTGTCGGCGATCACACGAGGGTCGGCAGAAGCCCTCAAACTCGCCGAGGGCCAGGATGTCACCGTCGTGATCAAAGCGACCGAGGTACTGCTCGCCACCAGCGACTGACCTCCGGCTCGGTGGTCACGCCGTCGCGAAGGCACCGGCCGCAGGGGTTACTCCTCTGGCAGGGCGACCACCACGCTCGTCGCCTTGACCGAGGCGATGACCCGCTTGCCCGGTGTGAGTTTCAGGTCGTCGACGCTCTCCGCCGTCGTCAGCGCGACGAGGCGGTAGGGCCCGGCCTGCATCTCGACGGTCGCGGCGGCCGCTCCGCGCACCACGCGCGTGACCACCGCGTCGAGCTGGTTGCGCGCGGACTGGGCGGTGATCGGCGTCTGCGGGGTCCGGCGCTCGTCGAGCAGGCGCCTGACCTCGACCAGCGGCACCACGCGCTGCCCGCCAGCGCTGCGCTCCAGCCGCACACGCCCCTCAGCCTCCCACCGGCGCAGCGTGTCCACGCTGACGCCCAGCAGCGCCGCCGCCTGCCCGATCCGCAGTGCCTCGTCCTCCATGGACAAGCAGCTTATTGGTCGCGCGGATAGGCAAGCACTGGCCACGTGCCGAGAACCACAGCTTTCCTCCGCATCCAGAGGAAAACTGCGTCCTTCGGCCGGCGTCGTCGATTTGACCTGCAGGATTCCTCCGCATGCGGAGGAATCCTGCAGGTCAAGCCGCGCGTCCTTCGGCGTCTGAGCTGCTGCTGCCCGGCTGCCCTATCCGCGCAACCAGCTAAGTGAGGCGGCCCATCAGGAGGCGGGCGGCCTCGTGGAGGCTGCCGCCCAGGGAGGGGTAGATCGAGAAGGCGTAGGCGAGCTGGCTGACCGTCAGGCGGTTGAAGACGGCCACGGAGAGCGGGGTGATCAGCTCGCTGGCCCGGTCGGCCACGACCGAGCCGCCCAGCACCGCGCCGGAGCCCGCCAGCGCGTGGATCTTCACGAACCCGTCGGTGTGCTCGCGCATCTTCGCGCGTGAGTTGCCGGCCAGCGGCAGGCAGACGGTCTCGACGGGCAGGTGGGACTCGGCGGCGTCGGCGGCGCTCATGCCGACCGTGGCGACCTCAGGGTCGGTGAAGACGCAGGCCGCGATCGCGTCACGGCGCAGCGGGGCGACGGCCATGCCCAGGGCGTGCCACATCGCGATCCGGCCCTGCATCGCTGCGGTCGTCGCGAGCATGACGCCGCCGGTCACGTCGCCGGCCGCGTAGATCGTGTGGACGCTTGTGCGGCTGACGCCGTCGACCGCCACGGCGCCGCGATCGTCCAGCTCGACGCCGGCCGCCTCCAACCCGAGCCCCCGCGAGGACGGCACCTGGCCGACGCAGAACAGGGCGTGGCTGCCCTCGACCCACTCGTCGCCGACCCGCACCCGCACGCCGTCGGCGCCGCGCTGCATGCTGGTCGCCCGCTGCCCCCGGTGGATGGTCATGCCCCAACGCTCGAAGCTGTCCTCGATCAGCGCGGCCGCGTCGGGGTCCTCGCCCGGCAGGACCTGGTCGCGCGCCGACACCAGGTGCACCCGCGAGCCGAACCGGGCGAACGCGTGCGCGTACTCGGCGCCGGTGGCGCCCGACCCGACCACGACCAGCCGCTCGGGCAGCGTCCGCAGGCCCAGCAGCTCACGCGAGGTGAACACCCGCTCGCCGTCGGGACGCGAGAAGTCGAGCACGCGAGGGGCGCTGCCGGTGGCGACGAGCACCACGTCGGCGCGCAGGACCTTTGTCCGGCCGTCGGCGCACTCGACCTCCACGGCGTCGCGCCCGGCCAGGCGGCCGACGCCCTCGACGACGCGTACGCCCTGGCCGCTCACCCGCTTGGCGATGTCCTCGGACTGGTCCCGGGCCAGGCACCTCACCCGGTCCATCACCGCGCCCATGTCCACGACCGCTTTGGCGGCGAGGTCCGCCCCAGCCGACGAGCGCACCCCCAGCCGGTGGGCCGACTGCATCCAGCCCATCGCCTCCGCGGACACGACCAGCGCCTTGGAGGGCACGCAGTCCCACAGCACGCTGTTGCCGCCCAGCCCCTCCCTCGACACGATGCTCACGTCGGCCCCGTGCTCGACCGCCACCAGCGCGGCTTCGTACCCGCCGGGCCCGCCACCGAGGATCACGATTCGCGTCGGCACCACAGCCACCAAGCTACCGAGGGATTGGTATCAGAAGGTTAACTCGCGGTTCTGCATGTTAGACGTTCTGGTGACCAGGGAAAGGAGGGGGATATGACACCGCTGTCCGCCACGCGGCCGATGGGGTATATGCACTGGCAGCCCGAGCCCGTCGCCGTTCTGTGCTGGGCGCAGGTCGGGTCGCCGCTGACGAGCATCCGCTCATGCGATCTTCTCGCACAGACCGACATCGGACTCTGCGCCCGCCACTACCACGAGGTCTTCGGCCGGCTCGCGCCCGACGTCGCTCTCGACCGCGAGTGCGCCTGACTCAGCGTTGCCATCACTTGGCATATTGATAGCGTGCTGGTTGTGAGACAACTCCTGCTCCGTGTTCCCGACGACGCGCATCAGCGTCTCGCGGCTCGCGCGGCCCGGGAGGGCCGCGGCGTCAACGCGTTGGCGACCGAAATCCTGGATTCCGCGGTGGATGCCGACCAGGGCGATCGCCGAGCGCGTCTCCGCGCGAAGGCGGCGGCGGCCGGGATGCTGCGCGCCGTCCAGGCGCCGCCCGTGGACGCGCGAGCGCGTCAGCGTGTCCTCGAGTCGATGCGTGGGATCGGACCGATCGTCGACCGCCTCCTCGCCCAGGAGCGTGACCGGCTTTCTCGCACGGCTGTACCTGCCGGATGAGGAGGGCCATGAGGACGTGCTGGCGCTGCTGGGTGACGCCGAGGTCGTGGCCGTGACCGGAACGTGGACGCGCGTCGAGGTCTCCGGCGCCCTCGTGCGGGCGGCCCGAGCGGGTCGGGGCAGCGCAACCGAGCTGCTGTCCGTCCTCGACGGCGATCTCGGACCAGACGGGCCGGTCACGCTGCTGAGCGCACCGCGGGATGACGTCGAGAAGAAGGCGCTCGACATCGTCCGAACCCATGGTCTGCGGGCGATGGATGCCTGGCACCTTGCGGTCGCGACCCTGACCGCGCCCGCGCTCGTGGAGTCCGGCGAAACGGTTGGATTCGCGTCGCGTGACGAGGCGCAGGGAGCGGTCGCCCAGCTGATGGGCCTGCGCTGGCTTTGAGAGAGCATCGGGAGGTCATTCCCATGGTGAACACCCAGCGGCTGCGCGACCTCGACCGCCGCCACCTCTGGCATCCGTTCACGCGGATGGACCAGTGGATGGACGACGAGCCGCTGGTGATCGAGCGGGCCGAGGGCTGCTGGCTCTTCGACACCGACGGGCGGCGCTACCTGGACGGCAACGCCTCGCTGTGGGTGAACGTCCACGGGCACCGTCGGCCTGAGCTGGACGACGCGCTGCGGGCGCAGCTGGACCTGGCGGCGCACACGACGCTGCTCGGCCTGACGAATCCGGCGGCGGCACAGCTGGCGGCCAGGCTTGTCGAGCTGGCGCCGCCCGGCCTGGAGCGGGTGTTCTTCAGCGAGTCCGGGGCCAGCGCGGTCGAGGTCGCGCTCAAAATGGCCTACGCGTACTGGCGCTTCCGAGCCCAGCCGGAGCGGACGCTGTTCGTCTCGATGGACGGCGCGTACCACGGCGACACGCTGGGGGCGGTCAGCGTCGGCAACCTAGCCGCCTTCCAGGAGACCTACCGGCCGCTGCTGTTTCCGACGCGAACGTTCGCCCAGCCCTACTGCTACCGCTGCCCGCTGGGGCTGGCGTACCCCTCGTGCGCGCTGGCCTGCGCCGACACCTTGGAGGAGGTGCTCGCGCACGACGCCGAGCGGGTCGCGGCGGTGATCGTCGAGCCGCTGGTGCAGGGCGCGGCGGGGATCGTCACCGCGCCCGACGGGCACTTGGCCAGGGTCGCGGCGATCGCCCGCCGCCACGGGGTCCTGCTGATCGTCGACGAGGTCGCCACCGGGTTCGGGCGCACCGGGACGATGTTCGCCTGCCAGGCCGAGGGCGTCGCCCCAGATCTGATGGCCCTCGGCAAGGGCCTGACCGGCGGGTACCTGCCGATGTCGGCGACGTTGGCGACCCCCGCGATCTTCGACGCGTTCCTGGGCGATCAACGGACGTTCTTCCACGGCCACAGCTACTCCGGCAACCCGCTGTCCGCCGCGGTCGCGCTCGCGAGCCTGGACCTGTTCGCCTCGCGGGACGTCCTGGGCCAGGCCCGCACGCTCGCTCAGGTGCTCGCGGTCGAGCTGAAAGCGTTTCACGAGCACCCCTGCGTCGGCGACGTGCGCCAGCGGGGGCTGATGGCGGGGATCGAGCTGGTCTCTGATCCCGTGACTCGCACGCCGTTCCCCCCATCGGCCCAGGTCGGCGCCCAGGTGTGCCGCCGTGCCCGCGACCTCGGCCTGGTGATCCGCCCCCTCGGCGACGTGCTGGTGGTCATGCCGGCGCTGGCGATGACCACCGATGAGCTGCGCTTCCTGGTCTCCACGCTGCGCCGCGCCCTCGCCGAGGTCACCCAAGCGTGAGCCAAGCGCCGGACGGCAAGCTCAGCAGAGGCGCAGAGGCCTACCGGCTCATGCGCGGGGGAGCGAGGCGGCGATGATCCATGGCGCGGTCACACCCGGCGGCGCCATCCTCCAGCTGGGATGCGGGGCAGGGCGGTGTCTCGATCAGCTGTGGGCGTCGCCGGCAACGGAGGGCTGCCCTCGTGACCGCCGCTGACCCGCTGAGCTGGATCGCGCCGGCACTGGCTGAGCTGGAGGCGGCGGGGCTGCGGCGGGTGCCGCGGCACCGCGCGACCCCGGCCGGGCCTGCGGCGGACGGGCTGGTCAACCTGTCGAGCAACGACTACCTGGGGCTGGCCGGCGACCCGCGGGTCATCGCGGCCGCCCGGGAGGCGGCGGCGGCCTGGGGCGCCGGGTCCGGCGCGTCCCGGCTGGTCACCGGCGGCACCGCCCTGCACCGCGAGCTGGAGCGCGCGCTCGCGCGGTGGAAGGGGACGCAGGACGCGGTCGTGTTCTCGTCGGGCTACCTCGCGAACGTCGGCACGATCCCCGCCCTGGTCGGCCGCGGCGATCTGGTGTGCAGCGACGCGCTGAACCACGCCTCGATCATCGACGCCTGCCGCCTGTCCCGCGCGGACGTGCGGATCTTCCCGCACCGGGACCTGCGGGTCCTGGACCGGCTGCTCGGCGCCGGCGCCCGCCGCCGGCTGGTCGTCACCGACGGGGTCTTCTCGATGGACGGCGACGCGGCCGACCTGCCCGGGCTGTGCGCCCTCGCCGAGGCCCACGGCGCGATGGTGATGGTCGACGACGCGCATGGCTGCGGGGTGCTGGGTCCCGACGGGCGCGGGACGGCGGCGGCGCAGGGCTGCGAAGACCGCATCCATATCCACATGGGCACGCTGTCCAAGGCGTTCGGGGCGGCGGGCGGGTACGTCGCCGGGCCCGCGGGTCTCTGCGACTGGCTGCGCAACCGCGCCCGCGGGTTCGTGTTCGACACCGCGCCGGCGCCGGCCGCGGTCGGCGCCGCGCTGCGCGCGCTGGAGATCGCCGCCGCCGAGCCGTGGCGCCGCGCCCATGCCCTGGCGCTGGCCCGCCGCCTCGCCAGCGGCCTGGGCCTCGCCGAGCCCGCCGCCTGCGTCGTGCCGCTCGTGCTCGGCGAGCCGGAGGCTGCGCTGCGCGCCTCCGCCCAACTCGCCGACGCCGGCCTGCTCGTCGTGGCGATCCGCCCGCCGAGCGTCCCGCCGGGCACCGCCCGCCTTCGCTTCGCGGTCACCGCCGCGCACACCGACGCCCAGATCGACCGCGCCGTGAGCTGTGTGCTGG
>JBOGEA010000279.1:0-7786 GCA_050743205.1 Egibacteraceae bacterium | reverse complement strand
CATTGAGCGAGATCAGGCGGTGGTAGCGGTAGAACGCGGTGTCCTCGACGCCCTTGGCCATCACCGGCGAGCTTAGGGCCTGGGCACAAATAACTTGACGCTTTCATCCGGATTTGACCTGGTCAGCGAGTCACGCGACCGTAACTTCCGCCACGTTATTCATGCCCAGGTCCTTAGCTGCCCGAACCGCAGCGCGAACTCGGTTTCTGCAGGGTGCGCAAGCACCAGCAGCTGGCCCATGAACTCCAACAGCTCGGTGTCCAGGTCAGGGCGGCGCTGCCCTGCCCGGGCGACCGCACCGGCGACCTGCGCCCGGTCCGCCTCGCTGACCGGGTGTCCGGGCTGGACGTAGGGGCGGTAGACCCTGAAGGCGGCGATCACCTCGCGCAGCGCGTCGCGCAGCTCGCGGCGGGTGTGGTCGCGATGGCGCCGGTGGCGCTCGCAGATGCCGGACAGCAGGTCGGTCACCCGCTCGACCTCGGCGGCCAGCTCCTCGCGCATGATCTGCTGCTTGGCGGCGTACGCGACCTCCTCGAACGGAATGTCCTGGCCGGTGAAGTCCTGGTAGCAGGCGCCCATCGCGGTCTCGTTGCCGGCGTCGACGAACAGGCCGTTGACGCTGTTGAGGAAGTCGTAGCCCGTGGTGCCGGCCACCGGCCAGGTCTCGGGCAGCTGCTCGCCGTGCTCCAGGATGTTCTCCACGACCACGTAGATCCCGCCGGTCGCGTCGCGCAGCCGGCGCAGGTAGCCGGCGGGGTCGACCAGCCCGTCGATGTGGTCGACCCGCAGCCCGTCGATCACGCCTTGGCTGACCAGGTCGAGGATCAGCTGGTGGGTGGCCGCGAACACCACCTCGTCCTCGACGCGCAGGCCGACCAGCGTCTCGATGGTGAAGAACCGGCGGTAGTTCAGCTCCTCGTCGCCGATGCGCCAGAACGCCAGCCGGTAGTGCTGGCGGCTCAGCAGCTCGTCGAGGGCGTCGGGATCGCCCTGCAGTGCTTGGGGGTTGACCTCCCCTGGCGCGATCGGGAACTCGTTGTCGTAATAGCGCGCCACGAACGTGTCGCCGTCGGGCTCTACGCGCAGCTCGCCGGCCTCCAGCACCCGCCCGTAATGGTCGCCGAGCACGGGCGCGAGCACCTCATGCTCATGCTGGGTCCAGTCGATGTCGAAGAAGCGGGCGTAGCGGCTGTCCCGCCCGTTGCGCAGGACGTCCCACCACCAGCGGTTGGCTCGCCCGTCGATGGCCATATGGTTGGGGACGATGTCGAGGATCTGGCCCAGCCCGTGGCTTTTCAGCGTCTGGGTGAGGCGGCGGTGGGCCGGCTCGCCTCCCAGCTCCTCGCTCAGCCGGCCGTGGTCGACGACGTCGTAGCCGTGCGTGCTGCCCGCCGTCGCCTGCAGGCAGGGCGAGCAGTACAGGTGGGTGACGCCCAGCCGTCCCAGGTACTCCGCGCACCCGGCCGCGTCGTCGAACGTGAATCCGGCATGCAGCTGCACCCGATACGTGGCTCCTGGTCCCATGCTCGCCTCTGTACCCACCCCGCCCCCCCTCAACCCGCCCGCAAGCCCCGGGCCCGCCACCCCAGCGCCGCCAGCCTACAGAATCAGCGTGTAGAAACCTCGGCTTTCCTTCGCATGCGGAGGAAAGCCGAGGCTCTGCGTCCTTATCACTCCTGCTCACCCGCAGGTTTCCTCCGGATCCGGAGGAAACCTGCGGTAAAGGCGCGTTCCATGCTGACTAGCGGGGCTTCGCCCCAACCCGAACCGCTGCGCCGTGTCATCACCGCAGCGCCTCGGCGAAGTCTGGTACCAGCTCGTCGAGGGCGTACTCGACCCGCAGGATGCTCGGTGTCCGCAGCGCGGTGACGACATGCAGGTCGACCGGCACGTAGCGGCCATCGGAGACAGCGGGCAGGCCGGTGAACAGCGGGTTGGACTCGATCGCCTGGCGCAGCTCAGGTGAGGCATGGGTCATGATCAGCAGGTCGGCGTCGAGTAGGGAGAGCTGCTCCAGCCCGATGATCGCGCTGTCGACCCCCGGGCCCTGGGTCGACAGGGTCGAGCCCGGGAGCCAGCTCGAGACCGAGAGACCGGAAGAACAGCGACGAGTGATCCTCGGGGTCGGCTACGACGGCGATGGCGCCGGGCTCGTAGTAGAACGACAGCGAGTACGTCCGGCCTTGGAGGTCGGGGCGGGCCTGGTCGATCCTGGACCCGACGCGAGCCACCTCGGCGCGCGCGGCCTGTCACCCCTGCCCGCCAACTCGTGCAACACCTGCAACATGACTCCCAAACTTGACTCACGCGCAACGACTTCGCGGATCCAAGTCCCCTAGCACGTCGGCGTCAAGCAGCCCGATCTGCTCACCGCTGGTCTCGGCAGAGAACCGCGCGCCCGCCAGCTCGGCGACCGGCACGGGCGTCTCGAAGCCCAGCGCGCCAAGGATCCGGGCGCGCGGGTCGTTCGGGCCGTAGACGCCGACCCGGCGGGTCAGCTCCTGCCACGGGATCTGATAGTCCTCGTGCTCGCCCGGTTGGGCCACGGTGGGGGCGATCCGCTCGAACTGGATCCCGTCGGTCTCGGTCAAGACCTCCGGAGGCGCCGCTCCACCGAGCGCGCCCTCGGCCCACGGGAGTATGGCGCCTGGCAGCAGCCCGAACCACTCGTTGGTGGCGACCGGTATGACACCGGGTCAGGCCCACGTGAGCACGCGCTGGGGCTCCCCGGTGATCTCGGTCGATCCGTACGTGCGATCCGTACGTGTGCGCGATCGGGGCGGGGAAGGCGCCCTCGGCTCTTTGGGCGCTGGCCGGCGTGCCACACGCCACCGCGGGCAGGAAGGTGACGAGCGGCCACCCCGCACATGCCGCCCATCCCACGCATGACGATGCCGAGCCACCGGCGCTCCTTCCGGGTCGCGCGCGGGGTCGGCAGGGCGAGGACACCCGCCGCCTCAGCGCTTCGGAGAGACCGCTACCGCAGCCGCTCGGGGCTCCGCGCACCCCGAGGTGTCCTCAGGAGGCTCGCTTGATTCAAGTGGCAAGACCTGGCGTGGATCAGGTCGACTGCAGCTCCTCAAGCTCTTCGGGGGTGTACTCCTCGACCTCGGTTTTGCCGAGGCGCCAGTAACCGGTGAAGGTGATCGCCGCCTTATCGAAGCCACGGTCGTTGACCAGGTGGCGGCGCAGCACTCTCACGGCACGCGCCTCGCCGGCGATCCAGGCGTAGTGCGGGCCTTCGGGGAAGGTCGCGCCGCGGACCGCGTCGAGGAGCGCGTCGCTTCGGCCCGCCGGGATCGCGCCGCGGTGAACCCACCTCAGCTGGACGTCCTCGGGGGTGTCGAGCGGCTGCTCCCCCGCCCCGCCGGCCACCTCCACGAAGACCAGCGCGCGGGTGGTGGGTGGCATGGACTCGACGATCGCGCCGATCGCGCCGATCGCGGGCAGCGCGGTCTCGTCACCAGCGATCAGCTGCCACTGTGCGGTATCCGGGGGAAGGTAGAGGCCCTGCGCCGTGAGGATACCCACCTGATCGCCGGGTTGGGCGCGCATAGCCCAGCGGGAGGCTGGCCCACCGTCACCATGGAGAACGAAGTCGACGTCCACCTCGCCAGTTTCGGCGCGGTGCCGGCGTACCGTGAGCGTGCGCATGACCGGCCGGATGTCGTCGGGCATCGCCAGGTACCGCTGGTACCAACCCGCGACATCATCGTCGGTGAGCACGGGGACCGCCGGCACGGTCTGACCTGAAAGGGGGAAGAACAACTTGACGTACTGATCCGGCAACTCCCGGGCGAAGCCGGTCAGGTCATCCCCGCCGAAGCTGACCCGCACCACGTGCGGCGTCACCCGTTGCGCCCGCACCACATGGGCCCGGTAATAGGGGTACACCGATCGGCTTGGTGGTGTGCTCTCTACCCGCGTCATGCCTCAAGTAAAGCAACCCTTACTGGATAACACAACAGCCGCCGACATTACCCTGCACTCGGCCGGCGGCGCGCTCCTGCCCGCGGCCGTGACCGGCGCGCTGATCACCTTGGGCTCCGACCCGGTCGGCCGGCAGGCGTTCGGCGCCGTCGAGCTGCCCGTCGGGGTCATCACCGCGATCATCGGGGCACCCTATTTCCGGCTCTTGTCACCTATCTGTGGGTGGTTGATCCCTGCAATGCGGGCAGCAGCCGCTCATCACCGTCATCCATGCCCTGCCTCGGCAGAACGACCGGACGATCGTGCGCAAAAAAATATATAAACGGGTCAAAACGTTCGGTCACGCGCAGACGGTAGGCGAGGTTGTGAGTCCCCACCGCCGGATCCGGCGGTCAAGACTCACAACCTCGGCCTCAGCCCTGTCCCCACCTGCCGCCAGCAAGCTGCAGCGCAGGATCTGGCCCCAGCTCCCTCAACGGCGCACACGCAGGCAACCCTGCCGACGCCCCTCCGGGCGCAACGCGACCGCTGCCTTGAGTGCACAACTCGCAGTGGCGGCACCACCCAGCGGGTGCATGCCAAGAGCCCTGGATCTGGATGCACGGATCGCGCGGAGACGTGAGCGCGGGATCGCCGACGGATGCGTCCTCGATGCCCCACCGCTCCAGACCCAAGGAATAGCTCACCGACACATCGACAACATTTTGTGGATGACGGTTTTTAAAGCGCCTATTTCCTGTACGTGCTGGCCCACGCCAACAAGGTCGGAAGAGGAGGCTAAAGCCAGTGAGCGGTCCACAGCTGTCCGCCCGGAACCTGCGCCTGGCCTACGACGACCGCCTCGTCATCGACGACCTGTCCCTGGCGATCCCCACCCGGCAGATCACGGTCATCGTCGGCGCCAACGCCTGCGGCAAGTCCACGCTGCTGCGCGGCCTGGCCCGCCTGCTCAAGCCTCGCGGCGGGACCGTGTGCCTGGACGGCAAGCACACCGCGCGGCTGCCGACCCGGGAGGTCGCCACGAAGCTGGGCATCCTGCCCCAGTCACCGGTCGCGCCCGAGGGCCTGACCGCCGACCTGGTCGGCCGCGGCCGCTACCCACACCAGCACTGGTCCCGCCAATGGACAACCGAGGACGAGACCGTCGTCACCACCGCGCTCGAGGCCACCCGCACGAGCGATCTCGCGAACCGGCCGGTCGACGAGCTGTCCGGCGGCCAGCGGCAACGCGCGTGGATCGCGATGGCGCTGGCCCAAGGCACGCCGATCATACTGCGCGACGAGCCCACCACCTTCCTCGACATCATCCACCAGGTCGAGGTCCTCGACCTGATCGTCGAGCTGAACCACGCCGAGGAGCGCACGATCGTGCTCGTGCTCCACGACCTCAACCACGCCTGCCGCTACGCCCACCACCTCGTCGCCATGGCCTCCGGCGCCATCGTCGCCGAGGGCCGCCCCGCCAGTAACCCCCGGCGCGGCCGGAGCAAGGCTCGAACAGCCCAGCGGGTCTGGGCGGCGACGCGGTGGGCAGCAGGACGCGATCGTCGCTCACGTCCCGTCCTCTCTGAGCACCGCCAGCCGGTAGCGCTCGTCGGAGTCCAGGAGCGTGGCGTGAGAACCCTCAGCAGCGACCGCGCCACCGTCGAGCAGCACGACCCGCGCGCAGCGAAGCCCGTCGGCGATGCGGTCTCGGTGGCCGCGTCAACGGCCGTCGTGGGGTCGTGCAGGACGAGCACGGGCGGGTCGGCGGCCAAGGCTCGCGCCAGCGCCACCCGCTGGCGTTGGCCACCCGACAACGACCGCCCGAGCTCGTCAGGACGGTATCGGCGCCGCGAGGCAGGCTGCTCGCCACCTCGTCGGCGGCCGCCGCGGCCATCGCGGCGCGCTCGAACGGCCGTGCCAACAACTGCATCGCCCCGACCCCAGGACCATCCCGACCACCACCAGCAGCCCTAGCCCAACCGAGATGCGCAGCAGCACCACCGCCGTGACGGCGGACGCCGTAACGCTGCGGCGCCCGAAACGACGGTCTGCGTAACCTCGGCGATCCGCCGGGCGTCGCCGGTCGCCGTGCTCAACAACGCGCCAGGCAACACCGCGTCGGCGCCGCCACGCGGGTCCAGAATCCGGCGGGTCACCGCCATCCGCACCTCGTGGCCCGCGTTCAGCTCACCCCGGAAATAGGCGTACACCGCCGTGAGGTACAACCCGGACAGCCCGACGAACAGCAGGGCCAGGCCGGCGATTCCCCACGCCAGCGACCCACCCTCGCCGGTGGCCACGGCCCGGTCGATGACGATCCCGATGACCACCGGCACCCCCGCGCAGGCTCGCGAACACCGCCCCCACTGCGCGGCGATCGCGCCCCGCAGCAGCCCCTCAGAGGTCAGCCCAGGAGTCGCCACTCGTGCTCCTTCCACGAACGAGAACCGGGAACCCGCTGGTCCCTTGCCGTCCACCCACGCGTCGCCGAATACCCGCCCCACCCTCGAATGGCGAGCCTAACCTCACCCGACGCGAAAAGCGCTGGTCAACGCACCCTCACCAAGCGAGCCGCCTCGCCCGATGCTCACCAATGGCCAGCCGCGCCGATAGCCGGCAGGACGGTCTGATCTCCGGCGATCAGCTGCCATTAGGCGTCCGGCGGAGGCTCGTACGCGCCCGCCTCACTCATGCGGACCCCGTGCCCGCGTCGCCGCGCAGAGAGGTGGCTGGCACATGGTCAGGAGGCGGGCAGCACCCTCACCGGGTATCGCATGATGAGAGCGTCGCTTGTGACCAGGGTGAGGCCCTCATGCTGCGCCTGTGCGATCAGCATGCGGTCGAACGGGTCACGATGGTGGTGCGGCAGCGCGCCGACGATCAACGCGTGCTCGAACTGGATCGGGAGGCGCAGGAGGTTGCTCGCATCGACGACCTCGGCGAGGTCCTCGGGGGCTTCGAGCTTGCCGAGCGCCCGCTTGATCGCGATCTCCCACACGCTTGCCGCGCTGACGTAGCCGCCGCCGCGCTCGATCGCCGACGCCGCCTGGCCTGACAAGGCCGGGCTATCGGCCAGCCACCAGAGGACGACGTGGGTGTCGAGGAGCAGCCTCACCGCTCCCTGCCCTCGAACGCATCCAGGATCTCTTCCGGCAGCTCGTCGAAATCGTCATGGATCACGACGCGGCCTCGCCATAGGCCACGGACCGGGCGGGCAACGGGCTTCAGCGGCACCAGCCGGGCAGCCGGCTTTCCCGCACGGCTGATGATGATTTCCTCTCCCGATTCCACCCGCTCGACCAGCCGGGACAGGTTGGTCTTGGCCTCGTGGATGTTGTACTGGCTTGGCTGAGGCTCCGCGCTCACATCTCCGCCCTCCGACTACTTAGCTAGGCTTAGCTTAGGTTAGCAGTGGCGTGGGCTACGCATGCCCGCCGTTCGGTCTTGCCGAGGATCCGGCCGGTCATCCGGTGGCCCCTGCGTGCACCCACGCTCGACGACCGCGGCGGCACCGCCCGACCGGCGGGAACGGACGTGCACCTGCGCGGGATGCGGTTCTCCTACCGGCCTGGCCACGACATCCTGCACGCCGTCGACCTCGATATCGCCGCGCGCACGCGCGTCGCCGTCGTCGGGCCCAGCGGGGCGGGCAAGACGACCTTGGCCGAGCTGATCGCCGGCGTGGTCAACGGCCTGGTCAAGGGGTTAGCGGCAAGGGCAGGCTCAACACCGAGTGGAACGCCAGCGCCGCGCCGACGAACTCCTCGTCAACAAGGAAATATCCCGGTCTTTGACATCGAGTTGCTGGTAGATCGGCTGGGCCGATGACTTGTTGACCGTCAGCCGCCAGCCGCGCCACACCAACCAACAG
>JBOGEA010000278.1:0-7839 GCA_050743205.1 Egibacteraceae bacterium | reverse complement strand
CGTCTCCCCTGAGCGGTGCGACCGTGGCCAGCCCGCACGCGCACGGCAGCGCCGGATGCTCCGGGAACGGCGAGAACTCGCCCCACCCGCACGTCCCCTCGATCAATGCCCGCCGCTCGACGCGCCCGAACCGCATCCGCATCGGGATCGAGAACAGCCGGATCACGCGCCCGCCAACCCCGCCGCCAGCAGCGCCCCGAACACCAGCACCAGGCGGGAGGTGCCGACCAGGGCGGGCACCAGCCGTGCGGCCTCGGCGGCGCTGTCGAGCAGGCGCGCCGGGCCGACCGCCAGCGGCAGGGTGAGCAGGGCCAGCAGCGGGCCGGGCGAGCCGGCGACCAGCGCGACCAGGGTGAGCGCGACGAACGCCGAGGCGACGAGCGTGACGTAGAGCCTGCCGGTGCGGCGTCGCCCCATGCGGACGGCGAGCGTGCGCTTGCCCGCCGCGGCGTCGGTGGCGATGTCGCGCGCGTTGTTCGCGATCAGGATCGCGGTGATCAGCAGGCCGATCGGCACGGCGGCGGCCACCGCCGCGGGCACGATGCGCTCGGTGAGCACGTACGCCGTGCCGACCGTCGCGACCAGCCCGAAGAACACGAACACGAACAGCTCGCCCAGGCCGGCCGAGGCATAGGGCCGCGGCCCCCCGCTGTAGGCGACCGCCGCGCCGACGCACACCAGGCCCACCGCCAGCAGCTGCCAGCCGGCGGCGGCCGCGAGCAGCAGCCCGGCCACCCCCGCGACCGCGAACGCCGCGAGCATCGCCAGCCGCATCCGCGCCGGAGGGACCAGGCCGCTCGCGACGGCCCGGCGCGGCCCCACGCGGTCGCGCCGGTCCACGCCGCGGGTCCCGTCGAAGTAGTCGTTCGCGTAGTTCACGCCCACCTGCAGCGCCAGCGCGACCACCAGCGCGGCCACGAACCGCCACAGGATCAGCCGCCCCGCCGCGCCCGAGCCGACCAGCACGGGCGCGACCGCCGCCGACAGCGTCCTGGGCCGCGCCGCCTCGACCCACACCCGCGGCCCAGCCGTCACCGCACGCCCCCTGTTCCCGCGCTCTGAACCGCAGCTTTCCTTCGGATACGGAGGAAAGCCGCGCCTTCGGACCGGCACCGCCGTCTTACCCCGCAGGATTCCTCCGGATGCGGAGGAATCCTGCGGTTCAGCAGCGGACGTCCATCCAAGCGAGGCGTGGGGGTGCGGTGGGTCACGGGCGGTGGGGGAAGCGTCCGAAGTCGGGGGGGCGCTTCTCAACGTAGGCGTCGCGGCCCTCCTGCGCCTCCTCGGACAGGTAGAACAGCAGGGTCGCGTCGCCGGCCAGCTGCTGGATGCCGGCAAGGCCGTCGTCGGCGGCGTTCAGCGACGCCTTCAGCAGCCGCAGCGCCAGCGGCGAGTGCTGGAGCATCTTCCGGCACCACGCGACGGTCTCCTCCTCCAGGCGCTCCAGGGGCACGACCTTGTTGACCAGGCCCATGTCGAGGGCCTGCCGCGCGTCGTACTGCTCGCAGAGAAACCAGATCTCGCGCGCCTTCTTCTGCCCCACCGAGCGGGCGAGCAGCCCCGACCCGTACCCGCCGTCGAACGACCCGACCCTCGGCCCGGTCTGGCCGAAGCGGGCGTTGTCGGCGGCGATGGTGAGGTCGCACACCACGTGCAGCACGTTGCCGCCGCCGATCGCGTACCCGGCGACCATCGCGACGACCGGCTTGGGCGTGCGGCGGATCTGGATCTGCAGGTCGAGCACGTTCAGGCGCCCGATGCCGTGCGCGTCGGTGTACCCGTCGTCGCCGCGCACCCGCTGGTCCCCGCCGGAGCAGAACGCCTTCGTCCCCGCGCCGGTCAGGATGATCACCCCGATCTCGGGGTCGTCACGGGCGACGTTGAACGCGTGCGACAGCTCGAACAGCGTCTGCGGCCGGAACGCGTTGCGCACCTCGGGCCGGTTGATCGTGATCTTCGCGATCCCCTCGGCCTGGTGCACGAGGATGTCGGTGTAGTCCCCGACGGGCAGCCAGTCGATAGTTTCCACAGGTTGAGTACGGTAGCAGCGATGACGCCACTTGCGGTCCTGGACCTGCCCCCCGGCCCCGAGCTGCTCGACGCGCTGCGCCACGCGCTGGAGGGCGGGCCGGCGATCCTGCCGCTGGACCCGCGGCTGCCCGATCCGCAGCGACGGCGGGTGGTCGCCGCCGCCCGGCCCGACCAGCCGGTGCACCCGGACGTCGCGGTGGTGATCGCGACCAGCGGCTCCACCGGCGCGCCCAAAAGCGTCGAGCTGACCCGCAAGGCGCTGCACGCGTCGGCGGAGGCCAGCCTCGCGCGCCTCGACGCCACCCCGGCGGACCGGTGGCTGTGCTGCCTGCCGACCAGCCACATCGCGGGCATCCAGGTGCTCGTGCGCGCGCTCGTGCTGGGCGCCTCGCCGGTGATCCACCCGCGCTTCGACCCCGCCGCGGTCGCCGAGGCCCAGGCCACGCACGTCTCGCTGGTCCCGACCATGCTGACGCGCCTGCTCGACGCCGGTGTCGACGTGAGCCGGTTCGACCGCATCCTGCTCGGCGGCGCGGACGCCTCCCCGGCGCTGCTCGCCCGGGCGCGAGCGGCGGGCGGGCGCGTCGTGACGACCTACGGCATGACCGAGACCGCCGGCGGCTGCGTCTACGACGGCCGGCCGCTGGACGGCGTCGAGGTCGAGATCGGCCCTGACGGCCGCATCCGCATCCGCGGCCCGGTGCTGGCCCGCGGGTACCGGGGCCGCGCCGGCGAGTTCGCCAGCGGCTGGCTACACACCGATGACCTGGGCAGATGGCGCGAGGACGGCCGGCTGCGGGTGCTCGGCCGCGCCGACGACCTGATCGTGACCGGCGGCGAGAACGTCGCCCCAGCCGCGGTCGCCGCCCTGCTCGCCGAGCATCCCGCCGTCGCCGAGGCCGCCGTCGTCGGCCGCCCTGACCCCGAGTGGGGCCAGCGCGTCGCCGCCGTGGTCGTCCCCGCCGACCCCAGCCAACCCCCCACCCTCGACGCGCTTCGCCGCTTCGTCACCGCGCGCGCCACCCCCGCCCACGCGCCCCGCGAGCTGACCCTCACCGACGCCCTGCCACTCCTGCCCAACGGCAAACTCGACCGCACCGCCCTGCTCCGCGCCCTGCGCGCCTGACCTACAGCTTTCCGCCGCATGGAGTCTGTTCCAGAACCCGATTGGTCACGGGGCCAGATGTGCAGCTTTCCTCCGCATCCGAAGGAAAGCTGCACCTGAATCGGTGCCTTGACTCGTTCGCCTGCGGTTTTCCTTCGCATCCGAAGGAAAACCGCACCCGACAAGCAGCCGCCGGCCACCTTGCCCATACATGACATCGGCGCAGAACGGCCCCGCCGGCAATTTTGCAACAGCCTCCATCCGGCGGAAAGCCGCGGTCGCCCGTGCGGCTCAGCGGTGTGTGACGGTGTGGAGGCGGCCGGCCTCCAACACGACGATCTGGTCGGCGCGCTCCAGCGCGGCGGGGCGGTGGGAGGCAGGTGGGGCGCGGGCCCGGCGCGTCGAGGAGGCGGGTCCACAGCAGCCGCTCCGTCTCGCCGTCGAGGGCGCTGGACAGGTCGTCGAGGATCAGCAGCTGTGTGTTCTCGACCGGCGCCGACGGCGCGGGCCCGTGGCTGCCGGACTCGGTGAGCCGCCGCGTCGGTCGGCTGGTCGACCGGTTGGGGGTGGCGATCACGCTGCGCAGCCTGCGCCATTACGCGGCCACCCAGATGCTGACGACCGGCACCGACCTGCGCACCGTCGCCGGCCGTCTCGGCCACGGCGAGGGCGGCGCCACCACCCTGCGCGTCTACACCCACTTCGTGCCCGCCCCCGACCGCCGCGCCGCCGAGGCCCTCGCCCGCACCATCACCCGCCCGGGACGGTAAACACAACGATGTAACTCCCTTGACCTAAGAGGGGACACCGCAGTGGCTGATCCGAGCGCAGGCCCGCCAACGTTCATGGCCCACGAACTCGTCGACGATTCGGCTTCGCCGGCTCGGCTCGGGCTGGCTCTGCGCCGGCCGGTCCTTCAGCTCGGTGATCCGCTGTATCAACGCCGTGATCTGCTCGGCCACGGCCCGCAGTTGCACGTCCTGACGAGCAATGACCCGTCGTAGCCGGGCGTTGGTGGCACGCAGCCCGACGTCGTCTCCCAGGTTCGGCTCACCGGCCATGCATTTCCTCCTGCCACTCGCCAGCAGTCACACTCGCCACACCACGCCGAAACCCGGCAACCCCGCAGCCACCAACGGATCCACCCAACTCGACCAGTTTCATGGATGAATAGTTGCATTCCGCCTACCGTCTACAGACCAGAGAACTAACATCTAAACCTCTATCGGTGGATTTCACCATAATCGGGTTACCATCCGCCACGTTAGGTCATGCCCCTGCCCGCATCTCCACCAGCGTGTAACGTTGATACCGACACGCTATACCTCATGCAGCGGTGGAACGTCCTGATGTCTGTAGACCTAAGCCCAAAGACCATAGTTCCACCTTCTCGCACATTGCCCCTCACTCCTGTGGGCTTTCTATCCAGCCAGGTAGCACAGGCACCAGTGGGCGAATGCCCCTACGTCATTTTTCTGGGTGCAGGTGCGTCTGTCTCCTCTGGGATTCCTTCGGTGAGCATTCTGGCCGACGACTGGCGCCGAGAGGTCTTCTGCCATCAGAGACAGATTCGGTCCGTCACTGCAGACACGTTTCCTTTGACTGACTATCAAAACTGGCGCCAAACGGACTATCCAGAGTGGCTTGAACGACAGAAGGCCCACCTCGCCTCCGAAAGCGAATACGGCACGTTATTTCAATACGCACATAAAACACGCGACCAGCGGCAGATGTTTGTCGAACGACTTATCGAAGGTCGCAAACCTGGGTTAGGATACTTTTATCTCGCCGGCCTTATCAACTCAGCACGGTTCAATACGGTGTTGACGACCAACTTTGACGACCTGCCAAACGACGCGTTGGTGCGGTACTATCAGCGGAAGGCTATCGTCTGCGCCTTCGATTCTGCCGTAAATAGCTTCAGCACCTCTAGTTTACGCCCGAAGATCATCAAACTTCATGGCGATTTCCTATTTGACAATGTGCGCAACCTCGACAGCGAAACGCTCGATCTTGGCGAAAATATGGAGGAAAAACTCGTGGAGATGTGCGAAGACAAAGGGCTGATTGTCGTCGGGTACTCCGGGTCGGACGAGTCTATCATGGCGCCACTTCGGGAGAATCTCCGCCGCAATCGGAAGTTTTTGACAAAAGGCGTACATTGGTGTGTCCAACTCGCCGACGATTCCGATCATGACATAGCAGCGATTGATGAGCACCATCTGAATCCCAAGCTCGTTACTTTGAGAAGCCGGTATCCAGGACGAGTATTCCTGTATCGCTCACATGGCTTCGACCAACTAATGTTCGATTTTTTTACTCGTTGCGATCTCGACCTCCCGGTCGGAATAGCCAAGCCGTACTCGAATAATCTCGCCCGAGAGTTCTGCGAGGCGTGCGCCCAATTTGAAATAGATGGCACTCTCACCCCGGAAATGAAATCGCACCGTCTACGCGCTCTCGACAGTCTCGAGGAGATGCCGTATGCTCTTGAGGTTAAGCTTATGAGAGCAGACACAATTTTTGGAGAAGGGATAAGCCTTAGGCGACGCGGGTCCCATCGGGACGCCGAAGACGCCTTCCGTCAAGCGCTTCACCTGGCTGAAGCAACGATGGTAGATGAACTACCTGCGGAACTTCAGTGGTTGGCGCGGCGTCGCCAGCTAGGGTGCTATGTGGCACTTGGTAAGGCTCGGGTAATTCTGAACCCTGAAAATGATTGCGAAGGTTCCCCCTCGCTTCCATCAGATTGGTGGAATAGAGCACGTGAGATTTGTCGCACTCACGCACTGATGGTGTCCGGCCTCGAGCTTCAGTACGAAGGGTACACGTCATCGCTGTACAATGCCCTTTGCGCCTGCGGACTACTGTGGGAGGGAGACGAACCAACCAATGATCTATTCGATGATGTGCGCAATTTCTTGGACCAGCTATCAAAAAGTAATCTAGGACGGCGCAAGCTACGTAAACTGGGGATGGATTCAGACGCGAAGCCGATCGTCAACAGCCCCATGTTTTCGGCATATTTTCGGCAATGACACATACGTATATTATTTTAACCGATCACACCTCGCATAAGTCGGGGGATTCTTTCGGCCAGTTGGCTACCTCGCTTAGCTTGGGTCTGCCTAGTGACGCGGCGCTCTGTGTGTGTTCAAGAGGAGTCAGTGAGAACGCCGAGTTTTTTGAACATCCTACCACTTCGGCAACTCTAACAGTGCGACAGGTCGACGAAAGGTTGGATTTTCTCGATCACCGCTGGTACGCAACGGAAAATACGCTGATTAGATTCTGCGATGCTTCAGGAATACTGCTTCGGCTAGATCGACCGGTAAGCGACGAGTTTCTACTCGCGTTGGAGGCAGCCTCCGAGGGCATCCCGACGGTAAACTCACCGCGAGGCATTGTAGAGTGCGGATCGAAACTGTTTCTCTTAGATTTTCCGGAGTTGTGTCCTGGAATATCGATAGTCCGATCCATCGATGACGTTTGGTCTCGGTCAGGTGGGAGATCCATCGTGTTGAAGCCGATGCGGGGCTACGGCGGTGCTGGCATCTTGCGCGTCGGTAACGGGGGCTGGGTCGATGATGGTGATTCAGTCTTCAAGGGATCAGCAGGACGGGCCCTGCTGGCGAGTTCTATAAAGGCCTCCGGGGGGGAGATGATGGCGATGGATTACATGACTCGGATATCCGAGGGGGATAAGCGGGTCTTATTAGTGGAAGGCAAACCGGTGGCCGCCGTACTGAGGCTGCCCAGGGAATCGGGCTGGATCTGCAATCTGAATCGAGGTGGTCGGGCTCGACCCACCGAGATTGAGGAGGGCGATCGCGAGATCGCGGAAGTTGTAGGCCGAAGGCTTGTAGCCAGAGGAGTAATTATTGCAGGGATAGATACGCTGACAGATGATGACGGCGGACGGGTGCTGTCGGAGATCAACTGTCTGAATGTTGGCGGCTTCGTCCAGGCTGACGAGTCGGGCGCGAGTTCGAGTATCGACGGGGCAGCCAATGCCATCCTCAAGGCTTGGTCCATGAAGTAGTTCACACACGTCATTCTGTAACTATTCAGGTCGTCGGGTTGGGCGGCTCTGTCTCGGGTGCGGGGGGTTGCGGGGATTTTGGGTGTGGTGTGGCGAGCGTGACTGCTGTTGGGGAGGTGAGGGAGGACACGCATGGCCGATAAGCCGGGCATGAGAAGGCGCCCGGCTGCGTGGTACCAACGCCAGGCTGCATGAGGTCATCGCCTGTCAGGACGCGCAACTGCGGGCCGCGGGCCGCCGCCTAAATACTTGCAAACTCATGAATCCTCACAAGGTCCCACAGGAGCGCGGTGACGTCATCGCTCGCCTTGATTCGGGAGAAGCGACGCCCCTGAGTCGGCGCCTCCGCAGTCCTCACCGCCTTGATACAAGCAGCGGGTCCTTGGGTAACGAGTGTCTTCATCATCGTGGCGCATGAATCATACAGATGAAGTTTGGGTTACGGTGTCGATAGCACCGTCGGTGAGGAGCGCGACCCGTCGGAGTTGGTCAGTCCCCTTTCCTACTGCCCACGCGCCCTCGACCGCCTCGAATGGTGCGCGTGGATCGCGCGGGAGCGGCGAGCAGGGCGCGGGCCGTGGCCGCGCGCTGGACCTGCCCGCCGGACAGGCGGACGCCGCGCGGGCCGACGACCGTGTCGAGGCCCTCGGCCATGCGGGCG
>JBOGEA010000277.1:0-7874 GCA_050743205.1 Egibacteraceae bacterium | reverse complement strand
GCGGTATACCGCCGCGATCCAGCACACAACCGACAAGGACGAGGGCGATGACGATGCTGGGCTCGCTGCGGACACACGCGGCTGGGACGCTCCGGGCGGAGCATGTGGGCGACGATGTGATGCTCGCGGGTTGGGTGGCCCGCCGCAGGGACCATGGCGGGCTGGCGTTCTGCGATCTGCGCGACGCCTCGGGGATCGTGCAGGTGGTCGTCGACCCGTCGGCGTCCGAGGCGCTGGAGGCGGTGCACGAGCTGCGGGCTGAGTTTGTCGTGGCGGTGCGCGGCGCGGTGCGGCGGCGGCCGGAAGGCAACGAGAACGTCCACCTGCCCACGGGCGAGGTCGAGGTCGCGGCGCGGGAGCTGACGATCCTGTCGAGGGCGGCGACCCCGCCGTTCCCAGTGGAGGACGAGACCGACGCCGACGAGATGCTCCGCCTGGAGCACCGCTACCTGGACCTGCGCCGCCCGAAGGCCGCCCAGCCGATCCGCACGCGGGCGCGCATCAACTCCTGTATGCGCAGGGTCCTGGAGGCGCAGGGGTTCGTCGAGGTCGAGACCCCGATGCTCACCAAATCGACGCCTGAGGGCGCGCGCGATTTCCTGGTGCCGTCGCGCCTGCGCCAGGGGACGTTCTACGCGCTGCCGCAGTCTCCGCAGATCTTCAAGCAGCTCCTGATGGTCGCCGGCCTGGAGCGCTATTACCAGATCGCCCGCTGCTTCCGCGACGAGGACCTGCGCGCGGACCGCCAGCCGGAGTTCACGCAGCTGGACCTGGAGGCGAGCTTCGTCATCGAGGAGGACCTGTTCGGCCTGGTCGAGGCCGTCTTTGTGGCGCTGTGGCGCGAGGTGCTCGGGCAGGCGCTGCCCACCCCGTTCCCGCGCATGACCTACGACGAGGCGATGCGCCGCTTCGGCAGCGACAAGCCCGACACGCGCTACGGGCTGGAGCTGGTCGACCTGGGCGCCGTCTTCGCGACGACCGAGATCGGGGTGTTCAAGCGCGCGCTCGACGCGGGCGGCTCGGTGCTCGGGCTGTGCCTGCCGGGCGGCGGCTCGCTGGCCAGACGTGAGCTGGACGAGTTCGTCGACTTCGCGCGGCGGCGGGGGGGCGGGCTCGCCTGGGCGATCGTCGAGGCCGACGGCGCGCTGCGCTCCCCACTCCGCAAGTTCATGCGCGACGACGAGGTCGAAGGCCTGCGCAAGGCCGCCGAGGCCGAGCCCGGCGACGCGCTGTTCGTGGCCGCGGACCAGACGCGCAAGGCCCAGGAGCTGCTCGGCCTCGTGCGGGTCGAGTTGGCCCGCAAGCGCGGCCTCGTCCCGGCCGGCCGAACGGATTTCCTGTGGGTCGTCGAGCCCCCAATGTTCGAGTGGAACACCGACGAGGACCGCTGGGACGCCGTCCACCACCCGTTCACCCTGCCCAGCGAGCGGTTCGCCGGCTGCCTGGAGCAGGACCCGGGCGCGGTGACCGCCCGCGCCTTCGATGTCGTGCTGAACGGCGTGGAGCTGGGCACCGGCAGCCTGCGGATCCACGACCGGGACCTGCAGGTCAGCGTCTTCCAGCTACTCGGCATCAGCGCCGAGGAGGCTGAGGCGCGCTTCGACTTCCTGCTGCGCGGACTGTCGTACGGGGCGCCGCCGCACGGCGGCATCGGCCTGGGCCTCGACCGCATCGTCATGCTCATGACCGGCGGCGCGTCGCTGCGGGACGTGATCGCGTTCCCGAAGACGCAGAGCGGCGCGGACCCACTCGCCGGCGCGCCCGCGCCGGTCTACCCGTCGCAGCTGGACGAGCTGGGCATCGCCCTCCGTCCCCCGCGCCGAGACCCCTGAGGGAGGGCAGCGCGGCGACCGCGGCGGGGGCGGAGAGGTAGGGTGCTTGGGTATGGATGTCTTCGACGCGTTGGTGCGGGCTCGGGCTCGGGGAGAGCAGGTGGTGCTGGTCACCGTGTTGGAGGTCGGCGGTGACGCGCCGTCGCATCCGGGCGCGAAACTGGTGGTCAGCGACGGAGGGGTGGTCGCGGGGACGCTGGGCTGCTCGGAGTTCGATGGCGCGGGGGTCGAGCTGGCCGGGGACGCGGTTGAGGCGGGCGGGCCGGTCCGCCGCCGTTTGGAGTTCGGCGGGCATGGGCGTGAGCGCGCGCTCGAGCTGTTCGCGGAGGTCCACGATCCTGAGCCGGCGGTGATCGTGTTGGGCTCAGGTCCGGTGGGACGGGCCGTGGCTGAGCTGTCGCGCATGGTCGGCCGGCGTGTGGTGCTGGTCGCGTCGAGTGAGGACACGACGGTGCGGGCGGGGGGCGAGGTCAAGGCCGATGATCCGCTCGGCTGCCTGCTGGCCGCGCCGCCTGGTCCGCGGGATGCGGTCGTGATCAGCGATCATGACGTGCCGTATGTCGAGGAGGCGTTGGATCTGGCGCTGACCAGTGACGCGTTCTTCGTGGGGATGCTGGGCAGCCGCCGGCACGCGCCGGAGGTCGTCGGCCGGTTGCGGGAGCGTGGCATGCCCCCCGAGCACATCGCCCGTCTGCACTCGCCGTGTGGGTTGGACATCGGCAGCCGGACGCCAGAGGAGATCGCGCTGTCCATCGTGGCTGAGATCGTGGCGGTCGAGCGGGGGCGGGCGGGTGGCTCGATGGGGATGCGGTGGTAGCGGCGGATGAGGCCAGCGCTGGAGGCGCCGGCGGGGGGCAGGGATCCGCGTGGGTTCCTGATCCTCGGGTGGAGGCTCTGCGGGTCGCGACGCCACCGGGGTGGGCGCAGGTCGCGCTGGCGGACCTTCCCTCGACGATGAGCGATCATGCGCATGCGGAGAAGAAGGCGGCGCTGTCGGCGCTGTCGCTGCTCAGCCACGAGCCGCACCGCGCCGAGTTGGTGGCGCGGATGGCGAAGCTGGCGCGTGAGGAGCTTCGCCACCTCGATCAGGTGCTCGGCCATCTGCGCGCGCGTGGCTGGGCGCTGCGGCCTGACAGGCCCGATCGTTACGCGGGGGCGCTGCTTGCGCACCGCCGCCGTGGGGGTGGTGGGGATCTGGCGGATCGGCTGTTGTGTGCCGCGCTGATCGAGGCGCGGTCGTGGGAGCGGCTCAACTTGTTGGGCGAGGCGTTGGGGGACGCCGATGAGTCCCCGCTGGGGATGTTCTATACGGAGCTGGCCCGGTCGGAGGCGGGGCATTACCGTGTGTTCGTGGAGCTGGCTGTGGCTGAGTGTCCTGGTGAGGACGTCGGTCAGCGCCTGTCGGAGTTGGCCGATGTGGAGGCCGGGATCGTGACGGCTCTGCCGCACGAGCCCCGGATCCACTAGAAAAGGGAGCGGCGAAGCCATTGCGCGCCCCTCACACTTGGTTCGGGTTTCCGCACAGCATCCCATGGCGGCTGCCGCCGCCTCCCGGGAGGATGAAAACACGCCTGACTTCGCCCCCGAACAGGGACTTCGGGGCAATAGTGCCCCGAAGTCCCTGTTCGGGGCGGTTCGGCTGCGACATGGGACCACCACGCCAGCGGGTCGACGGATCGCGGGCATACCGCCACAAGCTGAACGGCAGCGGGCTTGAGGCTGGCGCGCTGCAGCTCGAGGTCGAGCAGGTGACGTTGACGTTCGGCGGGGTGCGGGCGCTTCAGGACGTCAGCCTGCAGGTGCGGCAGGGCAACGTGCACGCGATCATCGGGCCGAATGGCGCTGGCAAGACGAGCCTGCTCAACTGCATCAGCGGCCTGTACCGCCCGGGGATCGGCCGCATCCTGCTCCACCAGGCCGAGGGGGAGCGCGATCTCGTGCGCCAGCGGCCCAGCGCGATCGCGCGCATGGGCGTCGCCCGCTCCTTTCAGAACATCGAGCTGTTCCGTCACATGACCGTGGTCGAGAACCTGCTGCTGGGACGCCACGTCCACATGCGTCACCGCCTGCTGCCGTCGCTGTGGTACCTGGGTCCGGCGCGCCGGCAGGAGATCGCGCACCGTGAGATGGTCGAAGAGGTCATCGACCGCCTTGAAATCCAGACCGTGCGCAACACACCGGTCGCCGCCCTGGCGTATGGCATCCAGAAGAGGGTTGAGCTGGGCCGCGCCCTGTGCATGCAGCCGGCGCTCCTGCTCCTCGACGAGCCGATGGCGGGCATGAACGCCGAGGAGAAAGAGGACATAGTCCGCTTCATCATGGACTGCAACCAGCTGTCGGGCGTCACCGTCGTTCTGGTCGAGCACGACATGGCGGTGGTCATGGACATCTCCGACCGTGTCACGGTCCTCGACTTCGGCAGCGTCATCGCCGACGGGCCCCCCGCCACTGTCGCCTGCGATCAGCGGGTGATCGACGCGTACCTCGGGGCAGCATGACCGCGCGGGTGAGGCGGGCGCGTCAGCGCCCGATGGTGGGTGGGGATCTGCCGGACACGTTCCCGAAGCTGCTGATGGGACTCGCGGCATGCAGCGGTGACCGCGTCGCGCTGCAGGAGAAGCGCTACGGCATCTGGCAGGCGACGACGTGGCGACGGTACAGCCAGCGTGTGCGCGACCTGGCGCACGGCCTCGCCGACCTGGGAGTCGAGCCGGGCGAGGTCGTCGCGGTGCTCAGCGACAATCGCCCCGAGTGGCTGATCGCCGAGCTGGCCGCGCAGTCGCTGGGCGCATGTGTGGTGGGCATCTACCCGACGAGCCTTGGCGACGAGGTCCGCCACATCCTCGGCGACGGTCGGGTCAGGGTCGTGATCGCCGCGGATCAGGAGCAGGTCGACAAGCTGGTTGGGCTGTGGGATGAGATCCCCTCGCTGCAGACGCTGATCTTCTTCGACCCGCGTGGCCTTGAGCGCTATGACCGGCCTTACCTCGTCGAGCTGTGCGAGGTCGAGGCCAGGGGCAGAGCCGTCGAGCGCGACCGGCCGGGCTGGCTCGACGACCAGATCGCCGCGGGCCGCGGCGGCGACATCGCGGTGATCTGCACGACGTCCGGCACAACCGGGCGGCCGAAGCTCGCGATGCTGTCGCACGCGAACCTCCTCTCGGTCGGCCGCGGCTTCCTGCAGATGGACGCTGTCGGGCCAGATGATCGCTATGTGAGCTTCCTGCCGTTCGCATGGATCGGCGAGCAGATGCTCACGGTGGCATGCGGGATGCAGGCCGGTTTCACGACGAGCTTCTGTGAGGACGCCGAGACGGTCCGCGCCGACCTCCGCGAGATCGGGCCCGACGTGCTGTTGTCCCCTCCACGGATCTTCCAGGACATGGTCGCGCTCGTCCAGGTCCGGCTCGGCGAGGCCGATCTGCTCAAACGGGCAGTTTTTCGGTGGGCCCATCGGATGGGCGAGCGGGTCGCCGACCGCCGGGTCCAGTCGCAGCCGGTCGGCGTTCCCCTGAGGGCGCTGCACAGGCTGGCCGACTGGGTCGCGCTGCGGCCCGTGCGCGACCAGTTGGGGCTCACCCGCCTGAGGTGGTGCTACACCGGCGGCGCGCCGCTGGGCCCTGACGTGTTCCGGTTCTTTCACGCGCTCGGCATCAACCTGCGGCAGATCTACGGCCAGACCGAGATCTGCGGCACCGCGGTCGCCCACCGCGACGGCGACATTCGCTTCCACACGGTCGGCGTGCCGATTCCCGGCACCGAGCTGCGGATCGCGGACAGCGGCGAGATCCTGCTGCGCTCGCCGTCGGTGTTCCACGGCTACTACGGCGACGACGAGGCGACCGCCGCCGCCGTGGACGCCGACGGCTGGCTGCACACGGGCGACGCCGGCTACCTCGACGATGGGCACCTCGTCGTCATCGACCGCGCGAAGGACGTCATGGACGGCCCCGACGGCACGCGCTTCAGCCCCGCCTTCGTCGAGAACAAGCTGAAGTTCAGCCCGTTCGTCGAAGAAGCCGTGGTCTTCGGGTCCGTGCGGCGTCCACACCTGGTCGCCGTGCTCACGATCGACGCCCAGGCAGTCGGCATGTGGGCGGAACGCCGCCGCCTGGGCTTCACGACGTACACCGACCTCGCGCAGAAGCCGGAGGTGTATCAGCTGATCGCCGGGGAGGTGGACCGGTTCAACGCCGACCTGCCCGAGGCGATCCGTGTGCGGCGCTTCGTGCTGCTCCACAAGCCGCTCGACGCCGACGATCATGAGATCACCCGTACGCGCAAGATCCGTCGCGGCGTGATCGCCGAGCGGTACGGCTCCATCGTCGGGGCGCTCCACGGCGCGGACGGCGCGGTCACGATCACGAGCGTCATCGCCTACCAGGACGGCAGCTCGGTCGAACGCGAGATTCAGCTGCGCCTGATGTCGATGGACGGGTTCACGCCCGCGCCGGTGAGGCCTCGCCGGACGGCCCGCAGCGTGCGCTGACCACCGGCTGGCCAGGGATCGGACGCGGACGCGTTCGGACTGGTCAGTATGCTGTTCATGGTCTTGGTCATCGAGTGGGTTCCGACTCCGGAGGGACAATGAGCAGGCGGGTCAGATCCGTGCTGGGTCTGATCGTGCTGCTGTCGCTGATCACCGCTGCGTGCACTGGCGGTGGGAGCCAGGCTGACGCCGCGGGCGAGTCGATCGTCGTGGGCGCGATCTTCGACCTGTCCGGCGACACCGCCGAGGTCGGCACGCCCTACGCCGACGGGGTGCGGGCCTACGTCGAGTGGCGCAACGCGAACGGAGGCGTGGGAGGCCGCCAGATCGACTTGCGGTTCCAGGACTACGCATACAGGGTGCCGCAGGCCGAGCTGCTCTATTCGCAGTACCTGTCCGAGGGCGCCGTCGCCTTCCAGGGGTGGGGGACCGCCGACACCGAGGCGCTGCGCATCAAAGTGACCCAGGACAGGATCCCGTTCATGTCGGCGTCATACGCCGAGACGCTCACGGATGCCGCCCAGACCCCGTACAACTTCGTGGTCGCGCTGAGCTACTCCGACCAGATGCGGATCGCCCTGCAGCACATCGCCGACGTCACCGACGGTCATGTCGAGGTTGCGGTGTTCCACCACGACAGCCCATTCGGCACGTCGCCGATCGAGGATGGCCGGGCCTACATTCGCCAGCGCGGTCTCGACATCGGCTACCAGACCTACGCGATGGCGGCCAGCGCGACCGACTATGTGGGTGAGCTGTCGCGGGCCGAGCAGCAGGGCGCGGACTTCATCATCATCCAGAACGTCTCGGGTACCGCGGCGACGCTGGCGCGCAATGTGAGAGACCAGGGGCTGGACGCGCGGATCCTCTGCCTCAACTGGTGCGGCGATGAGCTGTTCATCGAGCTGGCTGGCGACGCGGTCGCCGAGGGCGCGTTGGGCGTGCTGCCGTTCGCCCCGCCGGCTGGCGTGACAGGCGACACCACTGGCCTGGCCGCTTGGCTGCGGCAGAGCGGGCACCACCTGGAGGACCTGAACCTGCACTTCACGCAGGGCTGGTACACGATGCACGTGATGGCCGAGGGCATCGCGCGCGTGGTGGCGTCGGGCGTGGACGTCACTGGCGAGGCGATCAAGCTGGCGCTGGAGTCGTTGGCGCCTATCGAAACCCCCGTGACCACCGCCATCAGCTTCTCCGCTGACTGCCACAAGGGGATGAGGTCGGGCCAGGTCTACCAGGTCGAGGGCGGAGCCTGGACCCCCATCGGCGATGTCCTCACCCCGTGACTTAGAGCGTGTTTGAGAATCGCGGCGCTTGAGTCGCGGGCGAAGCGGAGCGGAGCGCGGTTCAGGCGGCTCGATGCCGCCTGAACCGCTCAGCTTTAATAAAATGGTGTGGCTCTTCTGAAGGGACCTCACGCTGCTCAGGGGATGGGGTTGTCGGCGTCGCGCTGGGCATGTGACCGGCCTGTTGCCAAGCGGGCCTGGTCTGCCTACCGGAGGGTTGTGTGCTGGATATCGGCGCCATACCGCCGCTATCCAGCACACAGCCAC
>JBOGEA010000276.1:0-7882 GCA_050743205.1 Egibacteraceae bacterium | reverse complement strand
ACCTTGCTATCTGTCGGCGGCCTCACCGGAGGGGAGGACCGCCGGTGAGGTCTGATGGTGGGTGCGCCTGGGTATGGCGGACGCGTGTGAAGGCTGTGCACTCACATCGCCGCTCGCCACAATTTCATTTTTGCGCTCTTAGTGTTTTGTGGTATGAGTGCGAGATATGGCAAAATTGGCGACCTACAGAAGCTACAAAGGACCCTGTTTTATTAAAGCTGAGCGGTTCAGGCGGCATCGAGCCGCCTGAACCGCGCTCCGCCCCGCAAGTCAAGGCCGCGTTCTCAAACACGCTCTAAGTCATCGAAGACGGCGACGGGTGCGCTGCCGCTTCACCGGTCTGATCCGGCCAGAGATCACCGGGAGGGGCGCCCCACAAGGGGCCACTGGTCGACGTCCCACGGGTAGCCGTCGACCGGCGCGCCCACCTCGTCGAGCCGAGCCAACGCGTCGGCCTCCAGGGTCAGCTCCGCCGCCGTGAGCGTCGCATCGAGCTGCTCGACCCGTGTCGCGCCGATGATCGGGATCACCGACGGCTTGGACAGCAGCCACGCGATCGCGACCGTGGCCGGCTCGGCGTCGTAGGACTTCGCGACTTCGCGGACCGTGTCGAGCACGTCCCAGTCCCGCTCGGTGAGATGCCCGATCCACTGGGCGAACCGGCCCCTGCCCTCTGCCCGCTCGCCCCGCGAGTACTTGCCCGCCAAGAACCCGGCCGCCAGTGGCGACCATGCGAGCACCCCCAGGTCGTTCGCCCGGGCGGCCGGCAGCGTCTCCAGCTCGATGTTGCGCTCGAGCAGCGAATACTGCGGCTGCAGGGACACGAAGCGGTCATAGCCAGCCGCCCTCTGCGCACCGATCCCGCGCTCGATCTGCCACCCGACCCAGTTCGACACGCCGACGTACAGCACCTTTCCCGCCCGCACCAGGTCCTCGAGCGTCGCCAACGTCTCGTCCAACGGCGTGGTCGCGTCCCACCGGTGCAGCTGGTACAGGTCGATCCAGTCGGTCTGCAGCCGCCGCAGGCTCGCCTCCACCGCCCTGACGAGGTGGCGCCGGCTGGACGACACATCGTTCGGTCCCTCCCCCACCCGGGCGAACGCCTTGGTCGCGATCACGACCTGATCCCGGTCCGCACGCAGCAGGCCGCCCAGGATCTCCTCGCTGCGCCCACCCGCGTAGACGTCGGCCGTGTCGAAGAACGTGCCACCCGCCGCTCGGAACCGCTCCACGATCGCCCGCGTCGCATCCGCGTCGGCGCTGTCCCCGAACGTCATCGCCCCAAGACACAGCTCGCTCACCACAAGCCCCGTCCTGCCCAGATACGCCTGCCTCATCCCTCGCCTTCCTGGTCACCAGCCGCACACGCGGTCCCACCGACATCGGCCATCCTCTCACGCCGCCCTTCAGGCCGGTCAGTGCCCGGCGCATCTACGAGGTTGCCATTTGAGCCGGGCGAGGCGCAGCGCGTTCCATGGCTCCAACTGCATCTGCGCTTTAATAAAGCACGTGGACGTGGTTAACCTCTCAGCGGGGGAAGGCTGGTGGCAGGCCAAGTGCGGTCACGGACTTGTTCGATTCCTAGCTGCTGTGCGCCGGTCGCGGCGAGGGGATGGTGCTCCTGTCACTACCAACGATGGCGGCGACACGGGGATCCCGACAAAGGCGGCTTATTGCAGGAGCCGCAGCTATCAGACGAACCAGGTCCGACCCAGCCCTGCCTCTCCGGTTTGTTCGATCGAAGGTTGTGGCGCGAGAATAGCGGCACTCGGCTACTGCTATTCGCACTACCACCGATTACAACGGCATGGGGATCCCCTCGCTGGAGGCCCCGGAAGCGCACCTCCAAAACGCGGGTCTGCGAGGTGGAAGGCTGCGACCAACTCGTGGCACGCCGCAGACTTTGCAATGCGCACTATCACCGCTGGAGGACCTACGGAAATCCACTCGCGGGGGCCCGAAAAAGGCGCCCAGTGGCACTGGCCACATCGACAAGAATGGATACCGCGTTCGCAGGTCGAATGGCTCACCCGTCTTCGAGCATCGCCTGGTGATGGAAGCGCTCCTGGAACGACCGCTCTTCCCAGACGAGAACGTTCATCATCGCAACGGAGATCGGAGCGACAATGGACCAGAGAACCGGGAGCTATGGTCAACCAGCCAACCGCGTGGACAGCGTGTTGAGGATAAGGTGGAGTGGGCCGTCGCAATACTGGTTCGCTACCAATCAGAACTGCTCGCTCCCGAAGCCGTCGCCGGCAGGGTGAGCAAGAAGTGGGCAGTGGGCGATTTGAACGCCCGACCTCTTCCGTGTCAAGGAAAAAGGGGGTATCGGCTGACCTTTACATAACCCGCCATATGCGCGCCGACCAGCAGAAACACTGCTTGTCACCTTCTGTTCTCTCGCACCAGTTTTCGGCCTGTTGCGGACCAGATGCGGACCAGATGCGGACTGCTGGTCGCTGGCGAACTGCTCCAGGGAGCGTCCTCGACTGAGCGTCTGCGGTGTGGTTCCCTCACGAATGTGGAGCGCATGCCAGGCAGACGACGTCAGGCGCGAGGCAGGACGGCAGTGGTAGACGGGCGCGGCCTGACGCAGACTGAGCAGTTCGTACTGCGTCAAGCTGGGCTTGAGCAGCGGGGTCGTGGGGACAGTGCCACATCGGCTCGCTCGTTGAGGATGATGCGACCAGCGGGGGTCGTCCACCGTCGCGCCAACGACCGGCCCAAGGCTTCGTGGGTGTACCCTCCCGCTCGCCCGCCGCAGGCGTCAGCGTGCCGCGCCCCGCTCCGAGCGCGACCGCGGGCCGGTGGTCGCATGACCGGCCGGCCACCGCATGAGAGCTGGCCGCCCGCATCGGTATCCTCGCCGACTCCCTCCACAGTCGCGCCCAGCGGTTCTGGACGCTGGCGCACACCCAAGGGGGGCGATGGACAGCCTCGGTGCGGCCACCACGCTCGGCGACTTCGACGACCCCCGCCAAACTCCAAAAGCTCGCCCGCCCAGATCGTGGCGCTGCCGCCCGAGACGCTCGACCATACCCCGCTGGTCTGACCCGTCGTCTGATTGCAGTGGTCGCGGCGATACCTCGTCCCGACGGGCTGCCCGCCGACCCGCCCAGACCCGCGCCGCCGTCGAGACGGTCCGGCCAGTGGGTGACGCGCTGCTGATAGCGGCTGGCCTGCCCGAGCCCGACCAGCCGGCAACCCGCTCCCACTGGGTCGAGGTCACCGCCACCCGGAGGAACCGATGAGCGAGCACGACATCCCAACGGTGGACAGGCGGCCCGCCTCTATGCAGCTACGGCTGGCCTGTGGTGCCCCTACACGACGTCGCCACCCGCGCATGCTCCTGCCAAGACGGTGCGGACTGCTGTGTGGCAGGCAAGCACCCGCACACACGGGCGGCTCTACGGTACCACCACAGACCTGGGTGTGGTCGAGGGTTGGTGGGCACGCTGGTCACACGCCAATGTTGGGATCCGCCCGGGCGGGCCGTGTGGGTTGATAGCGGTAGACCTGGACGGGCCGGCTGGGCACACAGCTAGGCACGGCTGATCGCCCAGCACGGCGACGTCGAGACCGCCGTAGCGGTGACCCGCATGGCCAGCACCGGTGGTACCCACCCCCGCAGGGGTGAGCGTGCCGCAGAGGATCAGCGGCATCGGTGAGCAGCATCTCGACGTGCTCGGCGACGGCGGCTACGCCCTCGCCCCACCCTCCTACATCGGCCGCGAGCACCCCGGCCGCCACCACCGCCACTGCGGTGGCCGGTACCGGTGGCGCGCCCCGCGGGCCATGATTGTTGAGCTGCCCGACTGGGTGGCCGACCTGGCCAACACACGCCAGCATGGGCCGGTAGGACCGTCTGCGACACCGGCGCAGGTGCGCCAAGCCAAGAGCGCGGCTACGGCGCCGTGGCGCTGGCAGGGAGAGGCAGCACGCGTCGCCCACGCGGCAGCCACAACACGCAACGACGAACAACACGCAACGACGAACTCAACCGCAGCGCTTTCCGCCTCGGCCGGTTGGTCGGCGCCGGTGAGCTGAACCGCGACGACGTCGAACAGGCACTGCTCGCCGCATGCGACGTCAACGGGCTCAACGCCGACGACGGCGAGCGGGCGACCCTGCGGACCATCGCCAGCGGCCTGACAGCCGGCATGCGCTACCCCCGCCAGCGTCCCGCCAGAGGCCACACCGGCGGAGGCCGCACAAGTAAACGGGCGTCAGCAAGGGAGGCAGGAACAAGCGGAGGCATGCCGATGAGGCGACAAGCGCAGTGCGCAACGAGGCCTCCAGGCAGATGGCTTCCGGTCCTGCGCCCTCATATGAGGCCGGAGAACCAGAAGTGCACCAGCGGTCATGCACGCCCAGCGCTGGTGTGCGGAAGCATTGCGGATGCCGGTCATATGCGGACAAGAGCGCATGTGAAGCACCATGCAGGTCAAGCGGCACAGGCCAACACGTGACGTGGTGGCGTGAGCATGGCTATGCAACCGGTCGCAACGACGATCATGGGAGCCGCAGCATCGCGATGTGACCGGCTGCTCTGGTACCCTTCCCTTCCCGAACATGGCGACGAATTGGACATCCAGAATGAGTGTGCCTGTCCTTGAAGCTCTGAAAGCGCGGAAGGAACTAGTCCAGCAGTTCGGGTCCAATGCCCTCCTCCTTTTCGCGCTAGAGATGCGGTTTGGAATCGAGGATATCGTAGCAGAGGCCACAAACTGCCTCACCGACGACACCAAGGATAAGAAGTGTGACGCACTGTACATAGATCGAGAAACCGGAACCGTGGTCATTGCGCAAGGGTGGTTCTCCACCAAGCAGCGTTCCCATGCGCCCCTCAATAAGGCCTGTGACTTGAATACAGCAGTCGCCTGGGTTCTCGCAGGGGAGCATCCATCCATGAGCGAAAGCCTCATCTCCGCCTCGGCTGAACTCGCCGATGCCTTGAAGAGAGGCGAGATTGAGTCGGTCGAGATTTGGTATTGCCACAACGTGCCTGAATCTGATCCCGTGAGCCTTGAATTGCACAAGGCGGCCGAGACTGCGGCAGGTCACCTAAAGATTCGATATCCAAATTTGGAGACCCCCATTAGACACCTTGAGGTTGGGCTAAAGCGTCTTTCGGACTGGTATGAAAGTATTCAAAACCCCATCCTTGTAAGCGATGAAATGAGTGTTGTGGTCGGCGGATGGTTCGAGGAGGTTGGTGCCGATTGGGCGGCTATATGCACATCAGTTCCTGCCACCTGGCTCACGGAGCTATACAAGAAATATGAGGAGAGGTTGTTCTCTGCCAATGTACGTGGCTACATGCCCAGCCGTCAGACCGCACGGAACATTAATTTCAACATGGAACAAACCGCCCGGCTGCGGCCGGGATACTTCTGGGCTTTCAATAACGGTATTACCGCCTTGGTTAACGACTACATCACGCCTTCGACGCATGGTCCCACGGCAAAGCTGACATTGCACGGCGTTGCGATCGTAAATGGCGCACAGACCACCGGTGCACTAAGTCGCTCGGCCGACCACAACCTGGGGGATGCATCTATTCTGACTCGATTCGTCCGCTGCGACAACGGCGATATTGTCGATGACATTATTCGTTTCAACAATAGTCAGAACCCAATTAAGCCCTCCGACTTCCGAAGCACTGATCGGCATCAAGAGCGGCTACGAAAAGAGTTTAGTGCAATACCAGATGCGACATATTTGGGCGCACGTCGAGGTGGTCCTCAAGACCGAGCTCGGCGTCCCTCGAACTTGGTGCCTTCTGACACGGCAGCGCAGGCGTTAGCGGCGTTTCATGGCAATCCTGGCACTGCGTATCATGAGCTACGAGCGATCTGGGAAAATGATAAAACTTACGCGAGCTACTTCTCGGATTTCACGACCGCGCCACATATTGTATATGTATGTTCTCTTATGGTCGCTTTGCAGGACGCCAAAGTCAAGCTTGTGGCCCGGTCAAAAATGGACGATGCCTCGACGCTAGCTGAAGACGACAAGCAGGTCTTATCATTCTTTCGAAGGCGAGGCTCGACGTTCTTACTCCTCGCCGCTATCGGCGCGTGCTCAGAGATTCATCTCGCACAGCCTCTTCCCGACCGGTTCAAGCTAAGCTTTGGAGCAACGGTTAGTCCCGTGGTCGCCAAGGAATATTGGCATGCGATCGTAGAGGTATCCCTCCCCTTTGTCGGCCAGCTTAGTGAAGCTACTGAGAGTGGGGGGCTGCGGAGCAGGAAAGTGGTAGATGTAGCGATGAACAACTTCAGGTCGGTGGTACGCTCGACGAGCCGAGCTAATGAGCCTGTGTTTTCAGAGTTCCAGGCTAGGGTGGAGATCGCGTCTTCATAGCCTGGGCCGTACCGGTGGTTACGCAGGTATGGGACGTTAAAAAATAGCATCACATTGAAAGCGTTGCCATACATGAGTTGATCGGTGCGACGCTCAAAGTGTCCAACCATGGTTGCTGAATGAAGAGAGATAACCACCTTATAACGGTGGCAGCCTGGAGCACCTGTTGACGTCCATCATCTCACCGTGCGGACATGGCCGTTCTCCTGCCGCCGGCGGCCGGTGCAGTACGATCACCCCATGGGTCGGTGGACCACGGGTTGTTGGCGGAGGAACACGCGGCCGTGGTGTGCGACGATCAACTCTTCTGCGATGAGTACGCGCCGAAGGCGCGTCGGACGGTTCCTCGGGTTGTTCCGTACTGCGCCGTCAGTTCGCGCTCGGACGGGATGACGTCGTGGCGCGATGTCGGTTAATTTGGCTTATCACAGAAGATGAGTTAGTGCCCGAGGCCAGTCGAGGGCGCCAAGTTGGCGTACTGTGTCGGTGACTTAGACGACGAGATGTTCTCCCTCTTCGAGGGCCACTGCTCCCATGCCGGATGGCGCGCGACGCGAGGTTGAGCGGGGTACCACCAACTGCGGTGCCTAATGTCGAGAGTCCAGTTGTGGCCTGCGCAAGCATCCAAAGCTGAGAAGAACGTTCGATGAGGTCCAACCATTGCTCCACACGTACGGCACGGGACGTCAGCACCTCGGTGAACTAGATCATTCCGCTTGGAAACGGCCTTCGCCAAATCTTGTAGAGCAGCCGAGTCTTCGAATATCTCGGGAAGAGCAGGACTCCGGATTGGCAACTTTAGAACATACTCTTGGAGCATACGCTTCACTGGAGGACTGGGGACCTCCTCTACTAGCCACTTGGCGTCGGGGATGAGTGCTGCGATCAGCTCCTTGGCGGCCACCTCTAGCGCTGCGAGGCCCATGAGGAGCGCCGATCGTGGCGCCTGGTCACACAGTATCCGCGCCTCTACGAAAAGTTCGTGAGAAGTTGGCTCACGGTGGCCGTCCACCAATAATTCTTGCAGCGAAGATGCGACAGCATCTAGCGGGGCTGCGCCCCGGCCCGACGAGCCATGGACGGGAGGGACGGTCGCGCGCGGAGCTGACCGAGGTTGTGTGCTGGATACGCGACGTATACGTCGCGTATCCAGCACACAACCTCGCCCGACATGACCGCAACGCGTGCAACCCGACCCCACCAGACTTGACTCACGCGCAACAGGTCTCGCCCCTCCAAGGCATCTAGGGCGCCTCGGTTCCCGGGGTCCTTGACATTGTGACAAGTTTGGCCCTCCTGTACAACTAATCGGTCCTTGGAGGGGTCGGGGGCGGGAAACCGCTGGTAGAAGGCCCAAATCGGGGCCGGTGAGGGCGGCGGATGAGATGTACGGGCGACCTGCGGCTTTCGCGGGGTATCTGACCGAATCACGGAAAGGACATTCCGCCCGGTTCGTGCCTGTTGCAGTCAACTAGCAGAGAATTGGTCAGATCTAACCTTTCCACGACTCGGC
>JBOGEA010000275.1:0-8052 GCA_050743205.1 Egibacteraceae bacterium | reverse complement strand
GATGTGCTCATCACCAGGCCTGGGCGCAGCCGGACCGTGGCCTGTCGTCTGCGGGTGCGATCAGTCTCACCGTTTCTGCCCGGTTCTTGCGGGCGATCGTCCCGTGGCTGCGCCGAGGGCGGGGCCGGGATCACGGTGATGAGCAGGCTGCTTGCACGACAGAGGCCAGCCACCCACGGATATGTGAGAAGACCCCAAAAAGCGTAACGTCGTCCGTCCCTGCACTGCTCCGGTGCGCTCGCCACCGCCGAGATGACGCTTCACTGACCGCGAATGCTCGCATCCGTGAGTGCGCGGAAGTCCACGCCGGTGAGCTGCACGGAACGCTCCCAAAGGCGCCTGGCCGCGTCCTCGTCGTGGGATGCCTTGGACGAGCGCACCTTGACGGGCGTACCGTGCAGCTCGGCGAGGCCGCGAGGCCCGTAGTAGTCGCCGCCGGCCACGTCGGGCGCGGTCGCGGCGCGGAGGGTCGGCAGCGCGCCCATCGACGCGGGCTGCGCGACCAGGCGGTGGGCCAAGGCGTCAGCCCAGCCGGGCATGGTGCTGGCTTTGCCGAGTTCGGTGGCGGACAGGCCCGGGTGGCACGCCACCGCGACGACGGTCCAGCCTTGGCGCGCGAGACGGTGCGCCAGCTCGTAGGTGAACAACAGGTTGGCCAGCTTGCTTTGGAAATACGCCGGCCACGGGCGGTAGCGACGCTCGCCCATCAGGTCGTCGGACTGGATGTGCCCAGCCCAGTGACCGATGCTGCTGACGGTCACCACCCGGGCGGGGCCACTGGCGAGGAGAGTCGGCATCAACAGCCCAGTCAACGCGAAGTGGCCGAGGTGGTTGGTCCCGAGCTGCGCCTCGAAGCCGTCGGCGGTCACGCGCCGGGGCAGCGCCATGACACCGGCGTTGTTGATCAACCCGTCCAGGCGGGTGTGCGCGGCGGTGTAGGCGGCGGCGAAGTCGCGGACGCTGCCGAGGTCCGCGAGATCGAGCGGCACGACCTCGAGGCTCGCGGACGGGTGAGCGGCGAGGATCCGCTCCCCCGCCACCTCAGCCTTCCGCAGGTCACGGCAGGCCATGACGACATGGGCGCCCCTGGAGGCCAGCTCCCGCGCCGTGGGATAGCCGATCCCGCTGTTCGCGCCGGTGACGATGAACGTCCGTCCTTGCTGGTCAGGAATGTTGGATACCGTCCAGGCGGCGTCAGCGTGCCGGCTCCTGGTCTGCGTGTGCACCCTCATCGTGTCTCCTAAGCCGTGTAACCTGAACCCTCGTTCATCCTAGCAGTAATATGAGGGGTGGCTCAACTTGGTTGGGGAGCGCAACGCCTCTGATCGGCCCACGCGGCCACTTCGCGCCGACGCCTTACGGAACCGGGCGCGGATCCTGGCCGCGGCGCGAGCGCTGTTCGCCGAGCGAGGCCCGCAGGCGCCGACGGACGCGATCGCGGAGCGGGCTGGGGTGGCGGTCGGCACGCTCTACAACCACTTCGCCACCAAGGAGGAGCTGTTGGAGGCCGCGCTCGCCGACCGCGTCGCCGAGATCACCGCGCTGGCGCGAGCGGCGCTGGAGCGCGCCACGGAGGGCGCGGACCCGTGGACCGAGGTGGTCGGGCTCATCCGTGCGTTGGCCGCGGCGCACATGGAGGACCGCGCGCTGAAGGCGGGCGTGGGCTCCGCGCGCGCCAGCGCCGTCTACGGCCGGGCCGGCGGCGACCTGTTCGAGGCGGCGGGCAAGCTGATCGAGCGCGCCCAGACCGCGGGTCAGCTGCGCGGTGACGTCGATGCCATGGACATCGTGCTCCTGCTCGGCGGCCTCCCCGGACCGGAGGTCACCCCGGCGGTCCGGGAGCGCCACCTCGACATCGTCATCTCCGGCCTCCGCGCCCCCTGAAGCGAGGTGTGTCGGCTCGGATCCGGAATCCGGAGCCCAGTCGACGCACCTGCGAGGTAAGGTACTTGGGTCCATCAAGGTGGGAGGGCGAGCGTGGCGGAAGACACGATCCGACGCATATTCCTGACGCCTCCCGTGGCGATCGCTCGCCTGGGCGGCAGCCTGACCCCGCACGTCGCCTTCGAGTGGACGAGGGGCGACCCGCACACCATCGCCGAGACGCGCATCCGGCCGGCGTGGACATTGGACGTGCTGCCCGACGGCAGCGTCTCACCGCGCATGCCGACCCAGATCGTCGTCCGGGACGGCGCGCTGCTCCGGCCCGTCGCCCCGTTCCTCGAGCTGTGGGCCCTCACCGGCGACGAGACCGCGTTGACGGCGGTCCCGGTGACCCCCGACCTGCTCGCCGAGAACGGCGCGAGCGAAGCGAGCCTGTCGTTCACCGTAGAGGCGATGAACCTCAAGGCGGCTCGCCGGACCGGTCGGGCGAGCCTGCGGTTCGGCACGTTCCCGCCGGTCCGGGTGCGCGCGGACGACCACGGCGCCGTGCAGCTCATGGGGTCCAGCCCTCCCGGGACGCCCCAGCCGATGATCCCTCCCGGACGGTCCGTCCCGCTCGGCCAGGTCCAGGTCCTGCGGCCGGTTGCCCAGCCGGCGGATCAGCCCTGGTCGTCCGCGGTGCGCGTCGATATCGTGCGGCTGCGCTTCACTCCCGCCCGGGGCCGGTTCTACGGTCCGCCGGGCGCCGCGCAGGTCCAACCACCGGCCGTTCCCGCCGCGCAGGCGTTCCTCAACGCTGCCGCCGGATGGGAGGGTGCCGCGAGAAGCGGTCGCGTCGTGCCTGCTGACACCGTGGACGAAGGCACACCCGGTGTGTCGCTCGGCGTCATCGACGACACCTGTGACGCCCAGATCGTGGCCGAACTCACGCTCGCCAGCGGGCCGGTGCGGTGCACGGCCAACGTGACGGTCGGTCCTCCCCAGTACGCACCGGACCGGCGGCCGTTCCTGTCGCTGGCCGACGAGATCAACGACCGCCAGCACGACCCGGGTCGCGACGCGGCGCTGAGCGACGCCGACCGGGCCGCCTGGGTCGAGGACCTGTTCGAGCGGGCCTTCGAGACCGCCGCTGCGATGGACCTCGACTTCTGGAGGGCAGTCATCGCCCGGCCGCTGCGCCCCGAGGAGCGGCGGAGCCGGATACCCGGCGACGGTGTGCCCCAGCCAACCCGTGCCATGGGTGGAGAGGACCGGCTGCGCGACCCGGAGATCGCCATCCCCGAGCCGTCAGCCAACATCCCGCTGCCGCTGTCGGAGCGGGCCAGGGAGCGGCACCGTGACCTCTCCGACCTGGCGGCGCTGGAGTCGTGGGTGCGGGAGAACCCGGACCGCCTCGCCGAGATCGTGCGGGCACCCTTCGCCGACACCGGTTTCTCGATGCAGATGCCCCCGTTCATGCGCAACAGCAACGCGTTAGCGCTGTCGCTGGCGCAGTGGCAGTACGACTTGTTGATGGCCTGGGCCGGCGCCGTGACGGCGCCGAGCACCCTGGGGGCGGTTCCCGACGGCGGGCCGGCCCCGCTGTCGCCCGAGGCGTCGGAGCGGCGGCGCCGGGTGCTCATGGCTCTCGACGCGGCCGAGGACGGTGACCAATGACCGCGACCACCGCGCCACCCGCCTGGCGGAGCTTCCGGTCCCGCCTTGGCACCCATGTGCTGGTGCTGCGGGGCAGCCAGATCCTCGACGTCGATGAGGGCACGCTCGCCAGCCTCGACCAAGAGGATCTGGAGGAGGCGCTCGCTCCCTACCTCGACCACGGCGAGCGCCTGGGCTTGAGCGCCGTCCCCTCCGTCGCCCCCCAGAACCTGTCGCTCAACGTCACCTCCGCGTGCAACTTGGCGTGTGACTACTGCTACGCGGGCCGCGGCGCCTTCGGTGGCGCCCAGGTCGGCGCGATGTCGACCGCCACCGCCGAGCGGGCCATCGACACCCTGCTCGCTGGCTGCGAGCGCCGCGCCATGGCCACCATCGGCTTCCTGGGCGGCGAGCCGTTCCTCGACCGCAGCCTCGTCCACCACGTCGTCACTTACGCCAGCCGCCGTGCCGCCGAGGTGGGCCAACCGGTCGGGTTCTCGGTCACGACGAACGGCACGATGCTGGCGCCTGCGGACCTCGACCTCGTCCGCTCCCACCGCTTCGCGGTGACGGTCAGCCTGGACGGCGGCAGGGCGACGCACGACCGGCGGCGCCTCACGCTGGCCGGCGAGGGGAGTTGGGACGACGCCATGGCCCGGGTCCGCCCCCTGCTCGCCGACCCGGGCGCGGCGGTGGTCACGGCCCGGGCCACGTTGACGAGCGACGACCTCGACCTCGCCGGGCGCTACGACGCGCTGGCCGCCGAGCGGTTCCCCGCCATCGGATTCGCCCCCGTGCGTGTAGGTTTCGGGGCGCTCGGGGACGACGACTGGCCCCGCTGGCTCCACGCCTCGATCGCGCTCGGGGAGCGGGAGCTCGCCAGGATCCGGGCCGGGGGGGACACCGCCTTCGACAATCTGCGGGTGGCGCTGCGCAGGCTCGACGCCGGCTCGTCCTCGCCCTATCCCTGCGGCGCCGGCGGCGGCTATGCCTCGGTGTCGACCGCGGGGCGGTGGTTCGCCTGCCACCGGGCGATCGGCGAGGAGGACTACGCCCTCGGCGACGACAGCGGCGGGGCCGACCCCGCCCGCCAACGCCAATTTCTGGCCGACCGCCACGTCGAGCGGGTCGAGCCATGCCGCAGCTGCTGGGCCCGGTACCTCTGCAGCGGCGGCTGCCACCAAGAGGCGGCCACCCGCACCACGGCCGCGTGCGACGCCATCAGGGGATGGCTGGAGTTCTGCCTCGACGCCTACTGCGTCGTGTCCACGGAGCGCCCCGACTGGTTCGCCCCGATAGGAGCCTGTGATGGCTGACGACAAGCTGTTGCCGCGCAACCGCACGGCCCGGCTCGCTGACGTGCGGGCCGCGGGGAACCCGGTGGTGGTCGAGCTGGAGTCCGGGGTCGGCAACTGCTTTCCCGGCCTCGAGGTCGACCTGCGCAACCTCGACCGCCGGTTCTTCCCGTTCGTGGCCGTCGACTTCGTCGGGGCCCAGATCGCGGTGGCCGAGGTGGATCTCGACGCGGCCGAGCAAGAGCTGGCCGCCGGGCCCCTGCTCGACGGGTTGCGGCGACTGGCCACCGAGGCCCCCGGCACCTGGCAGGTGACCAGGCTGACCGGCGACTTCGCCGGGTTCGGGCAGCTGTCTCTCGCGGTCCCCAACGGGTTTGGCGACCAGACGCCGCCGGACGCCTGGACGGCGGTGCGCCTCCTTCGGCCCGACACCCAGGTCGAGCTGGCGCTGCGGCGCTCAGGTGGGCCACCCGCCCCCCCGCTCACGCTGGCGGCGCCGCGCGCCTCCTACCTCACCGACGACGGCGCCTTCGCCGCCATGTTCTCACCCGGCGAGCTGACCCAGTCGCTGTGCTCGCCGTGGACGCACGACTTCCGTGACTGCGGCTGCTTCTACTGGGCGTCCAACCATCCCGACATCGTGCTCCCGGCCCTGCCCACCGGGGTACCGGCCGACGACCCCGACTGGGGTACCCGGACGCTGTGGCTGCGCTCCGTGCGCGAGGGCGGGCCCCCGCCCGCTCCCGACGGCGCGCACTCAGGCGAGATGCGCCATCACGAGATCAACGCCCGGTGGCAGGACCTCGACATCGCGCTGGACGGGCGGGAGCAGCGGGTCCCCTACGCGCCCACCGTGATAGTCGGCGTGCCGCTGGAGCCTGGCCAGCTGGAGCCGGCGCTGCGCTACGCCGCCGGGGTCGAGCTGGCCGTCATGCTCGAGTACCTGGCCGCGGTCTTCAGCGTGGACCGCGACGCGGGCACCGCCGGGTCGGCGCTGCGCAACGACGCCCGGGCCGCCCGCGCCGAGCTGCTGCGCGTGGCCATCGGCGAGATGCGCCACCTCCGCGAGGTCAACGACCTGCTGTTCGACCTCCACCTGGCCTCCGGCTCCGCCGGTCCCTTCGCCCCAGCGCTCGGCGTCGCCACCCTGATCCCCGAGCCGCCAGGGCAGCCCGGCCGGCCGGTCCGCTACCGCCCGCTCACCCCTGAGGCGCTCGCCGACTTCGTGGAGGTCGAGGCGCCGTCACAGAGCGTCGATGGCCTCTACCTCGGCATCGAGGCCACCTACGAGCGCGACGGCGAGGAGGCGCACGCCGCCCTCGTGCGGTCGATCATCGCCGACGGCGCCGACCACTTCGCCACCTTCACGGCCATCCAGGAGTGGCTGGGCCGCCACCCCGGCACCCCCTATCTCCTGGACCTGGAGATCCCGCCGGTGTCCGAGCCCGCCCTTCAAGACCTCCAGCAACGCTACGAGACCGTGCTCGGCCTGCTGCACCGGGGCTATGTGGCCGGGGTCCCGGCGGGGGCGGCCAACATCGCCGCCGCCCGGATGGCGATGCTCGGTCCGGCTGGCCTGGAGGGTGCGTGCGAAGCGCTCGCCCAGCGCGGGTTCCTCGCCACCTTCTCGGTGCCGGCCGACCCTCGCTTCGCCGCCGTGCCACCGGCGCCATGAGCGAGCACACAGTGCTCGGCTCAGGGCCGGTGGCGTTCGCTTACGCCCTGTTCGCGGCCCGCAACGGGCCGGTGATCCTCCGCTGCCGCCCGCCCGCCACCGTGCCTGCCGTCGAGAGCGTGCCCGCCCCGCTGCTCACGCTGCTGCTCGAGCTGGGGATTACCCCCGCCGAGCTCGACGTCGACCGCCTGTCCACCCACAGGCTCGTCGCCTGGGACGACCCAGTACCGGCCGAGCGGCAGAGCCCGTCGTGCGCCCACCTCAACCGCGCCGCCCTGACCGGAGCCTTGTGGCGCCGGGTCCAGGACTGCCCAGACATCCAGGTACTCGCGGGCGGCGTAGTCGCGGGCGGCGGTGCGGCTCGACTGGTCGATGCCACTGGCCGCCGGGCAGTGACTGCGAGCGGGCATACCCGCCCGTCGCCGGTGTGGGTCGCGACGTGCTGCACGGTCGCGCGTGACGACCTCGACCCGAGCATGCGGTTGGCTGCGGGGCCCGCCGGCTACGGGTATCGCCTGGGCTCCGCCCGGTGGCTCACGGTCGGCTGGGTCGGGCCCGGCACGCCACCCCGTCACGCCGCGGAGCTGAGCCGTCGCCTTGAGGCCTCTGGCGCTGGTTGGCTGGCCGATGGGGTCAGCCTCCACCAGGGCCACTGGTCACGGCGTGTAGCCAGCCTGGACATCCCTCACGCCTCCCGAGAACCTGACGTCGTGGCCATCGGCGACGCCGCCCTCGCCCGCGACGCCCTCGCGTCCCAGGGCATGTCGATCGGGCTGTCCGACGCCCGTCTGGCCGCCGGGCGGGCGACCCGGCAGGAGCTGGAGCACCGCCGCGCCGACGGGTTGAGCCGCCACCTCCGCTCGCTGGACGGCGTGCTGGCTGCGTGCCACCACCGCGACCTGCCGGCCTGGTCGGCGTACGAGCGTTGGGTCGGCCACCAGCTCGAGGTGGCCACACGACCGGCCCGCGAGGCCTGAGCGATGGGCCAATTCTCCGCACCGATCAGGCCCAGGCCGCCGAGCCGGAGCCAGCCGTCACCGTCCACCTCAACGGCATCGAGGTCACCCAGGCCGTGCAGGACATGGCCCACTCGGTCCCGCTGATCGCGGGGAAGGCGACGGTGGTCCGCGTCTACCTCTCCCTCGACGCTGGCGGTGACCGGGCGGTGACCGTGGGGGGTGAGCTGGAGCTGCACCGCGGCGGCGGAGGCCCAGCCCGCTACCTCCCCGCGATGGGGACCGTCACGCTCGACCCCTCGGCGTCGCCGACGCTCGCCGAGCGCCGTGGGGCTGCCGCGCTCAGCCTCGACTTCCGCCTGGCCAAGGCGGACGTCGCGGCCGGTCCGCTGACGCTGACGGTGTGGGCCGCGTCACAGACCGACGAGCAACGCCACCTCGTGACGGTCAGGGACGTGGAGCACCGCTCGGACGTCTACCGCCACCACTGACGCCCACCACGTGCAGAACACCCGATGAACGGGGCTGCCCCAGCCCGACGAGCCACATGGGCGGGAGCGGCGATGGCGCGCGGAGTTTCCGCTGGGTGGGTGGGTGGGTCGCTGGA
>JBOGEA010000274.1:0-8069 GCA_050743205.1 Egibacteraceae bacterium | reverse complement strand
GGAAGGAGGGCCACGACGCCGCAGACACGCCGGCGCCCCCAGCAGAAGCTGGCGAAGAGAGCCACGACGCCGCAGACACGCCGGCGCCCCCAGCAGAAGCTGGCGAAGAGAGCCACGACGCCGCAGACACGCCGGCGCCCCCAGCAGAAGCTGGCGAAGAGAGCCACGACGCCGCAGACACGTCGGGGCCGGACGCGCGCCTGGTCATCGGCATCGGTCAATCCTCGGCGTTCGGCCGGCTGCGGATCGAAGGCCCGGTGCTGCACCTCACGGGCGAGTCCTGCCGCGAGCTGACCCACCCGGTGGAGCTGCTCCGCGTGCTCGAGGCCGCGGGGCTGGGCGGCGGCCCGGCCTGGCGGGAGCTTGCGCGCGAGGCGTCCGAATCGGTGGCCAACCTGGCGATGGCTTACGCGTGCGTGGAGGAGCGGTCGGCGCGGCTGGGGCGCGCGGCGCGTGAGCTGGGCGCGACCGGCGCCGGCCAGCTGGGCCTGCTCGCCGCCCTCGATCCCCCGCCGTGCGACCCGACCCTGCTGTTCGAGCGGCTGTGCGCGGAGGGGCACAACCTGCACCCCTGCGGTCGCGTCCGCAAGGGCATGTCACCGGCCGAGAGCCACCGGTACGCGGCGGAGTGCGCCGGAGCCGTGGACTTAGCGCTGGTCGCCGTCCGCGCCGATCACGTGCTGTGCACCCCCGACGAGCAGGGGCGCGACGTCGCCGCGATCCTCCTCGACCACTTCCCGCAGCTGGAGCGGGCCGTGTGCCAGGCCCTGGCCGCCCGCAGGCTGCCCGCGCGGGACTTCGCCGTCCTGCCAGTCCATCCATGGCAGCGGGCCCACGCCCTGCCCGACACCTACCCCGACGAGCTGCGCGCCGGCGTGATCGTGCCGCTGGACGAGGTGAGCCTGCCCGCAGCCGCCACGACCTCGCTGCGCACCGTCGTCGCCGGGCCGGGCCGGCACGGCCGGCGGCTGATCGTCAAGACGGCGCTCGACGTGCTGCTGACCTCGACCCACCGCAACATGTCGGCGGCCACCACGTACAACGGCCCCCGGATCAGCCGGCTGCTCGCCCGCCTGTTCGCGGCCGAGCCCGAGCTGCGGGGCCGCGTGGTCCCTGTCGCCGAGCTCGCCGGCGCGGCCTTCCAGCCGCCAGGGGCCGCCGGGCGGCGCCTGCGGAACCTGTCGGCGCTGCTGCGCGAAGATCCCAACCTGCACCTGCGGCCCGGCGAGGTCGCGATCACCGGCTGCGCGCTGTACGCCACCTCGCCGGTCACCGGCCGCAGCGTGCTGGCCGACCTGGTCGAGCAGTACCGGACTCACCGCGCCTTGGCGCCCGACCAGGCGGGGATGGCGCTGCTGGCCGAGTACGCGGCGCTGTTCGTGCCCACGATCCTGATCCCGCTGGTCAAGTACGGCATCGGCCTGGAGGCCCACCTGCAGAACACGCTGGTGGTCTTCCGCGACGGCAGGCCGGTGCGGCTGCTGCTGCGCGACTTCGGCGGCCTGCGGCTGAACCCTGCCCGGCTGGCCGCAGCGGGGGTGGCATACCAGCCGTACCCCGGCTCGATCACGGTCACCGACGACATCGCGCAGGTGCGGGCCAAGGTGTTCTACGCGTCGCTGCAGGCCAACCTGGCCGAGGTCATCATGCGGCTGGCAGCCGACTGCGGCCTGCGGGAGGACGACTGCTGGCTGTTGGTGTGGCGGGAGGCCGAGCGCGCCTTCGCCCGGCTCGCCGCCGACCCCGCGCTCGTCGAGCGGGTCCACGCCGACCGCGCCGCGCTCTACGCGCCCGGGCTGGGGCAGAAGGCGTTCACCCAGATGCGCCTGCAGCCGCTGGCCGGCGACATCTACCGCGAGATGCCCAACCCCCTGCACGCCCTCGCCGCGCTTGGCGATGGCCCGACCTGATGACCACAATCGCCGCCGCCCACCCGCCACCACACGCAGCGGTCACGTCGGGCTGGCTTGTGTGCTGGATCGCGGCGGTATACCGCCGCGATCCAGCACACAACCGCCGCTAACCGGTGCGCCACCGCCCTCCCGTCCATGACTCGTCGGGCCGGGGCGCGGCGCGGCGAGTAGTGTCCGAGGTCATGTCGGAAGCAACTGAGATCGACCGGGAGATGGCGGCGCCGGGGTTCGCCCGGGACCCCTACCCGCTCTACACGCGGCTGCGCCGCGAGCATCCGGCGCACCGCGACTCCCGAGGCGTCTGGCACCTGACCCGGTACGCCGACGTCGAGGCCGCGCTGCGCGACCCGCGCCTGTCGAAGGACCACGAGCGGATGCGGCGCTGGCACGCGCGGCAGACGGGCGTGGGGGACGTCGCCCGGCTGCGGGAGCGGTTCGGCCGCTCGATGCTGCACGCCGACCCGCCCGACCACACCCGCCTGCGCAGGCTGGCGACCAGGGCGTTCACCGCCCGGCGGGTGCAGGCCCTGCGCCTGCGGGTCGAGGCTATCACCGGCGAGCTGCTCGACGCCGCCATCGCGGCGGGGCCGAGCATGGACGTGGTCGCGGCGCTCGCCCACCCCTTGCCGCTGACCGTGATCTGCGAGCTGCTCGGCGTCCCACCCGGTGACCGCCACCGCGTCGGCGCGTGGTCACAGCAGCTCGTGGACCAGACAGAGGCAGTCCCGGCTCCGGAGGACCTGCGGCGTGTCGAGCAGGCGGCGGACGAGTTCGAGGGCTGCCTGCGGGACCTTATCCGCAAGCGGCGCGCCGAGCCGGCCGACGACATCCTCAGCGCGCTGGCCACGGCTGCGGAGCGCGCCGACCGGCTGACCGACGACGAGCTGCTCTCCACCTGTTACCTGCTGCTCGTCGCGGGTCATCAGACGACCGTGAACCTGATCGGCAACGGCGTGCTCGCGCTGCTGCGCGATCCCGGCCAGCTGCGCCGGCTGCGGCGGGACCCGACGCTGATCCGTCCGGGAGTCGAGGAGCTGCTGCGCTACGACAGCTCGGTCCAGACGGTGACCCGCATCGTCGCCGGCCAGGTCGAGGTCGGCGGGCGGACGCTGGGCGATGGCGAACTCGTGTCTGTCGTGCTCGGCGCGGCGAACCGCGACCCGGACCGGTTCGCGGACCCGGACCGGCTGGACGTGAGCCGGGCGGACAACCGGCACCTGGGCTTCGGCAACGGCCCGCATTTCTGCCTGGGCGCGCCGCTCGCCCGGCTGGAGGTCGAGGTCGCGCTCAGCGCGCTCGTCCGGCGGCTGCCCGGCCTGCGGCTGGACACCGGCACGCTCCGGTGGCGGCCGAAGCCGGCGCTGCGCGGCCTTGAGGCCCTCCCGGTCATCTCCTGAATTGCGCGCCCGCCACGAACTCGTGCCGCCGAGGATCGTCGCTGCCGTGCGGCAGGCTCGCGCCGCGCGGGGCGGCCCGCTGTGCGCCTACATCTACGACCTGGCCGCGCTGGCGGCGCGTGCCAGGGCGATGACCGGCGGCCTGCCCGGGGGCGTCCGGCTCTACTACGCCGTCAAGGCCAACGCGCACCCCGCCGTGCTGGCGGCGCTGGCGCCCGTGGTGCACGGGTTCGACATCGCCTCCGGGGGCGAGCTGGCCAAGGTGGGGGCGGCCGCCTCCACCGCCCGCGGGTCGTTCGGCGGCCCGGGCAAGACCGACGAGGAGATAGAGGCCGCGCTGCGGGCCGGCGTGGAGTTCATCAACGCCGAGAGCATCCACGACCTGTCCCGCATCGACCACGCGGCGGCACGCGTCGGCGGGCGCGCGCCGGTGCTGCTGCGCGTCAACCCGCGCGGGCGGCTGGTCACGGGCAGCCACCAGATGACCGGCGCACCGACCCAGTTCGGCATCGACGAGCGGCAGCTCGGCGCCGCCGTCGCCCACGCCCGGCGCTGCCCGCGCGTCGTGATCCGAGGCCTGCACCTGCACGCGGTCTCCAACAACCCCGACGCCGCCGCCCACGTCGAGTTCGCGGCCCGCTGCCTGGAGCTGGCCGAGCAGGCCACGCGGCGGTTCGACGTGCCGCTGCCGGTCGTCAATCTGGGCGGTGGCCTGGGCATCGACTACTCCGGCGGCGGCGCGCACTTCGACTGGGACCTGTTCGCCGGCGGACTGCGGGCCGCCGTCGCCGCGCGCCCCGACAGCACGGTGATCCTCGAGCCCGGCCGCTTCCTCGTCGCGCCCTGCGGCTACTACGCCGCCGAGGTCCTCGACCTCAAACACAATCACGGCGCCGCCTTCGCCGTGCTGCGCGGCGGCTCCCACCACTTCCGCCTGCCCGCCGCGATGCGCTGGAGCCACCCGTTCGCCGTGGTCGACATCGACGGCTGGCCCTACCCCTTCCCGCGCCCCGAGATCCGAAACAGCCAGGTCACCGTCGCCGGCGAGCTGTGCACCACCAGCGACGTGCTGGCCCGCGCCAGCCCGGTCGAGCGCCTGCGCGCCGGCGACATCCTGATCTTCCCGCTGGCCGGCGCCTACGGCTGGGAGATCTCCCACCGCGACTTTCTCAGCCACCCCCACCCCGACACCATCCTCCTCCACCAGTGACGACGTCTGCGGCTCACCGGTCGCCAGCACTCACCGCTTACGGCCAGGGACTGCGCCCAGCCCGACGAGCCAGGGACGGGAGGGGCGGCAGCGCGGAGTTGGCCGCAGTTTTGTGCTGGATCGCGGCGGTATTCCGCCGCGATCCAGCACAAAACCGGCTCGGAGAGGCGCGTAAGGCGCGCAACCCGACCCGGGAAACCCTCTGTCCAAGCTGGTGTGACCAGTCAGGATCAAACGGCCGGGAGGGGGCTCCAGCAGCCTCGTAATAGGCCATCACGCGTCTCGTCGAGCGTCGGGGCCAGACTCAGGCTCTCGAGGCTCAACAGCAGCGACAGCGACCGCTGGTCGATGTTGGCTGCTGCGAGCGTGACCAGTTGCCGCGCAGTGCCTCCCGCCGCTGGCGCTGCACAGTCACTGCGCCGAACGTCCCCGCCAGCGCCGATGGGACAGTCGGGCTGTGGCCGGTCACGGTTGAGGCGTGGATTCAGCACGCCTGCCACGCTCGCTGGCCGCAACCTGACCCAAGACGAATGGGACCAGTTCATCGGCGCCGACTAGGCGTACGTGCGGACCTGTCCGACCTTCCTCGGGCGCCGGCGCGCCGGCGGACGCGCCCGCCGCTGCCTACCGACTCGGCTGACCAACAGCCGGGCCCAGCCCGCCTCGGCCAGCGGGCCGGATGGGCGCTCGGCTCACACCTCAGCCGGTCGATCCCGGCGGACCGCTCGTGCTGGCCAGCGGCGCCCGGTCCGCGAAACCGCCGCGCACCCGCCGCCGCCACCCCGCCCGGTGTGTCGAGACTGAGCGTCGTGTTGAAGACGTATCGTGGCGAACCGAGGGAGATTGCCTCCGACCTGCTAGACTGGCGGAGACGAGGCAGTCATTGGGACTTGCTCGCAGCAAAAGAAAAGAAAAGCGTTGGCAACAGGAACTGTGAAGTTCTTCAACTCCGAGAAGGGCTTCGGCTTCATCTCTCGTGAGCAGGGCGATGACGTATTCGTCCACTACTCCAACATCCAGGGAAGCGGCTACAAGTCGCTCGATGAGGGCCAGCAGGTCGAGTTCGACGTGGCCCCGGGCCGTAAAGGCGAGGAAGCGCGGAACGTTCGAGCAGTCTGAGCCCAGCATCACTCAAGCCGCCGGCACTCGTGTCGGCGGCTCTGTCATGTCAAGGACGAATTCTCATCCTCCCGGGAGGCGGCCTGCTGCGCACGGTTACGTGCCGGACTTGGTCAGGAGCCCTGGATTCAGTCCCCCCGAGCCGGGACACCTCGATGGCCTCAACATCCTCGCCGAACACTTCTGAGCCGACCCAGTGCGCGAGCAGGTCGATGACTTCGCGCTCGCTGTCCAGTGGCCGTTCGGGATCGACATCAACCCGCAGGCATCGCTCGAGATCGACGAATGCCTCGTACGCCCACGACGAGGTGTCGAGCCTGACCTCGTGATCGGCGAGGAACGCCCCACGATCGGTCAGCCGCCACCGCCACCGACCGGGCCCGCGATACTCGACTGCCTCCAGGCTCAGCACCGCATGCCCCGACCACCTCCACCAACCCGAGTGTAGTGAGCCCGCCTTCCCGGAGCTGCCTCCGCCGGAACCTGCCGTCTCTGTCGTAGATTCACGTGCGCCATGGCCAGCCCGAAGCGGTTCGTGCCCGTCAACGCCGTCCTTGCGCTGTTGCGCGAGCACGACGAGTGGCCGCCTGTGCTTGCAAGGGCGGGCTTCCGTCTGGCGGGATTGGAGATCCCCACAACGACACCGTTGGGCTCCACCACACTCGACATGGTGTGCCATCGGCCGGCCGATGATTACCTCCTCGTCGCTGAATGCAAGTCGGGAGGCAACGTCGACGTAGAGCAGGCACGCAAACTGAGCCGGCTCGATGCCTCCGGAGTATCCCGCACTGCCTCCGTGACCCTCGCCAGCGGGGTGCGTCCTCGTCTTGAGGTGCTCTACGTCTGCCTCGACGAGCATGCCGAACGCATTGAGCGTGCCCTGATCGGTTCAAAGCTCGTGTTTCCCATGCTTGCGATCGGGCCGACGCATCTGGGAAGCCTCCGGACCCCTTGCATCCAGGGATGTTCGAATACCGCCCGCGCTCTGAAGGCCCGGCCGAACCCGCTGTCAGGCTTCTGCGTTTCCCAGAGGAAGCGGACCCCCGGGGTCGAACGCAGCAGTATCAAGCACTTCGACGACAATCGGAACAGACACGGCGGAAGAGCCCGGAGATTCCAGGACAGCTCGATCTGCTCGCCCAGGAGGCGGAGCAGCTCGACGATCGCGACGAGGCCAACGGGGAAAACGGATGACCCGCGCATTGCTGACGCAGCGTTTCGGCTCCTTCACCAACTCACCCCTCAAGACCTTCATCATTGAGGCGCACGTCGATCAGCCGGACACGAGCACGCTGCGTTCGCTCACCGGCGGCGACCAGGTGGAAGCGACCGAAGACGCCTATCTCTTCCAGCTCAGAAGCGGGAACGTCGAATTGTGGGTCGACACTCTCGACCCGCGCTTCTGGAGCGTCTACACATGGTCGTCCGCAAGAGAGTCGAAGCGTTACATCAAAGCGCTCGTCGAGCGGCGACGCGACCTCGATTGGGCCTGGCTGCCCTCGGCGCACCTCCAACGCGCCTGGCCCGGGCAGCTCAGGTGGCTCCGGTCGAGCTTCGAGGGCAGCGGTGTCCTGTCCGCCGAGCTGCCTGCCCGTGATCTTCGTATCCAAGTGGCGGGCGCCGACAGCGAGAACCTGCTGTCCTGGATCGCTCAGAATGAGGCGTACGCCTCCGCCGTCGCCTATGACCGAGTGGGGTTCATCGCCGCTGACGATCACTTCAGCGGTCAAGCTGACGAAATACTCGACCGGATGGGCCGCTTTGTGGCCAGTGGCACCTCATTTGAGCTGCACCAAGAGCTGGTCCGATCCGTCATCGAGCGATATGCCGATCTGGTTCGGAAGATCGAGCAGAGAGCGCTCAAGTATGAGCCACTTCCGGACGGGGGGTATCGCGCGGAGGGCGCACCGATCCTGCTGCGGTTCAGCCGGCGGGTACCGGACGTGGACCTCCTTGTCGACGAGCTGTTCTCATCCCGTGAGCCGTTCCGGCTCTGGGGCGAGCCACAGATGCTCGAGCCTGACCGCGTGTGGGTCGACGCCGTCGACCTGCATGTCGGTCAGCGGGTCGGATTCGACATCACGGATGCGTCTGTGCGTGTCCACCTTCCAGCCGGCGCCTGCGGCAATACGGTGGTGCGGCTTGTGGCCAACCTCCTCACACCGGGTTGACGGGAACGTGAGGTTCGTTGATCCACAGCTGCAGGCAGCGTTGGAGGTCGACGAGCCCACGGCATGACTGGACCGCCAGGCACGGGCGTACCCGATCCTCGACCTCGTTCAGGCCGAGGATCGGGTACGGCGCAAAACCGCACGTGTGCGCCAGAGGTCTCGGAGCCTGGAAGTCGTTGCGCGTGAGTCAAGTTTCCGGATCGGGTCGCCGCGCGCCGCAGGTGACGTCCTCTGGGTGGGTGGGTGGGTCGCTGGATAG
>JBOGEA010000273.1:0-8073 GCA_050743205.1 Egibacteraceae bacterium | reverse complement strand
GGTCCCACACCCGCACCGTGGCGTCGGCGCTGGCGCTGGCGACGCGCTGCCCGTCAGGGCTGAACGCCACTTCCAACACGATGCCGGTGTGGCCGGTGAGGACGCGGGGGTCGGCTGGGCTGGCCAGGTCCCACACCCGCACCGTGTCGTCGTAGCCGGCGCTGGCGACGCGCTGCCCGTCAGGGCTGAACGCCACGCCGGCCACGATGCCGGTGTGGCCGGTGAGCACGAGGGGGGCGGCTGAGCTGGCCAGGTCCCATACCCGCACCGTGGCGTCGGCGCTGGCGCTGGCGACGCGCTGCCCGTCAGGGCTGAACGCCACGCCGGCCACGCTGCCGGTGTGGCCGGTGAGCACGAGAGGCTCGGTTGGGCTGGCCAGGTCCCACACCCGCACCGTGAAGTCGACCCCTCCCCCGGCGCTGGCGACGCGCTGCCCGTCGGGGCTGAACGCCACGCCGGCCACGATGCCGGTGTGGCCGGTGAGGACGAGGGGGTGAGTTGGGCTGGCCAGCTCCCAGATCCGCACCGTGGCGTCGTCGCCGGCGCTGGCGACGCGCTGCCCGTCAGGGCTGAACGCCACGCCGAACACGCTGCCGGTGTGGCCGGTGAGCACGAGGGGGGCGGCCGGGCTGGCCAGGTCCCACACCCGCACCGTGGCGTCGGCGCTGGCGCTGGCGACGCGCTGCCCGTCAGGGCTGAACGCCACTTCCAACACGATGCCGGTGTGGCCGGTGAGGACGCGGGGGTCGGCTGGGCTGGCCAGCTCCCAGATCCGCACCGTGGCGTCGGCGCTGGCGCTGGCGACGCGCTGCCCGTCGGGGCTGAACGCCACGCCGGCCACGATGCCGGTGTGGCCGGTGAGGACGCGGGGGTCGGCCGGGCTGGCCAGGTCCCATACCCGCACCGTGGCGTCGGCGCTGGCGCTGGCGACGCGCTGCCCGTCAGGGCTGAACGCCACGCTGTTCACCTCGCCCTGGTGGCCGCGGAGGATGCCGCGTTTGCCCGCGTCCAGCGTGGCCTGGCGGAGTGCTGACTCGGCCTCGGGGGTTGGGCTGGCCTCGAACGCCTGCTTGGCCAGCAGGAGACTGAGCTGGGGGTCGAGTTCTAGCTGGTCTCTGGCGTTGGCCGTCAGTTGGCGGGAGAACTCCACGTCGCGCTGCTCGGCCACGCGGTAGACCTGGAACAGGGCCAAGACCGCCACAAGGATAGAGCTGATCACCGCCAGGCGGACCCGCAGGCGCTTGGCGGCCCGCTCACGGGCCTCGCGTTGCCGGCTGGCGGTCAGGAACGACCGCTCCAAGTCGTTGAGGTCTTCCGTCGGGCGGTCCTGCCAGCCGGCCAGGCGTGCTCCACGCCACAGGAACGCCTCGTCCCGCTGGTTCTGGTCCCACTCGGTCGCGGCCTCGGCCAGGCGCACCTGGGCGCGCAGGGTATCCCGGGCCTCGTCGATCCAGCCGCGCAGCTTGGGCCAGCCGCGGATGAGCGCCTCGTGGGCGACCTCGACCACCGGCGCTTGTGTGACCTCGTCGCGGCTGGTGGTCAGCAGGCGGCCGTCGGCCAACGCCTTGACCACCGCGTCCAGGTCCGCCCGCTCCTCTGAACGGCGGAGCAGCTCGCCCGCGGGGACCCGGCGGCGGGTGTCCTCGGTGCCCTCGCCCGGTTGGATCAGGCGCAGCAGCAGCCGGCGGGCGATCGGCTGCTGGACGGGCGTCAAGCCCTCGTAGATCGCGTCGGCCCGCTGCGCCAGCGCGCCCGCCACCCCACCGGCGGCGACGTACGCCCCCAGCGCCAGCAGCCCCTCCCGGCGGCGGCGCCAGACCTCAAGGAGCACATGCTCGAGCAGCGGCAGGCCGCCCGGCCGGTCAGCGACATCGTCCAAGATGGTCTCGACCAGCCCGGCCTCCAGCCCCAGGCCGACCCTCGCGGCCGGCCGCTCGATCGCCTCGCGCAGCCCGTCACGATCCAACGGGCCGACGAGGAACTGCCGGTCCGCCATCAGCGCCCGCAGCTCCGGGTAGGGGGCGCAGCGGTGATAGAAGTCAGCCCGCATCGCCACCAGCACCACGACACGGCCCCCGGGGATGGCCGCCGCATAGCACAGGTTGGCCACGAACGCCGCCCGCTCGGCATCGTCGGCGCACAGCGTGAACAGCTCCTCGACCTGGTCGACGACCAGCACCACCCGCTCATCACCCGGCCGCTCGGCCAGCGCCAGGCAGGCCGACCCGTCGAGGGTCGCCTCGTCGATCCGCATCCTTTCCAGGGTCTGCAGCATCGACTCATGGGGGAGCAGCCGCGCCACCAGGGCGGCCAGCAAGCTCAACGGCCGAGCCCCAGGCGTGACCAGGTGCACACCCCAGGCCTCGCTCCCGGCCAGGGCGCCCCCTTTGAGCGCGGGGACCACCCCCGCGCGCACCAGTGAACTCTTGCCGCTGCCCGACGGGCCGAGCACCGCCAAAAACCTGATGCCCTTCAGCTTCTCGACCACCCGTCTGGTGTCGTCGTCACGGCCGAAGAAGAACTCGGCGTGCGCCTCGTCGAAGACCTCCAGCCCCCGGTACGGGCACTCGTCCGCCGTTGCTGCGCTGGCTGCGGGAGCACGGCGGGCGACGCCGTTGAGCGCAAAGACCAGCTCGCCGAACCCATCGGGATCATCGATGCCGGCGCGCAGGTCGGCCCACGTGCGGGTGGCGAGAAACGCCAGGCTGGGATCGTCGGGGTTCGGCGCGCCTGGCAGCAGCACCATGAACAGACGGAACTCACGATTCTTGGCCGCCCGGTCCTGGGCCACGGCCAGCTCCAGGCGGGCCCAATCGCCCAGGCCAGGCGGGCCCACGCAGACCGCGCAGGCATCCGAGGCCCCAAGCCCCCGGATGATCTCCTCCTGCCAGTCGTCCCCAGGCCTCAGGCTCCACCGATCCAGCCACGGCGCGATCCCCTGATCCCGCAGCCGCTCAGCCAACTGCTCCACCACAGAAGAGTCGGCGCTGTGGTGCGACAGGAACACGTCAAACCGTGACCCTTGCATCACCATGAAGTGTAAGCCGCCTCCTGCGCAAACGGCGGCCGAGCCGGGCCGCTCGTCGAGGCTGTCCCCGCAGGTCAGGTCGTCAGACAGCCGGCGCACGGCGGGACGCGCTCCGCGCCCATCGCGCAGCTGCTCAGGCCGGTACCCGCGCGGATCGGGTCAGCCAGGGTGTCGGCCTGAGAATGGCGCGACCACTGCGGTGGCACCCGCCCTGTCGGCCGGCGGGGGTGTTTGGCTATGCAGCGCTCAGGGCGTAGCGTGACGACCATGAGCGTACAGATCACAGCAGTCCCGGTGCGGGAGACGACCACGGATCACGGCCTCCAGCGTTCTTACCAGGATTACCCAGCCGAGGATCTCGTGGAGATGCTCGAGCAGCAGGTCGATCAGGACGAGGCTCTCGACGTCGAGATCGTCTTCGAGCTGGCAGTGCGGGCGCTCGAGGCGGAAGCAGCAGCGAGACGCCAGTAGCGGTGAGGTCACAGCGGTGAGGCCACCCAGGATTGTCCACGTCACCCCCACCCGAGCTCCGCTGGCCATCTTCACGTACAAGCGCCAGCCAGAGTTTGAGCGCATCTTTGGCGAGAGCGTCGAGATCGTCCATCTGTCGCATGTGGGCTTTGAACCTCAAGGGCTGGTGCAAGCGATCAGGAATGTGACGCCTGACGCCGTGGTGCTCGCCTCCGCCCCGACTCGGTACCGCCAGGCCGTCGAGAAGCTGGCGTGCGAGGTTGTCATTCTCCGGCCTATCTATGAGCGAGTTCGTAACAGGCGGGGGGATACGGAGAACCGTCAGGTCGGCTTTGGGCTGCTGCGAAAAGAAGGGCAGATCGATCCTATCGACGACGGTGCCCTCGCCGAACGCTCGGCCATCGGGGCGACCTTGCGTCGGGGACGAGAAGCCCAGCACGATCAGCGTGGCTGAGATCGGCCTGGGCGAATCCCGCTTAACGCCTGGCCGATTGACGGCCCGTCAGCGCTTGTCTTCGTGGAGGCGGCCCGTTAATGCGCTGCCCGCCGCGAAGGTCGGGGTTGTGAGTGCAAACGACCGTATGCGGCGGTTCGTACTCACACGATTGGTTCGAACCCCGCGATCATGCGTGCCGGGCGAGAGGTTGATCGACCACACACGGAAACGCGCGAAGAGTCGGAAATCGCGCTCGGCCGCAGTCGCCGAGCGCATCTACAGTGGGTAGTGGTTCCGTAGGGGACACACGTGCGGTAATGGTCGGACGCTGAGGGGGTTACACATGGACTTTGGTCCTGGTGAGGGTTTGTTCTTTTTGGTCTATATCGGTTTGATAGTCCTGATGATCGCCGCGATGTGGAAGGTGTTCGTCAAGGCGGGGCAGGCCGGATGGGCGGCGATCATCCCGATCTACAACTCATACATCCAGCTCAAGATCGTGGGGCGGCCATGGTGGTGGCTGCTCCTCTACCTCGTGCCGTTGGTCAACATCGTCATCGCCGTCATCGTCTCCATGGACCTCGCGAAGAGCTTCGGCAAGGGTGTTGGGGTGGGTATCGGGCTGTTGCTGCTGCCGTTCGTCTTCTTCCCGATCCTGGGCTTCGGCTCAGCGCGTTACATGGGTCCGTCGGCGTCCCCGGGCCATGGGGGCCTCGCGCCGAACGTTGCGTAAGGCCGTCAGCGCGCTCAGCCGCGTTGGTTGGGGCGGTGGGTGTGGAAGGCGGAGACGAGTTGGGCCATGACGTCGGGGGGCACGTCACAGGCGCGCAGGCTGCCGGTCAGCGCGATCGTGCGGCGCATCTGGTCCAGGTAGGCCTCGCAGCCGGGGCACTGCGCCAGGTGATCCTCGAACCGGGCGCGCTCACCGGGGGCCAGCAGGCCCTCCAGGTAGTCGGTGACGATCTCGACCAGCTCGTTGCAGGGGAGGTCCTCTACCACATCCGGCTCCCCGCGAATGCCGGGCCTACTGGTGTGCTGGATCCGCGCAGCATGCTGCGCGGATCCAGCACACAAACCACGGCAGGGGCCCACTCGTCACGTCGGGCACGCGCGCTCACAGCCCGTAGGCCTCCATCAGGCGCAGCCAGACCTCGCTGATCGTCGGGAACGACGGCACCGCATGCCACAGCCGCGACATCGGCACCTCTCCCACGATCGCGATCGTCGCCGAGTGCAGCAGCTCGGCGACGCCCGGACCGGTGAACGTCGCGCCGACGATCAGATCGTCACAGATCACCAGCTTGCTCGTGCCGCCGATCCCCTCGCCCATCGTCGATGCGCCCGCCACCCCACCGGTGGGAGTCTCCACGGCCACCACGTCCATGCCGCGCTCCCGCGCCTGCGCCTCGGTCAGCCCGACGGCGCAGACCTGCGGGTCGGTGAACGTCACCCGGGGGACCACGGCCAGGTCCGTCACCTTTTTACCCAGGATCACGTCGCCCGCCAGCCGCGCCTGGTGCTTGCCCATGTGCGTGAGCAGCGCCCGGCCGTTGCAGTCGCCCACCGCGTACAGCCAGTCGTGGCCGGGCACGCGGAGCTGGCCGTCGACGGGGATGAAGCGGCCGGGCTCCAGCCCTACGGTGTCCAGGCCGAGGTCGCCGGTCGCGGGGCGCCGGCCGACCGCGACGAGCAGCTCGTCGGCGGCCAGCTGGCGGCCATCGTCCAGGGCAGCGACGACGCCAGAGGAGTCCCGGCGCGCCGCAGTCATGCGGACGCCGGTGAGCACGGTGATGCCCTCCGCCTCGAACGCGTCGCGCACCTGGGCGCCGGCGAAGGGCTCCTCCTGGGCGAGCAGGCGCTCCAAGGCCTCGACCACCGTGACCTGCCCGCGGCCCAGCCGGCGCAGCGCCTGCGCCATCTCGCAGCCGATCGTGCCGCCGCCGAGCACGAGCAGCCGGCCGGGCAGCTCCTTGACGGCGGTGACGTCGCGGTTGTCCCACGGCTCGACCTCACGCAGGCCCGGGATCGGCGGCATCACCGCGGCGGTGCCGGTGGCGATCACGACGGCGTGGCGGGCGGTAACCCGCGGCACTGAGCCGTCGTCGCGCTCGACGGCGACCACCCGCTCGCCCGCCAGCCGCCCGTGGCCGCGGATCAGCTCGATGCCCCGCTCAGCGAGCCAGTGCAGCTGCCCGCCGTCGCGCCACCCGCCGGTCAGCCGGTCCCGCCAGGCCAGCGCGGCGGCGACGTCGACCGGGTCGGCGGCGGCCCGCGCCGCGCCGGGCACCCTGCCGGCGGCGGCCAGCGCGTCACCCGGGCGCAGCAGGGCCTTGGAGGGGATGCAGCCCCAGTAGGCGCACTCGCCGCCGACCAGCTCACGCTCCACGATCGCCACCGACAGGCCCCCGGCGGCGCAGCGGCCGGCGGCGTTCTCGCCCGCCGGCCCGGCGCCGATCACCACGACATCGAACACCTCGCTCATGGCTGTCCCTTCGTGATCAACAGGTCGGCGACCAGCCCGGTCCACCCGGTCTGATGCGAGGCGCCCAGCCCCGCCCCGGTGTCGCCGTGGAAGTATTCGTGGAACGGGATCAGGTGATGCCAGGCAGGGTCGGTCTGGAACTTCTCATACCCGCCGAACACCGGGCGGCGGCCGTCCGCGCCGTCGAGGAAGATCCCGATCAGCCGCTCGGCCAGGTCGTCGGCGACCTCAGCGAGGGTGCGCTGGCGCCCGGACCCGGTCGGGTGCTCGATCCGGAAATCGTCGCCGAAGAAGCGGGAGAACCGGCGCAGCGCCTCGATGATCAGGTAGTTGACCGGGAACCAGATCGGCCCCCGCCAGTTGGAGTTGCCGCCGAACAGCCCCGTGGCAGACTCACCCGGCACATAGTCGACGCTGGCGGCCGTCCCGCCCAACTCGATGGTGAACGGCCGCTCGCGGTGGCTGGCCGCCACCGACCGCAGCCCGTGCGCCGACAGGAACTCGGCCTCGTCCAGCATCGTGGCCAGAATGCGGCGCAGCCCCTCAGGACCCACGATCGACACCAGCCGGCCTTCGTGCTCGCCCAGCTTGTGCGCGTGCACGACCCTGCCCGCGTACTGCGGCTTGTTCGCCACAAACCAGCGGAAATGGCCGAAGAAGTAGGGCAGCCGGTCCAGCGTGGCCTGGCCCAGCGTCATCGTCGCGCACAGCGGCAGCAGCCCCACCATCGACCGCACCCGCATCGGCGCGGCGTCGCCGTTGGGGAAACGCAGGACGTCGTAGTAGAAGCCGTCGGCCTCGTCCCACAGCCCGCGGTCGTGGATCGCGGTGGCGATGTAGGCGAAATGCTCAAAGAACTTGGTGGCCAGGTCCTCATACGCCTCGTCGTGCTCGGCCAGCGCCAGCGCCATCTCCAGCAGGTTCAGGCAGAACATGCCCATCCACGCGGTGCCGTCGGACTGCTCGAGGCGGCCGGCGACCGGCAGCATGGCGGAGCGGTCGATCGGCCCGACGTTGTCCATGCCCAAGAAGCCGCCCTCGAACACGTTCTGGCCGTCGGCGTCCTTGCGGTTGACCCACCACGTGAAGTTGAGCAGCAGCTTGTGCAGGATCCGCTCGAGGAAGTGGTAGTCGCGCGCCCCGTCGATGGCGAACACGCGCAACGCCGCCCATGCGTGAACCGGCGGGTTGACGTCACCGAACGCCCACTCGTAGGCGGGCAGCTGGCCGTTCGGATGCATGTACCACTCACGGCACATCAGCAGTAGCTGCTCCTTGGCGAACTGCGGGTCGACGTGGGCGTAGGCCACGCAGTGAAACGCCAGGTCCCACGCCGCGAACCACGGGTACTCCCACTTGTCGCACACCGAGACGACATCGGCGTTGTTGAGGTGGCGCCAATCGGCGTTGCGGCCGTATGCGCGCGCCTCGGGCGGTGGCGGGCCCACCGGGTCGCCGTCCAGCCAGCGGTCGACGTCGTAGTGGAAGAACTGCTTGCCCCACAGCATCCCGGCCAGCGCCTGGCGCATCACCATCGCCCGCTCGGGGGAGCTGGGGCCCCCAGCAGGAGCCGCGGATCCGGGCCACGACGCTGCCGACGCGTCGGGGCCCGCAGCAGGTACTGAGGAGCAGGAGAACTCCGCCTCTGTCTCGAGC
>JBOGEA010000272.1:0-8187 GCA_050743205.1 Egibacteraceae bacterium | reverse complement strand
GAACTGAATCGACACACCCCAGAGTGGGCGGAGCGGCGGCATGACGCCGGAGGACCCTGGATGGCCGCGGGCCTCGGACTGGCTCGGGGCGAGGCGGCCGCGACGCGGCGGGGCTCCGCTGCTGGTCGTGCTGGGCGCGCCACTGTCGCAGGCGTCGATCTCGCCGTCGGGCGCGCACGAGACTCCGCGGGCGGTGCGGGCGGCGCTGCGCCGGTACTCGACGTTCTGCGCGACGGCGAGGGTCGACCTGGAGGATGTCGATGTCGTCGATGCGGGCGACCTGCAGCTGCATGGCCTGGCGAACGACCTCGCGCAGGAGCGGGTCGCGCGGAGCATGGGGCCGATCACCGCCGACCTCGTCGTGCTGCTGGGGGGCGACAACTCGATCACCCGCCCTGCTGTCCAAGGCCGCGGGACGCCGCTGGCGCGCATGGGCCTGCTCACCCTGGACGCCCACCACGACGTGCGCGGCTTTCACGCCGGCGCGACCAACGGCACGCCCGTCCGGGGGCTGATCTCCGACGGCATGCCCGGTGAGCAGATCGCGCAGGTCGGGATCGGGGCATTCACCAACTCGCGGGGTGGGTGGGTCGCTGGATACGCGACGCATACGTCGCGTATCCAGCACAGATCCAGCCCGTTAGTTAGGGGTGTGGGTGGGGAGGTTGGTGCGGTCGGTCGCTCCACCCGGCGAGACGCGACCCCGCGCGAAGATCGCTCTAGCCAGCTAACGGGGCTGCGCCCCGTTAGTCCTGGGCGGGGTCTCTGCCCCCGATCGTGCCCGCGGTACGGATGAGGGCGAAGCGGGCGAACAACTCCTCGGCGTACCAGCCGGCCTCAGGGGTGCGCCGCACCACCTCCCGGTGCGCGGCACCGCGATACGCGAACGCGGTGAGGTCGGCCGCCGACGCCCACACGCTGAACGTGCCCTGCAGCCCGATCGGGGCCTCGCCGATCCCCATTGAGAAGCGCAGGCCGGGCTGCTGGGCCGCATCCCGCGCCACCGGCGGCACCGCGCGCCTGAACGCCCCGGCGCGCGATGGGCGCAGGCGGGCGCGGGTGATCGCCGCGACCGGGCCCCGGTGGTCGAGGGCGGCGGCCGGCTCGCCGAACGGCTCACGTCGCGCCCACCGCCCCCGCGAGTGGATCAGCGCGAGGTCGGCGCGCCACTCCTCACCGGCGATGCGCCGCCAGCCGTCCAACACCGGCCCGCCGGTTGGCTGGCCGTCCTCCCACACGCACAGCACCCCCCACCGCCGAGGGTCCGCATCGCGCAGAGCGAACGTGGCGCCGTCCCCCGTGCCCAGCACCTTCGCGAACCGCACCCCCGGCGCCCCCCGCAGCCGCCGCGGGTCGATGGCCGCGCGCAGCAGCGCCAGCGGGACCCTCCGGGGTCGCAGCGTGAACAGGTGGAGCGTCGTGAGCACCCGGGCACCGTACCGCTGGGGTCTGTGCTGGATCCGCGCAGCATGCTGCGCGGATCCAGCACAGAAGGCGCCCCGTTCACCCCTTCACGCCCCCCGCGGTGAGGCCGGAGACGATCCGCCGCTGGAACAGCAGCGCGATGATGATCATCGGGACGGTCGTGATCACGGCGGCGGCGGTGATCGACCCGATGGGGATCGAGAACTGCGTCGAGCCGGGGAAGTACGCCAAGGCGACGGTGACCGTCTGGACCGCGAGGTCGCGCGGGGCGAACACGCTCGCGAGCAGGAACTCGTTCCAGGAGTAGACGAACACGAGGATCCCCGCGGCGAAGATGCCGGGCGCCGCCATGGGCAGGACGACCCTCCAGAAGGCCTGCAACGGCGTGGCGCCGTCGACCCGCGCGGCCTCCTCCATGTCGGGCGGGATCGCCGCGAAGAACGTGGTGAGCACGAAGATCGTCAGCGGCAGCGTGAACGCGGTGTACGGGATGTACAGCCCGGGATAGGTGTTGAGCAGGCCGACGCTCCGCCACACCTCATAGAGCGGCGGGACGAGGGCGATCGGCGGGAACAGGCTGACCGCGAGCACCGCGCCCAGGATCACGACCTTGCCCCGCAGCGGCAGGCGGACCAGCGCATAGGCGGCCAGGGCGCCGACTGCGACGCAGATCACCGTCGTCGTACCGGCGACGATCAGAGAGTTGCGCAGGTTGTACACGAATCCGAACCCGAAGACCGCCTGGTAGTTCCCCAATCCGAATGGGCCCGTGAACGGATTGGGGCTGTTCAAAGCCGCATCGCCCTGTTTCAGACTGGTCATGAGCAGCCAGACGAATGGCAGCAGGCACCACAGGACGACGACTGCGAGCAGGACGGCTCTCACGGTCTGCCGCATCTTCTACTCCTGGGTGCCGAGGACGAGGTCTTTGCCGAGCAATGACACAAAGAGCGCACCGATGGCGAGGATGACCCCGAACGTCAGCGTCGACAGCGCTGACGCGTAACCCGGATCGACCGTCCGGACGACGAACTCATTCACCAGGACCGACAGCGTCTCCGTGCCGAATTGGCCCCTTGTCATCACCCAGGGCAGGTCGAACACCCGCAGCGCCTCGGTCGTGCGGAACAGCAGCGCGACGAGGATCGCCGGCTTCAGCAGCGGCAGCGTGATCCGCACCAGCCGCTGCCACGCGGTCGCGCCGTCGACCCGCGAGCTTTCGTACACCTCCACAGGAATCGTCTGCAGCCCCGCGAGCAGCAGGAGCGCCACGAATGGCGCGGTCTTCCACACGTCCGCGAAGATGATCGTGAACATCGGCGTGTTCGGCTGTCCCAGCCAGTTGAAATCCGCCGGCACGAATGGAAGGAAATAATTCACGGTCCCCGGCGCGACGTTGAACATGTACTGCCACATCGTCGCGGCCACGACCGTCGGGATGACCCATGGCACCAGGATCGTCGCGCGGGTGAGCCCCCGGCCGCGGAACGCCTGGTGCATGATCAGGGCGAAGCCAAGCCCGATGAGGAACTCGAATGCGACCGACGCGGTCGTGAACACGAACGTCGCCAGCACCGAGTCAAAGAAGCGCCCAGATGTGAACGCCTGGGTGTAGTTGCCGATCCCGATGCCGTAGCGGGTCCGTCCGAGGAAGAGGGAGAAGCTGATCACCGCCGCATAGATGACGGGGAACAGCGCGACCAGCGCCATCACGGCGACGGATGGGGCAAGGAACGCCTTGGCGAGGCGGCTCTCCGCGAGGCCCGCGCGCTTCGCGATCGCGGGTTGGGGCGCTTGGCGTCCGGCTGCTTCTCGACTGCTCATCGTGACTCCTGAATGATGCGCTGCCGCCGGTCAATGATGCGCTGAATCGAGCCCTGAATCGCATCCAGCGCCATCGGGACCGGCTTCTGCCCGGTGTAGGCGGGAAAGATCTGCTCTTGCATCGTCACGCTGATGTCGTTGTAGAACGGCACCGGAGGACGAGGCTGCGCGCCAGGAAGCACCTCGCCGAGCAGCCGCATCACGGGATCGTTCGCAAGCTGCTCGTACGCGGACTCAAGGACCGGAGGGCGGGCGGCGCGCCCGAGTTCGATCTGCACCTGCTCGTCAAAGGACGCGAAGCGGATGAACTCCCTCGCGAGGTCCTTCTTCTGTGAGAACCTGCTGAGTCCGAGGTTGAACCCACCGAGCGCTCCGGTCGTCTCGCCCTCCTGAAACACCGGCAGCGGCGCGATGTCGTATCTGCCGACGATCTCAGAGTTCACTGGGTCCTGCATGAGAGAGAAGAACGACGGCCAGTTGCGCATGAAGACCGCCTGACCCGCCGCGAACGTCGTCTGCGCCTGCTGCTCCTGCATCGTGTTGAACCCAGGGGCGTAGAAACCGTCCCGCGCCGACGCGCGCATGAACTCAAGCGCAACGGTGGCCGCATCCGTCGTATTGAACAGGACTTGAAACGGATCGTCGGTCAGCACCTCGCCGCCCGCTCCCCACAGATATTCAAAATAGTTCACGACCAGTCCCTCGTAGGCTGCGCCCTGTCCCACGAAGGGGGCGATGCCCGCTTCCTCGGCGGCGGTCATTCCCATCCGCACGGACTCGTCCCAGGTTCTCGGCGGGGTCTCGATCAGGTCTGTCCGATAATAGAGGAAACCCGCGTTCGAGGTATAGGGCATCACCCAGAGCTGATCTTGATAGATGGCGGTTTTCAGCGGGCCGGCGAGGATCTTCTGCTCAGCCTCTTGGCGCAGGTCCTGGAGTGATTCGATCCAACCATACTCCGCGAATTCGCCGGTCCAGATCACGTCCAGCCCGAGCACGTCGAACCCCGCGCCCCGCGCATTCAGCTCGAGGCCGAGTTGGATGCGCTGCCCGTCCGCGTCATTCGGCAGGCGCTCGATCCGAACCGGCGTGTCGGGATGCGCCTCGTTCCACAACCGCGCGGTCGGTTGGAGGGTCGCCAGGTCAGAGCCGCCGATCGCCCACACCAGCTGGTTCGGGCTCTGCGCCCGTGGTGACGAGCCGCGCAGGCACGCTGTCGCGCCGAGTGACAGCAGCCCCCCCCAGGACGGTGCGCCTCGATACTGGGGCTCGCTGGATCCGCACGCGACCCCCTTCTCTATCGCAGCGCCATGCCGCTCTCCAGGTCGAAGAAGTGCAGGTAATCCGTTTGGAAGGCCACGTCGATCCGGTCGCCCAGCTTCGGTCGGTGGCCGGGGTCGAACCGGGCGACGAACTGCTGCCCACCCGACTTCGCCGTGCGCTCCAGCTGCGCGAACGCCTCGGCGTCGTCGATCGCCTCGCGCATGTCGTCGGTGACCACGGGCGGGGCGCCGGTGCCGAAATGCACCAGGATCTCAGAGCCGAGCGCCTCGACGAGCGTCACCTTTCGTTCTCGCAGCTTCTGGTCGCCGGGCACGTCGCCGTCGGGGTGGAAGAAATGCTCGGGCCGCAGCCCGACCGCGACGCTCTTGCCGATGCAGTCAGACACCCGCGGATACCGGTCCATCGCTTTATCGGACACCCGCAGGTGGCTCGTGGCATCGAGCTTCACCATGAATGCTCCACCGTCACGCTCGATCTTGGCCACTGCGATGTTCATCGCGGGCGAGCCGATGAACCCAGCGACGAACAGGTTGTCGGGGTTGTCGTAGAGGTGCTGCGGCGCATCGACCTGCATCAACTCACCGCGTTTGAGCACCGCCACACGGTCACCCATGGTCATTGCCTCGACTTGATCGTGGGTGACATACAGGGTCGTGACCCCAAGCCGGTTCTGCAGGTCAGCGATCTGCGCGCGCATCGCCACCCGCAGTTTTGCGTCGAGGTTGGACAGCGGCTCGTCCATCAAGAAGACTTTCGGTTTGCGCACGATCGCTCTGCCCATCGCGACACGCTGCCGCTGACCACCCGAAAGCGCCCTCGGCTTGCGGTCCAGGAATTCAGTCAATCCAAGGATGTCCGCCGTCTCCCCAACGCGCTTGGCGATCTCGCTCTTCGACATCTTCGCAAGCTTCAGCGCGAACCCCATGTTGTCCGCGACCGTCATGTGCGGATACAGCGCGTAGCTCTGGAACACCATCGCAATGTCCCGCTCCCGGGGCGTCAGATCGTTCACGATCCGGTCGCCGATGACCAGCTTGCCGTCCGATATCTCCTCAAGGCCGGCCACCATCCGCAGCGCCGTCGACTTGCCGCATCCTGAGGGCCCGACCAGGATCATGAACTCGCCATCGTCGATGTCCAGCGACAAGTCCTTCACGGCTTCTGTCCCGTCTGGGTACCGCTTCCAGATATGGTCGAACTGTACTTTTGCCATACCCTCTCCCGTCTCCCTTCCGCCCCCGCTCGTTCACGCAGACCCCTCCTGCCAGAGGGCCCGTACCCACTGTAAGAGGACTTGAAGCCGGCGCCCCGGCTGGTGTTGGCACGCCTCCTCCACCCTGGCTACAGTGCTCCTCACGACGCTTGCGCCCCCGTAGCTCAGTGGAAAGAGCAGTGGTTTCCTAAACCGCGTGCGTGGGTTCGATTCCCGCCGGGGGCACGGTGCTGTGACCAGCAGGTTCGTGATCAGCGGCCTGCTGGCCACAACGCAATCCGCGAGGCGCGCCGGTCTTCAGGGTTCATGAGTAGCTGATCAGGGATTACCGGGCCTTCACGTCCGGGTTCGTCGACGTTCGGGACCCACGTGTAGCCGCGCATGTGGCAGAGCGGCTCGACTCGGGGCTGCAGTGGCCGGACCCGGCGCTGTCGCTCAATCCCAACTTCACCTCGGGCGGGACGATCACCGAGCTGGTCTGGGAGCGCGACGCCGGCGGACCGAAGCCGCGCCGTGTGAGGGCGATCGTCGTCTATCCGATGAACGCGCTGGCCAACAGCCAGCTGCGCGAGCTGGAGAAGTTCCTGCGCTACGGCTACCCGGACGGCGGCGAACCGCGCTGCACGGGCCAGGAGCGGGAGGAGCGCGCGAGCGCATTCTCGCGAACCCGCCCGACATCCTGCTCACCAACTCCGTGATGCTCGAGGACGTCGACATCGAGAACGCGCCTGACGTCGTCGTCTACCTCGTGCCCGGCGCCGAGCGCCCCACCGGACGGCGCGGTCAGCCTCGGGGCGCTGAAGGGCAACCTGGGCAGCCACTACTCCGCGCTGCCTCCCGGCGCGGATGTGTCCGGCTCCACCGTCCTCGTCTACTGCCGGGCGTTCTCGGTGCCCATCGCGCACGCCACGCTGCGGCCGGCCTGACCGCACCCGACTTCGATCCGGCGGAAAACCGCCGCCCAGGTGAGCGACGGGGGCGCAGGTTGTCGGTGGTCAGCGCGGTGGGGTCAGGGCAGGCGCCCCCACGCTTGTGCCACCGTGGCCGGATCGGTGGCCACCGTCCCTGCTGGGATCCGGTCGAGCGCGGTGAGCACATCGCTCCAGCAGTAATCCTCCGGCAGGGTGGTCCAATGCTGGCGCCAGTCATGACTCGTGCAGTCCCAGCGGGGGACACCTGACAGCCGCTTGCCAAACACGAACCGGTAGAACTGCACGATGCGCCATTCGTCGGCGGCCACCCGCGCCATCGAGACGATCTCGTCGGGACTGGTATAGCGCCTGGCGGAGGCCATCGCGCCGGAGCTGGCGGGGCGCCTGTCAGACACGACGGTGAAACACGAGCTGGCCTCATCGTTGCACGCCCCGCCAACGATGTCCCTGGCGTAGGCGAACCACGGCGCGGCCAGCTCGGCGCGCTGGTTGATCCTCGCCCCGTACCGGCGTCCGTACGCGAAGCACGTACTGACCACGTCGGCCTGGATCTGGGGCGTGAGCTGGTTGCCTGGGTAGGCGAACAGCCCCCACGCCCGCTCGAACCCGTGCTGGGCGAACGTGGGCAGGGACCCGCAGGACTCCGCCCGCTGCTGCTCAACCGTCAGCTGGGTCATGATCTGGTAGTTGCCCGCGCTCACGGCCTCAAAGCCGTACTTGTGGCGCCACGAGACCAGCGTCGCCCACGACGGGTAGCGCAAGGACCGAAAGCAGGTGTCCTGCGTGTCGTCCGTGCGGCCGAGCACCACCGACCCGGTGGCGACGTGCCCGCGCCGCCCCAGTTCGGCGAGCACAGACTCCGCAGGCACGGTGTCGATCGACGCGTCGCACCATCCGACCTGGGTCCGCCCCAACAGGATCGTCAAAAACCCGGGCGGCGCAGCCCGGTCATAGAACGGGTACAGCAGGGCCGGCCCCAGGGACAGCATCAGCAGCGCCATCGGCATCAGGCGTCTCTGAGCGCGGTCCCCAATCGTTACCCCTGACACAGACCGCACCGCTCCTTCACCAGCTCATGCCCAGCATTCCTACGCCCGCCCGGCTCTGCCGACCCACCGCAGGGTCCCCGGGTTGGGTCCCCAGACAGCCAAGACGCGGAGATCGGCGCTATCGCGAGCGAAGGGGAGGGCCTGTGACCTGTGATTTTGCTGGCGCGCCGGGAGGGAGTCGAACCCCGACGGTCTGGTCTGAAGTCAGATGCTCTGTTCCACGACAGCTACCGGCGCCAGTGGTGGGGCCTGACCTGCGATGATGCCGCAGAGCCTCGCTGTCTGCCGGGTTCCGCGGCTGTCGGGCCCTGTCCAGAGCTTAGTGGTCCTTGCCGGAAGTCCTTTGATGTAAGTACAGGCTTGTGTTTAATGCGGCTTGGCGCGTCCGAAGCGCCGTCCCGATCACCCGTGGGACAGTGGGAGCCGCGATGTCCAGGCAAAGCCCGTACCAGATCGTCTT
>JBOGEA010000271.1:0-8189 GCA_050743205.1 Egibacteraceae bacterium | reverse complement strand
GGCATCGAGCCGCCCGAACCCGCGCTGCCGCGCGTGGGTGATCCTCTGCGCTTCGCTACAGGGAGGGTTCGGCAGCCATCGCGACCCGACCCCGACCTCCGACCCCCACCTCGTCAAGCGCCGTGTTTGACCTCTATGGTGGCGTCGGGGCCTAGGCGGTCGCGGATCAGGGACTCCAGGTGGGCTATGCGGGTGTTGTCGCGTTCTTGGCGGCGGCGGAGCCGCTCCAATTCGACGACCGCGAGGCCGGCCACGTCGGGGCCGTCGCCGTGGAACGCGGGACAGGCGGCGCGGTAGTCGCACCAGCCGCAGAGACGGTTGGGTCGGGCCGGGAACAGCTGTTCACGGATGCGCGCCGCGACGGTCCGGATGGTCTGTACCGCTGCCTCGGTGTCGATCTCCGAGCGCGGCATTGTCACTCGCACGCCCGACACGACGAAGTCGAGCGCCACCCACTCCGGCTCGTGGCCCCACAACTCGACGGCGGCCAGCGCATAGATCGCGAGCTGGAGGCTGCCCGCCACCTGATTACGAGTCTTCGCCTGGCGGTTCGTCTTCCAGTCGACGATCCCGATCCCGCCGGACGGAGTTCGCTGGACGTGATCGATCGACCCGACCACCACAAGGTCGTCGCCGAGGTCCAACTCGAACCAGGCTTCGCTGGCCACCGCCGGGGTGTAGGACCCGGCGAAGCGCTCGTGGTGCCGGCGGAGCACGTCCTGGGCATAGCGGTACCACTTGAGCTTCTCGTCTCGCGCCATGCTTTCGAAGCCGGCGTCGTCCCAGTGGTCGTACAGCGCTTGAAGGAGGGCATCGACAGGGGGCGGCTGGGGAAGCTTCTGGCTCCACCAGAATTCGAGCGCCGCATGAATCGACGAGCCCCAGGAGAGCTGCGGGCTGGGCTGTCCAGGCAGCTTGTCGATGTAGGCGAACCGGTACTTCAACGGGCAGGTCTGGTGCGTGTCGACTCGTGAGAACGACAGCTGCAGCCGTGGGGAGGTCTCTCCAGCAGACTCGGCGAGCGCAGGGCCGGTGATGGTGCTCATGATCGGAGGGTACCGAATACCTGGCAGAGGCAGGACTGACCGATCCACAGGTAGCCACGGCCTCCTCCGTAGATGTGCGCAACCGTGCGCGTCTGCCCGCTGACACGCATTCGCCCGAAAATGCACATGCCTGGCCGTCGTGAACTCGTCTCACTCCGCGCTTCTGCGCCCTTGCCGCATCGGCATGCTCGCGACGCGGAGCGCGGTGCGCACGCCCTCACCGGAGGCCAGGCGCGGTGCCTTGAGGGAACATGTCGGCCGTATCGCGTTCGAGGTGGGCGAGCGCCGCGGCTGAGGCCTCACCGCGCAGGCGCCGTTTGGTCGCCGCGTAGACCGGCCGGGGGAGTGCGGAGAGCTGGCGAGCCTTGGCCAGCGCCAGCTCGACGACCTGGTCCGGCGGCGCGAGCGCGTCGGCGAAGCCGCACTCGACCGCCTGCTCGGGTGAGACGGCGGCGCCGGGCAAGATGAGGTCGTCGAGCCGGTCAGCCCGCAGGTTGCCGCGGGCCAGCGCGATGACCCAGCTAGGCACCACGAACCCGATGCTCGTCTCGATCAGGCCCCAGCGGAACTCGCCCTTCGCCGCGACCGCGTGGTCACAGGCCATCGCCAGCATGGTCCCTCCCGCGATCGCATGCCCGGTCGCGGCGGCGACGACCGGGCGGGGCTCCAGCCAGATGCGATGGACCGCGCGGGCGAACGTGACCATCAGCTCGATGAGCCCATCCCGGTCGAGCTGGGGCAGAAGCCGCATGTTCAGACCCGCCGAGAACACCCCCTCGCGTCCCGCCAGCACGATGGCGGCGTCGTCGGCGCAGGCGTCGAATGCGGCGCCCAGCTCATGGAAGACGCGCGCGTCCAGGGCGTTGACCTTGCCGTCGTCCATGAGGAGGGTCGCGATGCCCTCCACGTCGGTGACGCGAGTGATGGGCATGGGACCTTACGCGATCCCGACCAGGAACGTTTCGCCGATGATGTGGTCCCGGGCCGCCCGGCGGAGGTCGGCGCGCATGACGCCGGGTGGGATGTCCAGCTCGGTATCCAGGGCGTAGAGACGGAAGAAGTAGCGGTGGGGACCGCGATCCTCTGGCGGCAGCGGGCCGGTGTAGCCCGACTCGTCGAACTCGTTGAGCCCTTGGCACAGCTCCACGGGCTCATCGACGATCACGTTGCGAGGGACGCCCTCCGGCAACCCGGCCGTGTCGGGAAGAAGCCCGTAGACGATCCAGTGGGTGATCACGCCCGCATCGGCGTCTGGGTCTTCGCAGATGAGGACGAACTCCTTGGTGCCCTCAGGGGCGCCCGACCACTCCAGCGGTGGTGAGGCGTCGTCGCCGCTGACCGTGTAGCGAAGGGGCAGCTTGCCGTCGTGGCCGAATGCCGAGCTGGTCAGGCGGAAGGCCGCCATTGCCGTTGAGTCCCTTCTCGTCGTGATGTGCTCGTCAGGGATGATGCCCGGAGGCTGGGGCAGTGTCGACCGGACCCGCCGAACCGTCCGTGAGCACCGCGTGGTGGTCATCGCGGCGGCGATCGAGCCTGTATCCACAGCGGCACATGGTCAGCCTCGGGGGATTCCGGCCTGGCACCTGTCGATCGGGTTTCGCGCAGTGTAGCGACCGGCACCGCCGAGGAGCGAAGATCCGCTCACCCTCGGTCAGGCGAGTGCGTCGACGATGCGGTCGAGGCCGCGGGCGAGGTCCTCGTCGGCCAGCGCGTAGGACAGCCGAGCACAGCCGGGGCTGCCGAAGCCGGATCCGGGCACGAGCGCGACCTGCGCGGCGGTGAGCAGCGCCGCGCAGAGATCCTCGTCGGTCCTGACGAGCATCCCGCCGATCTCGCGCCCGAGCGTGCCCTCGACCGACGGGAACGCGTAGAAGGCGCCCTCGGGCATCGGGCACTCCACGCCCTTGATGGTCGACAGGCGCGCGTAGGTGAGCAGCCGGCGGCGGTCGTAGGTCTCGCGCATCCGCGCGACCAAGTCCTGGGGGCCGTCGATCGCCGCGAGCGCGGCGGTCTGAGCGACGTTGGAGACATTCGAGCAGACGTGGCTCTGCAGGCGGGTCAATGCCTTCGTGATGGGCAGGGGCGCGATCGCCCAGCCGACGCGCCATCCCGTCATCGCGTAAGTCTTGGCGACCCCGTTGACGACAACGCATCGCTCACGCAGCTCGGGGACGACCACCGGCATGCTGACGTGGCGCGCGTCGCCGTAGACGAGATGCTCGTAGATCTCGTCGGTGATCACCCAGACCCCCGCCTCCGCCGCCCACCGGCCGATCGCCTCGACCTCTGCGGGAGGGTAGACCGCGCCGGTCGGGTTGGACGGCGAGGTGAAGATCAACGCCTTCGTCCGGGACGTGCGGGCGGCCGCGAGCCGCTCGACGTCGGTGCGGAAGCCCTCGGCCGCCGTGGTCGGGATCACTTTGGGAACGCCGCCGGCCAGGTGGATCTGATCGGGGTAGCTGACCCAGTAGGGGGCGGGGAGCAGCACCTCGTCGCCGGGATCGACCAGCGTCTGCATCACGGTGTAGAGCGCCTGCTTGCCGCCGTTGCTCACGAGCACCTGATCGGGGCTTGTCACCAGACCCGAGTCGCGCTCGGTCTTCCGGGCGATCGCCTCGCGCAGGGCAGGCAGGCCGGGCGTGGGGGAGTAGCGGTGCGCCCACGGCTGAGCGCAGGCAGCCCGCGCGGCCTCGACGACATGCGGCGGTGTGGGAAAGTCGGGCTCGCCCGCCCCGAACCCGATGACGTCCTGACCTGCCGCGCGCAGCGCTTTGGCCTTCGCGTCGATCGCCAGCGTCGCCGACTCAGCGACGCCGAGCACGCGCTGCGCGACAGGCTCCTTCACCGTGGCTGGGGGCTCGTCGTCTGCCATCGACTGCTGAGCGTAGCTCGGCTCGCGTTGCGCCGCGCGTGCTGGGCCACGGCGGCTCAATCGCGAGGCGGCTTGGGGCGGGCGCGAACTTGGGGGCTAGGTCACGGAACGTAGGCAGGCGACGCGTTGCGTGGCCGCTACGCTTACGCAACTGGTTGGGGACCGCGAGGCGGCAACCTCCGGTCCCAGGACCCGAACCCGTCGAAGGGGCTTCGGATCATGGATACGAGCGTCGGCGGGCGAATCCGCTACTGGCGCAAACGACGTGGCATGTCCCGGGTCGTCCTTGCGGAACGCGCGGGCCGGTCCGCAAGCTGGCTGGAGAAGGTCGGGCGAGGCGAGCGCGTATGCGACAGGGTCCGCGAGCTTCTCGCGATCGTTGACGTCCTCAAGATCGAGGTCAGCGACCTGAACGGCGGGATCAGCCCGCCGCCCAACGGCGGTGGGCCACGCGAACCGCCGAAAGGCATCCACGCCGTCCGCCGATCGCTGTTCTCTGCCCTTGCCGACCGCCAACCACCCGATGTGGATCGTCTGCGCTCGTAGCTGGGTCGCGTCAAACGGCTCGATGGGGCCGGCTCCTATGCGGCGCTCGCACGCGTCCTGCCCGCGTGGATCATCGACGGCCGAACAGCCGTGGCGCACCAGCGGCCCGACGCATGGTGGATCCTGTCCGGGCTGTATCAGGTGGCGTCCAGCTACGCTTGCGCCATCGGTGAGGTTGAGCTTGCGCTGCTCGCCGTGGACCGTGCGGTGATCGCCGCCCGCTACGCCGAGGACAGGCTGTTGGAGGCGGTCGCCGATCTGCAACTCGCCAGCGCGCGCTGCGACAGGGATGGCTCGACGAGGCAGCAGCGGTGTGCTCGAACACGGTTGATGCGATCGCGCTCACAGAAGACCCCACCAACGGGCTGGCTGTGCTGTAAATGCCAGGATTGCCGCAGCTCAAGAACGCGGCCTCTGCGCTCGGCAACAGTTTCCTCCATATCGAGGCTGTTGCAAAATCTCACGGGCCCTCCAGTCGGGGCGCTCGAGCCAAAGATGCAGGTTTCCTCCGAATATGAAGGAAAGCTGCGCCTCAAGCCCAACAACGCACGCCTGACCTGCAGCAATCCTGGCGAATACGGAGGAAACCTGCAGTGCGGCTGACCCAAAGGGCACCCACGGCCCGCGGCACTCAGCCATCCCTGGAGAGCCACTCCCATTGATTCTGCAACAAACTCTATCCGAAGGAAAACTGCAGCCAACCACATCGCCGAGCCGCCTGGGGCTCAGGTTCGGCGAACCATGCGCGGGCTCAGCAGGAAATAACGCACAAAACTGGCAGAAGGCGGAGGACCGCACCCCTCTAGCAGGACATTCATCCCTCTAGATCAGGAGGTCTGGTGCCTGGGGCGTTGCGAACCCACCAGGACGACGGGATCTGGGGTGGCATGGAGAAGACGAGGGACCGGAGCGGTTCGGCCGCCGGGGGCTGAGCGCGGACAGCGTGACGGTCAGGCGCGAGTGGCGCCGCCGGGGATCAGGCGGCCAGGCGGAGCCGCTCGTCGAGGGCGCGGACACACGCCGTGTCGGCCCACTCTTCGGGCATACGGTCGCGCACGATGTGAATGCGCTGGATTCCCGCGCGGTAGCCGGTCGCCTCGGAGACGTCAAGCGATCTCACCGCAGCCTGGCAGGCCGGCTCGGGATCGCCAGCGATGGTATGCCCGAGCGCGACGTTGCTGAGCCAGTCCGCCGTGGCGCGGGCGTTAGCATGCGGGACGGTGAGGGCATGGTTGAGCAGCGCGAGCCCCTCGTCAGCGCGCTTCAGCAGCAGGTGGCAGAAGCCCTGCCAGCCGGCCATCATATGGGGGTCCTCGTCCCCAGCGAACCATCCGGCGGCAGAGAAGAACCCCTCGCCGTCGTCATCGACCCCGGCCGTCTCGGCGAGGTCGATCGCCGCGAGGGCCTCGCGTTCCCTGCCAAGGGCGGCGTAGCTCTCGGCCTGTGTCATCGCGATCTCCATGGCGACCAGCCCGCGGCTGCCGACCAGCGGCGCTGCGGCATTAAGCAGGTCCAACGCGGCCAACGGGTCGCTGTCACCCCACACAGGTGAGAGCGCGTCGGCGGCTTGGAAGAGTGCGCAGCCGCAGAGCCGGTTGACGTAAGACTCCTCAGCAAGGCTGCGAATCAGTCTCAGGTAGGCGGCCCCTTCACCGGGGTGCCCGGCCATCTCGGCGGCCCTGGCTGCGAGACCAGCGGTACTCGTCGCATCGGCCAGCACTTGACGACGCTGCCCGGATAGCATCGCTGCTTTGAGTGCGGCGGTGAGCGTGTCGAGGTGGATGCGGGCGTCGGTGAGCAGCTCGGCGGGCGCGGCGGTCGCGTAGCGGCCGACCAGGCGCACAGTGGTCTCGTGCAGGTCGAAGTCGGGTTGATCCGCCAGGTTGGGCAAGGCGAGGGCGGGCAGGCCCATCACGATTCGCAGCAGGTGTCGTCGGTGCATCTGTCGCTCCTGTTGGGTCCGGCCCCATACTGCCCGCACGAGCAAGCCGAGGGGAACCCCCAGCGCCGCGGCCAGCGCCCTGCGGTTGCGCGGGTACGGCTTGGTGTCGCCGGACTCCCAGCGTTCGACCGTGGACCGGTCCACCTGGCAGATCTCCGCCACCTGCTCGACGCTGCGCCCGCGCAGCTCGCGGAGCTCCCCCAGCAGACCGGGATCGGCGTCCATCTCGTTCCCCTCTCAGATCCGGAGCAGACGCACACCTTGTCGCGGTGGCGCTGCGCACAGTGTTCCCGCTGAATCAGGCCCATGGCAAACCACACGGACAACGAAGGCGCTGGGATCCCGATCAGCTGTGACCGGCCGGGGTGGCAAGCCCGCGCCGCCTGCCTCGATGAAGATCCCAGACTGTTCTTCCCCATCGGTCCGACCGGCCCCGCGCTTGCCCAAGCCGAGCGCGCGAAGCGGGTGTGCGCCGTCTGCCCCGTCAAAGCGATCTGCCTGGAATGGGCGCTGCGCACCCGCCAGCCCCACGGCGTGTGGGGCGGCCTCGACGAAGACGAGCGCCGCGACCTGCGCAGCGCCCGCGTCCGCTGGCGAAAAGCGGCCCCCGACCAGCCCGACGGGCGGGACGGGCGATGACCGAGCCGGCCGGACAGCATCTCGGCGGACTCCCCGTCCGCCGAGATGCTGTCCGCCGAGATGCTGTCCGCCGAGATGCTGTCCGCCGAGACGCTGTCCGTCGAGACGCTCGCGTCGCACGCCGACAACCTCGCCGACTGCGCCCAAAACAGCGCCGCCGACTGGCATCGCTACGCCGACGACGACCCCCCCGCCCAGCAGGCTCTCAGCCGCCTCGACATCGCCCACACCCACCTGGGCGTCCTCGCCGACCGGCTCGCCGCGCTGCCGCCCCACACCGGCCGCCTCGACGGCGCCGGGTCCGCGAAACTCGCCGACCAGGTCCGCGACGCGACGGCGCGGATCCGCCGCCCAGACGGCCGGCCAGCCCCCATGCCCGTGGTCATCGACGCCGCCCGGACGATCCGCGACGTCGCCGCGCTGCTCGCGGCGTCGTCGCCGCGGCCGCCGTCGATCCGCGTCGACGTCAGCGACCAGCGGTGCACCCTCCACCCACCCTGCGGCTGCCAGCCGATCATCCTCGCCCGCCACGTCACCGTCCCGCCGCTCCTCCAGCCGCTGACCTGCCCGGCCTGCCACAGACGCCGGCACGTCGCGTTCCTCGGCGGCCCCGACACCGGCCTGTGGGCCTGCTGGACGGACCAGCCCCGCCCACAGCCCGGCCAGACGGGCGAGGGGCAGCGCCCATGACCAGCCGCCCAGGCGATGTCCGGGCCACCGGCCGACGGGTCATCCTCATCCCTGCCTGCTCCTGCTGCCCGACGCCGCGGTCGCGCTGGCTCGCGCCGGCTTCGACCTCGTTCCCCTGGCAGACCATCCGATCGTCTGCCCCGCCTGCCATCGACGGTGGACCATCGCGTTCCTCGCCGAGCGCCGCTGGGGTCTGCGGGCTCCTGGACCCCCGACAGACGCCCGGACCATGACCGGCGGCAAGCGCATCTGCGCGGGCTGTGACAAGCCAAACCCCCGCAGCCAAGTTTTTGTTGTTTGCGGGCCGATGGCGTGGCGGCTGGCCGGCGTGGCCATGCGTGGACTGCTGCCGGCGGCGCGTCGCCAGCGCCCAGGGCAGGCTCGCCAGACCTGGCGGCGGCGACCCCCATCCTCCGCTCCCCGGGCGGAGGGCCCACCGCCGCCGCCCTGACGC
>JBOGEA010000270.1:0-8201 GCA_050743205.1 Egibacteraceae bacterium | reverse complement strand
GGCCACGACGCTGTTGACGCGTCCGGCCACGACGCTGCCGACGCGTCGGGGCTCCCAGCGGGAGTTGGGGGGTTGGGGCCCCCAGCAGGAGCTGCGGATCCGGGCCATGACGCTGTTGACGCGTCGGGATTCGCGGGGGCGATGGTGGCGTAGAAGTCGTCGGCCTCTTGCTCGCGCAGCGCCAGCGTCTGGGAGAACGCGTCGCCGACCTCGGCCCCGTTGCGGTCCAGGCGCAGGCGGATCTCGGCGGATCCCCCGCCCGGCACCGTCAGGCGCCAGCGCAGCGCCGCCTTCGTGCCGGCGCCGTCGGGGTTGACGGTCAGCGCGCCGTGGAGCACGTGGTCGGCGATGCCGTCCTTGGGGTAGGCGGGCCCGTCGCCTCCCCACAAGCGGGCGGCGTTCGTCTCGTTGTCGCAGGCCAGGATCTGTGGCTGGCCCTGTCCACCGGGGGGACTCCCCCCGACCCCCTGGCCGGTCAGGACCATCCGCCCGAGCGTGTGGTGCTCGGCGACCAGCCGCCCGTCCTTGGCCGTGATCGACGGGCGGCGGTCGTCGAGGCCCCACGACCAGGTGTTGCGGAACCACATGGTCGGCAGGACGTCGATCGTGGCCTCGTCAGGGCCGGCGTTGCGGACCGTGAGGCGCAGGCACAGGTCGTCTGGCGCGGCCTTGGCGTAGTCGGCGGTGATCTCCCAGTAGCGGTCGTCGTCGAAGATCCCAGTGTCGAGCAGCTCGTACTCGGGCTGGTCACGGCCGCGGCGGCGGTTCTCCTCGACCAGGTCGGCGTAGGGGAACGCCCCCTGCGGGTACAGGTAGCGCCAGCGCATCCACGAGTGCGTCGGCGTGGAGTCCAGGTAGAACCAGTACTCCTTCGCGTCCTCGCCGTGGTTGCCCTCGTTGCCGGTCAGCCCGAAGATCCGCTCTTTGAGGATCGGGTCGCGCCCGTTCCAGAACGCCCAGGCCAGGCACAGGATCTGCTGGTCGTCGCACACCCCGCCCAGCCCGTCCTCGCTCCACCGGTAGGCCCGCGACCGCGCGTGGTCGTGGGGGAGGTGCTCCCACGCCTCGCCATGCTCGCTGTAGTCCTCCCGGACCGTGGCCCACGCCCGCTCGCTGACGTAGGGCCCCCACCGCTTCCACACCGGATCACGCAACCGCGCTCGCTCGCTCATACCCCGCCCAGTCCCCCCTCGCCCCGAACCGTTACACCGGGTTCTCCGACATCACGGGATGGTTGAGCGCCGCGTACCATGCGCTCCAGGACAACCGCTCACTCCGCCAGTCCCTTGCGCACCGCCGGTGAGGACATCCTGGCAGCGCGCGCTTCGGCGGAGCCGGGCCCGGCTGGTCGAGCCCTCCGCGTTTGTGTGAAACGTCGAGGCTGGTCCCTCCCGCAGGTTCACGGTTGGACGCCCGACGCTGCTTGGAGCATGCCGGCTTGGCGGCGGAGTTTGGCGACGGCGGCGCGAAGGTCGTCCGCCTGCTCACTGAGCCTTCTCGCCACGATCTCCAGATCGTCAGCCGCGCCGTGGACCGTGTTCCCACCCTGGGTGATCGCCTCGCCGGCTTGGCCCGCGGCCCGTCCCTCCCACACCGACGGCTCGATCCATCCCGCCGCGGCGTTGACGCCGTGGGGCAGGAGCGCCGCTTGCGAGCGCAGCTCGGCTGCCCAGTCATCCTTCTGGGAAGCCTGGATCTCGAGGCGGTTGGCCTCCTCGTAAAGCGCGTCGGGAGTGCTCATATCCGCAGGTTAACGTTCGATAAGCCGGTATGCTCGGCCTATGTCTCGGGTGTCTATGGACCCGGAGGCCGCGCTCGGGGTGGCGGGGAAGCTGGATGATGTCGCCGTCGACCTCCGCGAGCGGTCCAGCCAGATCGACCAGATCCTCAGCGAAGCCGGCGAGGATTCCATCGCGCCTCAGGACGCCCTCAGGGTGGCTGACCTGTGCGAGGTCCTCGCCCAGGACATCCGCACCCGCGTCGAGCTGCTGCGCGTCGCCGACGCGCGGGGCATGCGCCAGGCCGCGGACGTGATCGTCGACAGCGAGCGGCTTCGGGACGCGCTCAAAGAGATCAACGACCATGACGCCACCCAGCTCATCGACGCCTACGACAAGCTCAACGGGGGCCAAGAGTCGGCCATCCAGCTAGGCACCGCCTTCGTCAACGGGATCCGGTTCGTCCAGGCGAAGCACCGGCTCGCCGAGCTCAAGGGCCAACTGGTGACCAAGGCCGCGGCGCATGGGCGCTGGCCGGGCCTCACCCGCAGGGAACGCGGGCGGCTCAGGGCCAAGCACAACCAGGCGATCCGCGGCGAACTCCGAGCGCAGGGAGCGCGCCTTGACGCCGCCGATGACGCGCTGCGCGCCAACCGGCCGATCTTCGGATTCAGCCAGCGCTTTCCCAGTCTCGGCAGGATCTTGCACAGCAAGGCCGCGCGGGGAGCCGGCAAAGCGCTCGCCGCGGCCGGCATCGTGGTCAGCGGGTTCGATTTTGTCCAGGACGTCACACGCGGCGACGTGGGTGGGGCCGTCTCCAACGCGTTCAACATCGCCGGTGGGGTCCTCCTGCTGACCGCAGGGCCCGTTGGGTTGACCATCGGGGCGGTGTTCGTGGCAGGATCGCTCATCTATGAGTTTCGGGACGAGATCAAGCAGGCAGGCGAGTGGGTCGGCGACAGGGTCTCGGACGCAGCCGGCTGGGTCGGCGACAAAGCCTCGAAGGTTGGTGACTTCTTTGGGTTCTGACGAAGGTGGCAGCGCGGGCGCCCCGGACGCACCCACGACGGTCGGTGGCCCGCACGAGGCGTGGTACGTCGAGCGGCGCCGAGCTTCGAGCACGTTGATTGGGATACTGCTCGCGATCGCAGCCGGCTCAGCGCTGTTCGTCGCGCGAGAGCTTCGAGCCGGGACGCCGCTCGGCACGTTCCTCCCGGCTGTGCTCGTCGCCACGGGAGGCCTGCTGATCCTCGCGGTGCTCATCGCGGCGGGACCGTTAGGCAACGAGCTCAAGCACATTCGAGTTGATCGGTCGGGGCTGCGGCTGGGGCGCCGGCTGCTGCCCGCCGATGAGATCGGTCGATGTACGGCGTTGACCGAGGCCGAGGCAGGCCGGGCGGCGCTCCGGTGGCGGTACGACGGGATCAAGATCGGGCGCGGGTCCTACAACCCCATCGGGAGCAAGGGGCCGGCGGTGTTCGTAGAGCAGCGCCGGCCGGGCAGACGCTGGCCGGGATGGTTGATCTCCACTGATGATCCTGAAGGGCTGGTCACGGCGCTGCACAGGCTGCGCGGGGAAACGCGAGCGCGGCGCTCGTGAGCCGCCAGCAGCCGGTCGTCATGCTCGAGGATGTCCTGACCGACCTGTCTGGCCTGACTGACGTCCGCCCGCTCGTGAATGCCGTGAACCGCGCCGATGTCGACGCCGGAGTCCTGACCGACGAGGAGGTGCACTGGATCGGCCCCAACCCAGACGGCGCACCGAGGAAATTCATCGACGCTCCTCGGCTGGCCCAACTGTCCGCCCGCGAGCAGCAGGTGGCGATGGAGACCGCGCTGTGGATCATGCAGGCGCGTGGCGAGGTGTTCTACGACGCCGACGCGGATGCGCTGAGGTTCGAGGGCCTGCACGCGCTCCTCGGTGATCTCCGCGAAAACCCTGAGGCTGCCGTGAGCGTCCGCGTCGACGTCCGTGACGAGGGCGTCCAGCGGGCCGCGATCTACCGCATCCGCCCGGATCTGTTCCTGTGCGAGGACGTCAGTGAGGTCGGGCTCCACCATTTCACCTTCCGCTCCGCCGCCCGGCAGGCCGCCTGGCTGGCCGCCGCAGCCGACCCCAACGGACACGCCAGCCACACCGGATCACCGCAATCGGCTGCGGACGTCAACGGTCTCGACCCGCATCCGGACCGGCTGGCGGCCACGTGCCAGACCGCCGCGCTCGTCCTCTGCGGCAGCCGCAGCCTCCACGGACGGACTCCCCAGCGGACCTTCACCGCCTACAGCGGTCCCGACGGCGTCCATGTGCTGACCGGCTGGAAGACCGCGACGGATGGCCAAGTCGTCATGCAACAGCTCAGCCGCCAGGATCTCATCGACTTCTGCGCCGCTTTCCTCTCCCCCGACACGGATGTGCCGGCTCCCTGAGATGTCCAGGGGGACGCATCCGTAGGGCCACTGGCTCGCTGCGGGCCGCTCGTCTGAGCCGGATGTCACCGACCACGCGAACCCTTGATCCAGGAAACCGTCGGATGCGACGGTTTCCTGCGCCTTCTCTCGGGCCACCCGACAGATGCCTGCGGCAAACCGTCGTGCACGACGGTTTCCTGCGGTTCACCGGAGGCCGGTAAGGCGGTCAGCGGCAGGCTGGGCCGAGGAGGCGGTAGGGGAAGGCCTCGGCGCGGTGGCCGTCGCGGCCGGTCATGGAGTCGGCCGCGCAGAGCGCGTTGAGGACGGCCTCGCGGGTGACCTCGGCGGCGGTTTCGAACAGCTCGCGCAGGATAGGGCTGTCGTCGCGCAGGAAGCGGAAGTCGGTGTAAGGGCGCGGGCTGCGGTGGGGGATGCGGTGCGCGGTGGAGAACGCGATCACGTAGTCGCCGCTGGGGTGGGACGCGATGCTGCCGGCGCGGGCCAGCCCGTGGGTGGCGCGCGCCGCGACGCGGCGCAGTTGGCGCTCGGACAGCGGCGCGTCGGTGGCGAGCACGACGATGACCGAGCCGCCCTTCGACTCGTGATCGGCGTGCCCGGCCATGTCGCTGGCGTGGGCGCCGGAACCCACGAGCAGGTGCAGGTCGTCCGGACTCCCGTAGTTGGCCACGACCAGGCAGCCGAGCATCCACGTCGGTGCCGCCAGCGTGACCCGCGAGGCGGTGCCCACGCCGGCCTTGAACCCAATGCAGGTGGTGCCGGTGCCGGCGCCGACCGACCCCTCGCTGGTCTCGTGCTCGCTGGCCGCCGCGATCGCGACCAGCGCGTGCTCGGGGGTCAGGGGCAGGCGGCGGGCGTCGCCGAGCCAGCCGTCGAAGCACTCGGCCACGATCACGTTGACCGTGCCGCCGTCCCTTCCAGCCTCGGGGTTGTGCGCCAGAATGTGACGCAGCCCGCCGTCCCAGACCGCCCCGATCGCCAGCGTGCTCGTGATCAGGATCGGGCTTTCGATCGTGCCCAGCTCGGCGAGCTGGGACAGCCCGGTGGCTTTGCCATGGCCGTTGATGATGTGGCAGGCGCCCACGACCTTCTCCGCCCAGATGTTGCCGGGATGGGGCATGATCGCGGTCACCCCGGTGCGCGTGACGCCGCCGTCGGGTGAGTCCTCGATGAGCGTGAGGTGGCCGACGCGCACGCCCGGGACGTCGACGATCGCGTTGCGCGGGCCGGTGGGGAACCGGCCGACCGCATGGCCGAGGTCACGAAGCCGCGCCCGCGGGCGCACGGCCCGCGGGCGCACCCCGTCGAACCAGCGGCGCAGCGCGTCGCCGCCGCCCTCGCTGATCGGGTCGATGACGGTGCCGGCAGCCTGCAGCCGCTTGCTGGGCTTGACGGACACGATGAGCACCGGGCCGGGGTGGCCGGTCGCGAGGGACGCGAAGCCGCCGTCTCCGGACGCCAAGACCAGCGGCTCGTTGCTGCGCCGGTACGCGCGTATGAGCAGGGCATCGGCGTCCTCCTCGGCGGACGCCTCATGCAGCACGGCTCCGGCCGGCCAGCGGACCGTGTCGAGGGCGCGGCGCCGGCCAGCCGCGACGATCTCGCACACGTCCAGCGGGGCGGCGTCGAGCAGCGCTTCGACGCGGGCGGCAGGGGTGACGTTGTCGGCATCGATGAGGATCTGGATCATCCCCGGCTACCCTGCACTGCCCCCACCCGCCCCGCAAGCGGGCGGCGACCGCGCGTGTCGCGCGACCAACCGGCGCGCATGCCCAGGGCCGCCGCTTGTTTGTGCTGGATCCGCGCAGCATGCTGCGCGGATCCAGCACAAACAGAGGGAGACGACCCATCGGACCCGCTATATCGACGCTGTTTCAGCTCTCGGCACGATAAAGGATATCCCCGCCCTGGCGCTCCGGTCTTTGTCGTTCACGCCGGGAACTCTGCGAAGATTGCACTTCCCGTATCAACGAGTCGTACGTCTGGGTCGTCCGCTCGCCGCCGATGCCAAGGGAGTCCACAAACCACTCAAGTTCGCGCTGCACTGCGACAGCAGAACGACTCTGCGGCACAAGGGATTCGACCTCGAAAAAGGTACCCGCGCCCTCCACCTCGTCAAGACAGATCGAGTAGTCACGGTAGACGGCGACACGCCGGAGCTTGACGATGCGGATCGTTGGGTAGAAACCCATCGTAAGGATCGCATTATGCATTGCCTCCCGATCGGAGACCTCGCACTCATACTCGATACACGACTGCTCGTTGTCCACCGGACGCTTGACCGTGAACAGATGGACGCCGTCCTGAGTCCGCAGGCGGGCAAAGCTCACACCGATCTTGCTCATCCCATACGACCAGCCACGCTTCGCGTATGCCTGGTCGTCCTGTCGAACCGCTTGACTCAACTCAAGACCCAGCTCCTTGAGCCCGGACTCGACCACCGCCGCATCCGGGACGCGATACTTGACCTCGACTTCCTTCACCACACGCCTTTGGTCAAACCGCAATCATCACTCTGTCGCCTGCTGGTTACGGGAAACAAGCAGCAACGAACAGCAGAACGGCTCACGTGCTGTCCACGACCAGGTTCTGTGACCCTCTGCCAACTCGGCTCCCATGCCTCACAGCATCAGCAGAGCGCACCCTAACTCCCCATCAAAATCCAGCGCAACCTCGGGCCCGCTGCTCCCGCCGCGCCAAGGCGGACCGGTGCCATGACGTGCCGGCCGGCGGCTACCGTGAGACGTCTACGACCTTCACGCTGATGTCCAGGCTGGGGGCTCTGGCCAGGCGTGCGTCCGTCGTGACCAGGAGCGCGTCGAGCCTGAGGGCAAGCACCACGTAGAGCGCGTCGCGCTGCGTCACGTTCGCTCTCAGCGACCACGCCTCCTCCAGCAGCGGCGGCAGCGGAACACGGGCGATCGGCGCGCGCCTCAATGCGCGCAACGCTGGGGTGACCACCTCCTCGGGCAGATCACCGGCGCGAACGAGCCGGCCCAAGGCCGACATCACTTCGGCGTCCAGACGGGCCGGAGCCACCGCTGAGGTCTCACGCAATGCGGCGCGAACCTGCTCGCCCGCCGCGGTGCGGCGCAACAGCTCCACCACAGCCGAGGCGTCAACGACGGCGATGGACATCCATCAGCTCGCGGTCGTCCTCTGTCCGGGCTTGATTGACGGCATCAGCGCCGGAGATCTCACCCTGCGACGGAACGAGATCTTCGAGCTCATCGAGCCAATCTTCCATCGTGGGCAGCGCGCAGTGACGTGTGAGCACCTCGGTGACGTACTGCCGCAGGCTCATTCCCCGCATGGCGGCACGATGGCGCAGGGTGTGGTGGACCGAATCGGGCAGGTCCCGGACATGGAGGCTGACAGACATAGGCGAACGCTAGCACTGCGCAGCCGTGGGGTCAGGTGGGTGGGCGGAGGCGGGCGTCCAGGTCGCGCACGCAGGCCAGGGAGGACCACTCGGGCGGGAAGCCGGCGCGCACGCCCAGGACCCGCTGCACGCCCATGCCGAAGCCGACCCGCTCGACGAGGTCGAGCGCCTCATGCAGGCCCGCGCACGCCTCCTCCGGCTCGCCCAGCAGCACCCGGGCGGCGGCCATGTCGACCAGCACGGTCACCGTCCAGGCGCCCTGTCTCGGGCCGGCGAGCGCCCGGATGAACGCCTCCAGGGCAGGCTCCGGACGGCGGAGCAGCAGCAGGCCGATGCCGACGTTCTTGTCCCGGGCCTGGCCGTCGCGCTCACGGGCGAAATGGCGCGTCAGCCAGCCGCCGCCATGACCGGCTCCCACCCGGTCGGCCAGCCCGTCGGCGACCTCGGTCGCATGGTGGAAGCCGCGCTCGTTGCCCAGGCCGGCCTGCGCGGTCGCCAAGAACCGGTGCAGCGACACGCGCGTGTCGGGATCAGCGCGCCGCGCGTGGTGGACGGCCTCCGACAGCGTCGACACGAAGCGCCGCGGGTCGCCGCCCAGGCCTCCGCCGGGCATCGGCGACAGCATGATCGCCCCCACACCCAGCGCCCGGGCGCGCAGCACCTCGTCGCCGCTG
>JBOGEA010000269.1:0-8224 GCA_050743205.1 Egibacteraceae bacterium | reverse complement strand
GCCGCGGGCGGCGCGGTCGCCGCCGGCGCGGAGGAGCCGCGCGGCGGCTCGACCACCCATCTCACGGTCGCCGACGCGCGGGGCAACGTCGTCTCGTACACCTTTACGATCGAGCAGATCGGCGGCAGCGGGATCGTCGTGCCCGGCTACGGCTTCCTGCTGAACAACGAGCTGACCGACTTCGACCCGGCGCCGGCGCATCCCAACGCGCCCGCCGCCGGCAAGCGTCCCCGGTCCAGCATGAGCCCCACGCTCGTGCTGCGGGACGGCGCGCCGGTCCTGGCGCTGGGCAGCCCAGGCGGCGCGACGATCATCACGACGGTGCTCCAGACCATGATCAGCACGCTCGACTTCGGCATCGGCCTGCCAGCGGCGATCACCGCGCCGCGGGTCGCGAACTTCAACGCCGCGTCCGGCATCGCCGAGCCGGCGTTTCTTGCCACATCGGAGGCCCGCGCGTTACAGGCCCGGGGCTACACCTTCGAGTCGACCGAGGAGATCGGGGTCGTCACCGGCATCGCCTTCGCCCCCGACGGCGCCCCCGCCGCCGCCGCCGAGCCCACCCGCCGGGGCGGCGGCGCCGCCCTCACCGCCTCTCCATGAGCCCCGCCTCAGTTTGCCGTCGGGTCGCGGACCACGATACGCGTACCGGAGACCGCGGTCGCCAGCGCCACGATGTCGTCGAAGTCGCTGGTCATCACCACGGCGGCGTCGGCGCCCGCGCAGACTGCGACGACATGCGCGTCGCCGAGCCGCTCGCTTCCTGAGTCCGTCTTGTACAGGACCGTGCCGACGAGCTTGGCGAGGCGCTCGTCAGTGGGGACGACCCGGATGCGCTGGCCTCCGCGCTTCCGAGTGAGCGCCGCCTCAACCCGACGGGTGCGTGCGGTGCCCCGGCAGACCTCGGCGAGCGTGACCGCGGCGCAGCAGATCTCACCATCCCGGGCCAGCGTCTGCTGTATGAGTCCTGGCAGCCCGCGGCCTTTCGGCGTGTCGAGCACGTCGAACGCGGCGGCGTCCAGCACCGTCCGTTGTTTCACGCGGCGCTCGTCCGGCTGTCTCCCAGACCGGCCGCTTCGTCAAGGATCTCGTTGGCCCGTGCGTAGTCTTCCGGCGTCGGCGCGCCGTAGCGCTCGTTGAGTTCGTCCAGCCATTCCAAGAGCGCCCTGCGGTGCGCCTCCAGCTCGAGGGCCTCGCGCAGCGCATCGTTCGCGTCGACGTCGAGGGCCTCGCGCAGCGCATCGTTCGCGACCGAGGACATGCTCCTGTCCTCAACCGACTGGAGGTACTCGACGAGGTCCTCGTCCAGGTTCAGGGTGACGCGACGTTTCTTCATCCGGGCACCGTACACGACGCAGCGGCGCGTGACCCAATGCCTGCGTCACCCTGGCCTGCGCCACCATGGCAGTGCAGATGGATGACCGGGCGTGGACCGGGAGCGGAGTTCTCACACACGTCATGAAGGCCTTACAGCTCGCTGACGTCTCTTTCCAGGGGGAAGGGCGGCGCGGTCGGGCGCGTTGCGAGGTGGGTACACGCACAGCCGAGAGAGGCGGGCACATGAGCGTCACCCAGCGTCGCGACGAGCAGGTCTTGGCGTACGGGGAGGAGACCGGCGGGCCAGCTCCCCGCGCGGGGAGCTGGATCGCGGTCAAAGCCGGCATTGCGATCACGGCCCTGTTGGTGCTGTCAATCGTCGAGCCGTCGCTGCTGCGGGACTCGGTGTCCAGCCCCCGCAGCTTCGCCACCGTGCTCGGCTTCGTCGCGCTGTTCATCGGCTGGTCCGCGCTGCTGCGGCGATTCGTGCCCAATGCCACTGCCCGGGCAGCGCTGCTGATCGTGCCGGCAGCGGTCGCGGGCTGGCTCCTGGTCGTGCCGTACCTGCGCCCTCCCACCACGGTCGACGAGGCCCTGCCCGGCGCTGACCGGACGGCCGCGGCGCCCGCTGGCGCGGCCTCCCAAGGCGCGGCCTCCCAAGAAGCGTCCGGCGACGCGGCCCTCACCGGACCGGCGCGGGTCGCCGCCGGCACGCTCGTTGGGATCGGCCACCGCGCGACCGGCGGGGTGGGGATCTACCAGCTCGAAGACGGCTCCGCGGTGGTGCGCCTCGAGGACGTCGACATCGAGAACGCGCCTGACGTCGTCGTCTACCTCGTGCCCGGCGCCGGCGCCGAGCACCCCACCGACGGCGCGGTCAGCCTCGGGGCGCTGAAGGGCAACCAGGGCAGCCACAACTACGCGCTGCCTCCCGGCGCGGATGCGTCCGGCTCCACCGTCCTCGTCTACTGCCGGGCGTTCTCGGTGCCCATCGCGCACGCCACGCTGCGGCCGGCCTGATGGTCGGGCCGCGCGGCGGGCCGCGGCTGCGGGTGGCGCTGGCCGTCGCGGTCGTCACGGCGGTCGTCTGGACCGCCCTCGTCATCGCAGGGTCCAGCGCGGCCATGTGATCCGGCCGGTCGCGACACACCCTCCGATCGGCAGGCCGCCGCGCAGCCCAGCGCCTCGACAGAGGAGGGCGAGCCCGCGCCACCGGCCGTGCGACGGCGTCGGGCCGGCACGCCACCGCCCCTCCCGTCCCTGCCTCGTCGGGCCGGCGCGAAGCCCCGCTGGATGGGTCCCTTGAGACGGTGACTGGCTCGCCGGTTCCGGAGCTGACTCGACACACCCCGCTATGGGAGGTTTTGGACGTGTTGGAAGCCGAAGCGGCTTTTGATGCACAGGTGACCGTGGGTGACGTCGTGGTCGAGGGGGGAGGCGACCTTGACGATGCGGTCGTCCTGAACGTGCAGCAGATGCCTCAGAACGAGCAGACGGTGCGGGTGATGTTTTGGGCGGCGGCGTCCAGGCTCCGGTTTGGCGCAGGTCGTATTCGCTTCGGGGCATGAGGGCGCCGGTGGGGCGCACCCCGATGCAGTTGCCGCAGGCCGAGTCGGTCAACGGGGCGCCCAACTCGACCGCGATTATGGGCGTTGACGCCGAGCGTGGCCGCGGCGATCCGCAGCGCACCCCGCAAATCGTCAGGCCTGAACCGCGGAGCGCTCACTCGACATCCCTCCTTAACCGCTTCGAGAGTCTTGAGCGGGGGCGGCGTCGAAGGCCACCGGCCACGATCCTCCCGATTGCGAACTTCTGCGCTGCGCTGCCCCCAGGCGTACAGTCGTGAGCAGGGACAATGCGGCGTTTGAGGGGCGGTGGGCGAGGTGTCTGGCGAAGCGGTACACATCCGGATCGAAGTGTGGGGTGAAGACGATCCCATTACGGGACGAGCGGGCCGCGCGGTCACTGCGCGACGAGCTGATCGGCATGGAGGGCGTGCTCGACGTGCGGTTCGCCGGGACTGATGCCCCCCCGCCCCCAGGCGCCCGGGGGCCAGGGATAAGCGAGACCGTCGCCCTCCTGGCGACGGTCATACCGTCGGTGGCCGCTGTGGCGACCGCCTCCGTCAATGCCTGGGCGGCGCGGTCCTCCTGGCGGAAGGTGCGGCTCTCCGCCGACGGCTCGGTGGAGATCGAGGGGGGCATCGGTCGCCGTGAGCAGCGGCTGGTCCGCGACTGGCAGCACAAGGGCGACAATTCCAGCGGCAGCGTCGATGGGTAGGTACGCGCTGCTCATCGGCACCCGTGAGTACCAGGGCCCAGGATTCGGGGCTCTGCCCGCGGTCGAGGCCGACCTCCACTACCTCCACCAGGTTCTGGAGGACCTGGACATCGGGAAGTTCGAGGTCACGATCGAGCCAGATCCCTCCGCCGATCGCATGCGCACAGCGATCGGGGGCTTCCTGGACACGCGCAAGCCAGAGGACCTCGTCCTGCTTTACCTGTCCGGCCACGGCGCCTGGTCCCCGGACGCGGGGCAGCTGTACTTCGTAGGCTCCGACACCTCTCGTGACGGGCTGTCCTCGACGGGAGTGCCCGCCGAGTACGTGAACAACGTGTTGGAGGAGTGCCGGGCGCGCCAGAAGGTGCTGCTGCTCGACTGCTGCGACAGCGGGGCCTATGCACAGGGTTTTCGCGTCCGGGGGGCCGCTGACCAGCAGGATCGGCAGGAAGCGCGGCGCGCGATGACCGACGCGATCAGGAGCCGCGGTGTGTACGTGATTACCGCGTCCGACCAGCGGCAGCCCGCCTACGAGGAGGAGTCCAGCTCGCAGGGCCCGAAGCCCGCGCTGTTCACCAACGCGGTGGTCGAGGGCCTGCGCACCGGCAGGGCGGCCGGGGCGGGCAAGACGTACATCACCCCCGACGACCTGTTCACCTACGTCTCCGACCGGGTCAGAATGCACAGCTTGGAGACCGGGAAGGACCAGTCCCCGACCAAGTCCGCCATCGGCGTGGTGGGCGCCGAGATCATCCTCGCCCACTCGGTGGCTGAGCCCTACGAACTGGACCCATTGACCCGGGATTCTGCTGATGGCCGAGCGGGCTCCGGAGCGCGGGCGGCCGTGGTGGCCGACGACTCCGCCGTCTCGCTGGACGCCGATGGGTGGCGCCGCCTGCTGGGCTACTACCGGGACTGCTTGGGGCAGGAGGCGGCGAACGACTCGCTGCTGGACACGGAGCAGAAGACGTTCGCGGTATGGCCCGGGGCCGAGACGATCCTCGTGGGCGAGGCCTCCCGTGTCCGGGTACCTGTGGGCTCCGATGCTGAGGCGCTGGTGGGCAGGGTCCAGGCGGAGGGCAAAACGCTCGCCTACGGCTACCCGGCTGTGCTCCTGTTCGAAGGAAAGCATCCGGCCAAGCTCGCCCCGCTGTTCAACCGCGTGGTCGAGCCGGTCAGGGACGGTGACGGCTGGGCCCTGGAGCCGGTCGGCCCGGTGCTGCTCCACTCGGCCCTGCTCCGGCGTCAACTCGGCGGCGATGACGCCGAAGCCCTGATGGCCGAGTTCGAGCCCAATTGGGATGCGGGCGCCCCTGCGCAACTCGCCACCGCGGCCACAACGCTGCTGAAAGAGCTGGACCTAACGACAGAGTCCCTGCGGCCCAGCTATCTCGATGAGAACCTGAACGTTCAGCACGGAAAGCCGGGACGCAACGTCGCCGTGCTGTACGAGGCGCCGGAGAGCACCCAAAAGACCCGGGGCGTCGTGGACGGGCTGGGGAAGCTGCGGGAGCAGCCGAACTTTGCTGGCACGGCGCTGGCCGCGCTCAGTGACCCGGACTCCGATGGCGAGAACGGTGGAGCGGCGGAGTTCCGCGTGGTGGCGCCGTTCGCCCTGAACGAGGCGCAGGAGATGGTGCTGCGCTCGGCTATGACCCGCCGGCTGACCGTGGCCACCGGCCCTCCCGGCACGGGGAAGAGCCAACTGGTCGCGAACCTTTTGGCCACCGCTGTCGCCAACGGCCAGTCGGTGCTCGTCACGTCGACCAACAACCGAGCCGTGGACGAGGTGTGGGAACGCTGCAAGAGCATCCACCCGGGGCTCCTCGTCCGCACCGGTGGCCGCGGCGGCAAGCGCGACTACGAGCAGGAGGAGATCGACTGCCTGCGCAGGCTCCTCGCCACCGTCGCCGCGCCCACAACGCAACCTGACCAGCGCAAGCTCGGGCTCTGCGCACAGGACCTGGATACGGTGCGCAAAGCATGCGCGGACAAGGTGCGCGCCGAGGTCGCACTTCTACAGCTGGGCCGACGCCGCACGGAGCTGGCGGACGCGCTGGGGCTTGACCCCACCTGTCTGCCCTCAGCGATGAGCCACGACGCGAAACTGGACTCCTGGCAGCGCCGTGCCCGAAACGTCTCCCAGGCGCGGCTGCTCGGTGGGTGGCGTCGTCGCCGCCTCGCGGCTCAGCTCGGCCTGGCCGACGCGGAGCGGGAGACCTGCAAGACCGTGGCCGACTTCTGTGGCGTTGAGACAGCGTGGCGCCGGGCCCGTGCCGCCGCCGACCGCCTTCCCTCCGACGCCACGCTGCACGACGACCTGAGGAGACACCAGAAGGCGGTGGAGGATGCCGCAGACGAGCTGGTGAAAGCCATCGTCGCTGGTAAGGTGCGTCAGGGGCACTGGGCGATCGAGCAGCGTCTGCAAGCGCTCCAAGGCAATGGCAAATCATCGTGGAGTGGGTTCAACAAAGCCCGGGCGTACCTGCGCGGATGGGCGGTAACCACGCACTCTGCGGGTCGGCTCCCCCCGGACCGGGGCTGGTTCGATCTCGTGATCGTGGATGAGGCCACCCAGTGCTCCATTCCGGCGGTGCTGCCGATGCTGTACCGGGCCAAGCGGGCGCTGATCATCGGCGATCCCATGTAGCTGACGCACATCACGACCGTGACCCCGGCTCAGAACGGCTCGTGCCGCCGCGCAGCCGGTCTGGGATCGGCGCTGTTGGAGCGGCACCAGCTCGACTACATCCGCCACTCGGCTTTCCATGCCGCCGCGGCCGCGTTCGGTGAGCCACCGCTGCTGCTGGACGAGCACTTCCGCTGCCACCCCGAGATCGTCGCCGTGCCCAACCGGTGGTTCTACGCCGACCGGCTCACCGTCCTCACCGACCCGCGGAGGCTCAAACGCGCGTCGGAATGCCGGCCGTTGACCTGGGTGGACGTGGACGACGGAACGCCGGAGCGCCCCGCAGGCGGCTCCTGGTGCAACCAGGCCGAGGTGGACAGAGTCGTCGAGGAGGTCGACCGGCTGCGCCGGGCGCTCCCGGACAGCGCGACGATCGGCGTCGTCACCCCCTTCGCCGCGCAGAGAGCGAGTGTATAGAACGAGTGATCGCCGACCCGCGGGTACGCGTGGGAACCGCGCACCGTTTCCAGGGAGGCGAGTGCGACGCGATGGTGCTGTCGCTGGTCGGCGGCCCGGGAATGGCCCCCGCTCGGTCTCCTGGCTGGAGAGCAGCGCCAACCTGTGGAACATCGCGATCACCCGGGCGCGCGCCCACCTCGTCGTGGTGGGCAACCGGAGCTTCTGGCGGGGCAGAGCCGGGGTCGTCAGCGCCCTGGCAGAAGCGGAGGCGGGAGGCCGCTCGGGACGCCCACTGCTGGGGGCTGAGGACCCGGACCCCACCGGCGACGCGCTGTGCCGGCTGCTGGAGGACCGGCTGTCAGTGTCCCTCAAAAACGACGTCACGCGTGACGGCTACGCCTGCGATTTCGTCCTGGGTTTCCCAGAACACCAGGTCGGCGTCGTGCTGGACCGTGGCCCCGACGGAATGGACCGCCCAGACCGCCACCTGCGGCTCCGGCTCGACCGCTGCGACCGCCTGCGCGGCGCCGGCCTTGCGGCCGTCGAGCGCATCCCAGCCTGGCGAGTGCACGGCGATCCCGACGGCGTGATCAACATCGTGTCCGACGCCCTGCCTCCACACACGAACGCCGCACCCAGCCACGCAGCCGCCGCGGAATAACACCGCGCTCGGCCGACGACGAGGTATTCGTCGGTGCCTTCCGAAAGGTGGGAGAAAGCAATCGTCGGCGGTCATCGCCCAGGTGGCGATGGCGCTGTTGACGCTGGTCCAGTAACCGTACGTCTCGTAGTACCAGACGGCCCAGTGCGCCTGCATGTTCAGGGCGCGTGGCGAGTCCGGCAGGTCACCGTTGATCTGTGGGTCCGAGGCGTTGCGGATGACGAGCCAACGGGGCGCGGGCAGGCCGACGTCCCGCAGGCCAAGGGTGACCATGCCCAGGACCGCGTCGCCCCTCTCAACGCCGCCGCCGACCTTCCACAGCTCGTTCTTCGACGTGCCGAACTCAAAGAAGTCGGTGGTGAGCATGGGGAGGAACGCCTCGAAGTCACGGCCGTCGATCTTGATGTCCGGGTCGGATCTGGGGCCGGGGATCAGCGGCTGGTCGAACGCGTACATTTTGGTCGGGGGACCGAAGTCGGGCTCGACGAGCCGGCTTCTGTGCAGGTCCGAACAGCCCGCGACGGGTCGAGTAGCTGGCCTGGCTCGGGTGCTCGTAAGCGTCGAGGTTCCCTCGGTCGAAGGTCGCAACGCCGTTGGCGCACCGTTGCGTGTGAGATGTCTGCGATTGCCATCGTGATTCTCAGCTAACACGGCGTGTGCGTTCGAGTTCCCGCTCCACGGCAAGCCGGATCCAGGAGCTGACAGAACGGTCGTCTTCGTCGGCTCGCCGGCGGATGTCTTCGAGGGTCTCGGGCGGGAAGCGGACGGGGACCAGTGCGGTCAAGCGCCCCTGCCGCCGACGGCCAGGACCCTGGGGGCGCTGGTTCTCCGGGTCGGCGTAGAAGTCGTACTCCTCTTGTCGGTTCATCGGTTTCACC
>JBOGEA010000268.1:0-8340 GCA_050743205.1 Egibacteraceae bacterium | reverse complement strand
GTGGAGGCCTGACCGAAAAGCTCTGCCAGTCTCTGGCCGACCGCCTCGCCGCCGCCGCCCGCCCCTACCTGCTCGTGCCCGACGCCGGACGCCGTTTCGTCGCCGCCGCCCTGGGCGACGACTCCGGCGTGATCGGCGCCGCCGCCCTGGCCCGCTCCAGCCGTAACAGCACCCCGCCGACGGGCTTGAGCTGATCATCGCCTTGTTTATCGGTCTCCTGGTAGGATCAATGGCATGGCGAAGAGGAAGATCTCAGTGACCGTGTCCCCCGAGCAGATCCGCCGCGCTCAGGAGGTGACCGGCAACGACAACCTGTCCGACCTGATTGAGCGAGGCCTGGAGGCGTTGGTCGAGCGCGAACTCGAGCGCCGCTGGGTCGCCGGCTACGAGCGACAGCCGACCCTGGATGACCTGCCCGATGAGGTCCCCATCGACCTCAGCGCGGTCCCGTGGGAGCCGCGGTTGTGAGCATCGTCAGGCCGCATCGCGGGGAGGTGTGGTGGGCAGACGTCCCCGGCGACAAGGTCCGGCCAGTGCTCGTGCTCACCCGGGAGCGGTTCATCGGGCGACTGCACTCGGTCCTTGTCGCCCCGGTCACCTCAACAGTTCGGGGCATCCCGACCGAGGTTGCGCTGGGCCCGGACGACGGCCTGCCGCAGCCATGCGCCGCCAACTTCGACAACCTCTTCACACTGCGCCGCAAACGGCTGCGCGAGCTGATCGCCTGTCTCGGTGACGATCATCTGCACCAGGTGTGCCAGGCGTACCGGTTCGCCGCCGGCTGTTGAGCCGCAGACGTTTCGCCGCCGCCTCCGCCCGACGACCGACGACCGACGGCGAGCGGCAGCGGTCAGGCTGACGCCGCAGTGATAACTGGCCGCCAGGCGCCTGTTGCAGAATTGGTCCGATATGACCGATCGGGTGGTGGCAGCAGCACTCCGGTCGCCGGACTGACCGCCAGCTTTCCGTCGGATCTGACGGAAAGCCGCAGGTCAACTCGGTGAGGCGGCGGCTCGACCACAGCTTTCCGTCGGATCTGACGGGAAGCCGTAGCTGACGCGGCAGCGCAGGCATGCGGTCCCGACCTGCGTTTTGCGATAGCTGGCTCCCAACGGATAGTACTGGGGGGCATGGATGTCGAGGTCGTTGGAGACGTCGCTGGGCGGGCCGCGGATGTGGTGGCTGAGGTGGCGGTGGACGCCGTTGCGGCGCGGGGGCGGTGCGCGCTGGCGTTCAGCGGTGGGACGACGCCGGCGGCGATGTTCGCCGAGCTGGCCACCCGCCCGGTGCCGTGGGAGCGCCTTGATGTGTTCCAGGTCGACGAGCGCGTCGCGCCCGACGGGCATCCCGACCGCAACCTGACCGCGCTGCGGGCGGCGCTGCTCGACCTCGACATGGTCCGTGCGGCGCACGCATATCCGATGCCGGTCACCGCGCCCGATCTCGCCGCCGCAGCGGCGGGCTACGACGCGCGCTTGCGCGACGCGTGCGGCGGTGTGCTCGACCTCGTCCATCTCGGCCTGGGCGACGACGGCCACACGGCGTCGTGGCCGCCCGGCGACCCGGTCGTCGATGCGCCGCAGAACGTGGCGATCGTGGGCCCCTACCGCGGCCGGCCGCGGATGACGCTGACGCCGGCGGCGGTCAACCGCGCCCGGCGGGTCCTGTGGCTGGTGAGCGGAGAGGCGAAGGCTGAGATGCTCCGCCGCCTCGTCGAGGGCTCCTCGCGCATCCCGGCGGCCAGGGTTCGTGACGAGAACAGCCTGGTCATCGCCGACCAGGCCGCCGCGAGACTTCTTCGCCGGGCGTGAGAGCCCCGGCCAGAGCGGGTAGAGCGGTCTCGTCCCCCGACGGGCAGGAGCGCGCTAACGTGGAAGTGCGAGGACGTGCTCATTCGACAAGGTCGGCCGCGTCGCCGCCCCTCCCCGCATCAGCTTGTTCTTACACCGCACGGGTTCGCTTCACGCGTGGCGTCCCGGGAGGTGTGCTGTCCTGAGCGCGCTTGAGGCTGGAGACTCACCGTCAGCGCCGCCGGTTAGGTGGTCCGCCTCAGCTTTGAGTATGCTGGCAGCAGACCCCCGCGCCCACGGGCGTGGCGGACGAACGGCGGGCGCGGGGCGTGCTTCCTCAATCAAACCCCAAAGATAAAAGGTATGTGTTATGCGAGATGACAAAGACAGCAGGAGACGGGCCCTGCAGATGCGTGTCGGCATCGTGGGCGTTTTGGTCGGACTGACCCTGCTGGCCCGGAGCCTGGTTGACCCCGCCGGAGAATCGCTGACCTGGCTCTGGATCCAGATGGTTGTGACGGTCGTCGGCCTCCTCTCGATCGTGATCCAACAGGCTGGCAGCCGCCTGGTCGCGAGTAAGGTCCTGGCGCGTTCGCAGCCGAGCGAGGCGGAGGACGAGTTCAGCTCTCTTCGTTGACCATTGATTCGGTTATGTACTGCTCCAGCGCGCTTCGCACCTTGGAGCGGGCGCGGTGGAGCAGTACCCGCTGGTTCGCATCGGTCAGCCCCAAGGCGCCGCAGACCTCGGCGGCTGACCACCCCTCAACGTCGCGCAGGGTGATGATCGCGCGCTGACGCGGCGGCAGAAGGTCAATGCACTGGTTGATGCGCTCACGCAGCTCTCGTGCGGTCGCGCGCTCTTCGGGCAGCTGCCCGAAGGGACGCGGAGGGCTGCTCCAGTGGCCGGGATAGACCGAATGGTCCGGCGGCAGGAATCGATCTGGGTCGACGGCCGGTGCGCCCGGTGCGTCGGCGTCATCTCCGGCGAGTGATGAGAATGCCACGGTGCGTCGCTCCTGGGCGCCGCGGGTCTTCGCTCGGTTGGCGACGATGCGGAAGATCCACGTCTTCACCGACGAGCGGCCCTCGAATCGGTTTAGGCCCCTGAGCACCCCCAGCCATGCCTCCTGCACCACCTCCTCGGCCACGGCGTCGGTGGGGACGTGCGCGCGTGCCACCCGCACCATCGACCGGTGATAGCGGGTGACGAGCTGGCGGAAGGCGGTCTCGTCTCCAGCCCGCAGCCGCTCGAGCAGCGCGGAGTCGTCGGAGACGTCGACCACCGAGGCGCCGCCTGCCGGGCGCCGCGTTCCTGACTGCCCGTGTTGGGACCGCATGCCGACCTCCCCGCTGGTTCGCGTTCACAAGTGTAGGCTCACCCCAGACGGGTGGGAAGTCTTCACCCGCAGGCGAAATTCACCCGGGTGAACAGTTGGGCCATGCAACTGCTCCGAGGCTGGCGTTGGGTCGGGACGCCTCGTCTCTGGCGACCCTGCTGCTCGCGACCAAGCTGGCCACGCCGGCGCTGCGGGCGTCACTCGTGCCCAGGCCGATGCTGCTGGCGCTGCTGGAGGCGCCGCCGCCCCGAAAGCTCACCCTGGTCGAGGCGCCGGCCGGCTTTGGGAAGACGACCCTGCTCAGCGAGTGGGTGCGGGGACGCAAGGCCTGCGGGTGGGTCTCGCTCGACCCGGGTGACAACGACCCTGTCAGGTTCTGGAGCTACTTCGTCGAGGCGCTGCGGGGCGTCTCCCCGGGCGTGGGGACGACCGCGCTGCTGCTGCTGGGCGCTCCCCGCACCAGCGTGAGCCGGGAGGTGCTGCCCGCCCTGCTCAACGACCTGCAGGAGTACGACGGCCAGGCGGTGGTCGTCATGGACGACTACCACCTGATGACGAGCCCGGAGATCCACCAGGACATGACGTTCCTGCTGGATCAGCTGCCGCCGTCGCTGCACCTGGTGATCGCGAGCCGCACTGAGCCGCCGTTCCCGTTGGCCCGCATGCGCGCCCGGGGTCAGCTGTTCCAGATCCGGGCCGCGGACCTGCAGTTCACCCTGGGCGAGGCGGCGGCGCTGCTGGGCGACCTGCTCGGTCTCGCCTTGAGCGACCAGGACGTGGCCCTGCTCCACGGGCGCACGGAGGGATGGGCCGCCGGCCTGTACCTGGCGGCGCTCTCGCTGCCCCGCCAGGCCGATCCGGGCCGGTTCATCGCGGCGTTCGCCGGCGACGACCGCGAGATCGCCGACTACCTGGGCGCCGAGGTGCTCGCCGGCCAGACCGAGGCGGTCCGCACGTTTCTGCTGCGCACGTCGGTGCTGGAGCGTCTGTGCGGCCCCGTCTGCGACGCCGTGACCGGCTCGGGCGGATCGGCGGGGATGCTGGAGGAGATCGAGCGGGCGAACCTGTTCGTCGTTCCCCTGGACACCCGCCGGCAGTGGTACCGGTACCACCACCTGTTCGGCGAGCTGCTGCGCCATGAGCTGGAGCGGACCGAGCCGGACCTCGTGGCGACCCTGCACCAGCGGGCGTCACGGTGGCATCAGGCGCACGGCTTCGTGCCCGAGGCGATCCGCCATGCGACCGTCGCGCGGGATTTCGAGGCGGCCGTCGAGCTGATCACCCAGCATTGGAACGCGTTCCTGAACCAGGGACGTCTGGAGACGCTGACCCGCTGGCTCGCTGACCTGCCCCCGCGGGTCGTGGGCCGTGCCCCGTGGCTGTGCGTCGCCCGCGCGTGGCTGCTGATGGACGCCGGGCGGCTGGGCGAGGTGGAGGAGTGGATCGCCGCAGCCCAGAGACAGGCCGGTCTTGGCGGGCCGTTGGGGTCTGAGATCGCGCTGCTGGGCACCGTGCACCAGTTCAAGGTCGGCAACGTGGCCGCCGCTCGTGGCGCCGCCTTGCGGGTGCTGGAGCTGGAGGGGGCGGCGCGGTCGTTCCCCCGTACTGTCGCCTCGGTGGTGCTGGGCATCATGCGCTACTGGTGCGGCCTGCCCGACGAGGCGGTCGAGGCGCTGTGGGAGGGCGCTGAGCTGGCCAAAACCACCGGGAACGACCTCGCGCGGGCGTACGCGCTGGGCTACCTGGCGGTGGTCCACGCCGAGCGGGGCGCTTTTGACCGGGCCGAGCGGCTCGGGCGGACGGCGGTCGCGCTGAGCGACGAACCCGGGTTCGCTGAGCATTTCGTCCTGACGTTCGCCCATCTCGGTCTGGCGCTGGCCTGGGAGGGGCGCGGGGCGCTCCGCGACGCCGACGCCGCGGCGGCGCGGGCGGTCAGGCTGTCGCGCCGGGGCGCGGGGCGGGTCGAGATCGCGTTCGCGCTGCTGGTCTCCGGGCGCATCCGCCAACTGCTGGGCGACCGCGACGGCGCCGCGGCGCTGGTCGTCCAGGCGCGCGAGCACGCCGATGCCTGCCCCGACCGCGGGATCCTCGCCGGTGCCGTCGCGCAAGCTGAGCGGTGGCTGCGCGCCGCTGTCGCACCGCCGGTCCCGGCCCCAGGTGAGGAGCTGACCGACCGTGAGCTGGCGGTGCTGCGCCTGCTGGCCACCGATCTGTCCCGCCGGGAGATCGCCGAGCGGCTGTTCGTGTCCCTGAACACGGTCAAGACCCACACCCGCGGCGTCTACCGCAAGCTCGGCGCCTCCACCCGCGACGAGGTCCTCACCCGCGCCCGCGCCCTCGGCCTCCTCTGACCCGCCCCCGGTCCCCGCGCCAGCCACCACCGTCACTCATCACCATCTCCAGGCCCTGCCTCGGCGGGGTGACCGTGATCGCCGCGCCAACTACGGCTTTCCGTCAGATCCGACGGAAAGTTGTGGCCGAACCACCGTCTCGCCGAGTTGACCTGTGGGTTTCCGTCAGATCGAGTCTGTTGCGGAATCAATGGGAGTGGCTCTCCAGGAATGGCTAAGTGCTGCGGGCTGTGGGTGCCCTTTGGGCCAGCCGCACTGCAGGTTTCCTCCGTATTCGGCAGGATTGCTGCAGGTCAGGCGCGCGTTGTTGGGCTTGAGGGGCAGCTTTCCTTCATATTCGCCAGGATTGCTGCATCTTTGGCTCGAGCGCCCCCGACTGGCGGGCCCGTGAGATTTGCAACAGCCTCGATCCGACGGAAAGCCGTCAGTCAGTCCGGCGGCCCGCACCGCTGCGGCCACACTGGAGTGGCCATACCAGTGGCGCACCCCGGCCGACCTCGGCCCGACGGGTCCCCAGCCAAGACCCGAAATCGGTGGCGTCGCCCCCCCCGCAGTGCGTGCTGAGCAGACGGTGGGCAGTGATGAAAGCGCTGCATGTTGTCCCGTAGACACGCTCCCATCCGGCCCCGACCCTATTGGGAGGGATCTAAACACCAGCCCTGCCGACCGCCAAATATCGACGACGAGCTTCACGTGCGCATCACCCCGGCCCGCGCTGACGGGGCTGTACGATCAGCTGACCGCCACCCGCACCTTCTACCGGGCATCGACCTTACGATCGTCCATAGCGTCAAAACCCTTGAGGCCGCAGCAATTAAGGGGCTATGCCAGGCGGTCCGGATCCGGGGCTTGGAGTTCAAGACGATCAGGTTGTGGTCAGTCTTTCCCGTCCATCCTTGACGCCGTACGCTCTTTCTTTCTGCTAATGCAACGTGCGGAGACGGCCCGGGCAGGGGCGCCCGGGCCGTCTCGTGCGCAGGCCAGACCAGCGGGGATCCGGCCGGCCCCGGCGCAATATTTCATTCTTGTATCAAGGTCACCTGGTTGATCTGCTGGGCGTTCCTGGCTTGACGTCGCGTGCGGTGACGCAGTGTGAGGCGCTCGTGCTCGTCCAGGCCACCCCAGACTCCGGCGCTCTGGTTGGTCTCCAGCGCCCAACGCAGGCATTGCTCACGCACAATGCAGGATAGGCAGATCTCCTTTGCTCGCTGCGCCTGCTCCACCGCGTGAACGTTTTTCCCTATGGGGAAGAACAACTCAGGGGCACAGTCCAAACAAGCGCCATGGGCAACCCAGCTCCGAGAGGCACTCATGATTCGTCTCCAGGTCGTCGTCCAAACTTCGCTGTGGTCACAACCTTCCATCCAGAACGCTGGCCGTTCCGGTTCGCACTCGCGCTGAGTGTCTGGCAGACTCCCGTCCTGACAGGAGGACTGGCCTCCTGCGCCGGACGCCAGGGGAAGTAGACGTCTACGGAGGCTATGTAGGCCAGGTAGGAAACAGACCCCTACATTTGCCTACATCAGCAGATCGGCAGTAACCGGCAAACTACGCAAGGATGGAAAAATGGGCAGCCGGAGGGGGGTCGAGTGCAGCATTCAGCTCCTCAAGGAGGAGTTGGGCCGTGAACTACGCCGTCTGCGGGAAGCCGCAAGCCTGACCCAAGACGCCCTTGCCCGGCGGGCGGGCTATCACCGAGTCTCCATCACCCAGGTAGAGCAAGGCCGACAGGCTTTCAGCCGCCAATTCGTCACGCAGGTCGAGGCTGCGCTTGACTCCCAGGGGCAGTTGCTGGCGATCTATCAGCGAATCGATGCCGCACGTTGCAGTCAACAGCTCCAGACACCCGATCCTCCCCACTGCAACTCGACTCCCGTCCAGCAGCCGACGTCGATGACGCAGGGTGGGCCGTCATCATCAGGGTTCGCCGGTCCGCAGTCAAGGGATGCGATGAGTCCCGAGCATGGCACTCAAGCGATCGATAGCGGTCGCCGAGCTGCAGACAGCTTAAGAAGACCAGTAGCCGGTCGTGGCTCAGTCCACTGCCTGGGCGTAGTCTCCGGTCACCTGTTCAAACTGGTCCGGGAAGCCTTGGGCCTCACTCAGAGCATCCTGGCCGAGATGTTGGCACTCGACATAGCCACGATTCAAGGATGGGAGAGCGGACTACAACCGCTTACCACCCTGCCCGCAGGTGAGCTTGTGCGCCTGAAAGTACGGCTGCTTAAATTGGGAGCGCCGCCAGTCATCTGCGATGCCCTGGATGATGCTTTGAGGGCGGATATGATCATCGCTGAAGCCGTCGAGGCTGGCAGCGACCTACTCAAACCATGCGATCATCTGCTCGGCAGCTTTGTGCACAAACGTGATGTGACGAACATGATCACATGGCCATTCACGGGTTTAGTTCCAGACCGGGTACGATGCCTGGAACGCCTGCGGTCACACCACGGCGGGCATCTGGGTGGTACGTTCAGCCTTGATGAGGCCGAACGCGCGCGCTTTTTCGATCATCTTCTTAGCACCGCTGAGACAAGCACGTGCAGCGACACCACTTTACTGCGCCGACAGGCGATCTATCTGCTGGGCTTCGACGTTCGGTCAGATTCCGTAGAGTGGTTGCGCTCGGAGCAGCGTCGAGCGTGGCATTGCGCATACCCGGGCAACGGGGTTTCGACTTGGGTTGCGGTGCGCTCCTCGGCGCTGGCCCTTGCCCGTTTCGGGGATCGCGACCCTGTTCAAGCCTTTGTGCGGAAAGGGCTCACCAACGAGCAGCAAGAAGCAGCCAACCTTAATTACTGGGCTTACTGGGTCGGAGAGATCCCTCACCTTGAGCCAGACGATGGGTTCATGGTTGCAACA
>JBOGEA010000267.1:0-8352 GCA_050743205.1 Egibacteraceae bacterium | reverse complement strand
GTTTCCTGCACCCCAGTCCAGTCCCAGGCACTCACTGAGCCGTCGTCGCCCGTCGGGCGCGGCGCGGCGATGCCGCTGGATCAGCTACTGCATCCGCCGGTAGCGGCGGACCGCGAGGGTGAAGAACACCAGGGTGATCGCAGCGGTCCAGGCCAGTGACCTCAGGACCAGCGCGGTCGCCGGCTCACCCGACAGCAGCGCCCGGAGGGCGTCGATCGTCAGAGTGACCGGGTTGACGTTCACGACCGTCTGCAGCCAGCCGGGCATGGTCGCGGCCGGCACGAACGCCGAGCTGGCGAATGTCAGCGGGAACAGCCAGATCATTCCGCCTGATTGGACGGCTTCGGGGGATCCCAATGACAGGCCGATCCAGGCACCGACCCACAGAAGGGCGATCCCGAAGGCGATGACCAGCAGGAACGCGCCGACGGCAGCTCCCAGGCTCCCCGAGATCCGAAACCCCATCAGCATTCCGACGCCGGTGAGGAGCACGACGCTGAACGTCATGACGACTGTGTCGGACAGTATCCGCCCGGTCAGCACCGCCGAGCGGGCGATCGGCAGCGACCGGAACCGGTCGATGAAACCCTTGGTGAGGTCAGCGTTGAGGCCCAGCGCGGTCCCAACAGTCGCGAATGCGACGAACCAGACCATCATGCCGGGAACGATGAAGTCGATGTAGTCACCGCCAGGGTTGATCGCGCCGCCGAGCACGTAATTGAACAGCGCCAGGATCATGATCGGCTGGATGACGGAGAGGACGATCGTCTCCGGCTTCCGCACGAGGGCGGCGAGGTTCCGGCGGGTGAGCACAAGGGAATGGCGCACCGTCTGACGCAGCCCGGGTCGTGCGGGCGGCGCGGGAGCGGCGGTCTCTTTGAGGGCGGGTGCGTGGGGGAGGCTGGTGTGGTCGGTGATGTTCATGCGGCCTTCCTTCTCTTGCGGCGTCCACCTTGTGGCTGTGGTGAGGTGGACGGAGCCGGCTCGGCTTTGTGGCCGGTGAGGTGGAGGAACACGTCGTCGAGGCTGGGTCGGCGCAGCGCCAGGTCGGCGACGGCGATTCCGGCGTCGTCGAGACGGCGGACCGCCGCCGCGATCAGGAACGTGTCGTCGACGGCGACCCCGACCAGCTGCGCGTCGCGGTCGACAGCCGGGACGCCGCCGGTCAGCGCCGCGAGAGCCGCGGCGACATCGTCGAGGCGGGACGGGTCGTGGGGGCGTATCTCCAGCCGCTGCCCGCCGGTCTGCTCTTTGAGCTCGTCGGCGGTGCCGCGGGCGATGATCTGGCCGTGGTCCAGTACGGCGATCTGGTCGGCGATCTGGTCGGCCTCCTCCAGATACTGGGTGGTCAGCAGCACGGTGGTGCCGTCGGCGACCAGTCGGCGGATGGTGTCCCACAGCGCGATCCGGCTGCGGGGATCAAGTCCTGCGGTGGGCTCGTCCAAGAACAGCACGCTGGGCCGTCCGACGATGCTGGCGGCCAGGTCGAGGCGGCGTCGCATGCCTCCCGAGTAGGTTTTGGCGAGCCGGCCGGCCGCGTCGGCCAGGTCGACGTGCTCCAGGAGGGTGTGGGCGCGGCGGCGGGCGTCGAGGCGGGACAGGTTGAGGAGCCGGCCGATCAGCTCGAGGTTCTCGAATCCGGTGAGGTGGTCGTCCACCGCGGACGTTTGGCCCGTCAGCCCGATCACACCGCGCACCTGTGCGGCCTGGCGGGCGACGTCGTACCCGGCGACGCTGGCGCGGCCGGACGTGGGCTGCAGCAGCGTGGCGAAGATGCGGACTGCGGTGGTCTTGCCGGATCCATTGGGGCCCAGCAGCCCCAGCACTGTGCCGGTGCGGACATCCAGGTCGATGCCGTCCAGTGCGCGGGTCTCACCGAAGGTCTTGGTCAGCCCCTGGGCTTGTATCGCGACGGTCATGCGCATGGCTCCATTTCGGTTGGTCACAGGAGGCTGCCCGATGCGGCTGTGAGGCTTGCCGGCTCATGGGCCTGACAGCGATAGCCTCCAGGCTATCGCCCGCCCTCACCGAGATCACAGCGCCGACGCTGGCGGTGACCCCGAGGTTACGGCGGCGAAGCAGACCCTGCGGCTAGAGACGTGGACGGCACTGCATGATACGGGCGAAGCCCGATTTCCTGGGCCACAGGGGCGGATCCCCAACTTCGTCGGGGCTGCGCCCTGGCCCGACGAGCCATGGGCAGGTGGGGCGGCAGCGCGCGGAGTTGGCCACCTTCCCCTTGCGTTCGGGCCAACTGCCGTACAGTGTTCTGTTAGATAGAACGCTGTTCAGATGTTTCCGCTGGAGAGGTTGGGTCGTGGTGACCGAGATCGCGGCCGCTGTCGCCATCGTGGGCGCAGTGCTCGGCTCGGCCTGGTGCTGCCTGGAGTGGCGGGCGAAGTTGACCCCCGAGGTGCGCGGGCTGATGGTCGAGATGCGCGAGAGTCTGGTCGCCGAGGACCGGAACTCAAGCTGGCTCCTCGACGTCGCTCGGCGTCAAGAGCAGCAGCTCGAGGAGCTCATCGACCGTGTCAACGATCGCAAGCTGCGGCGAGGCTGCAACGAGGTCCTGAAACGGTGGCGAGACGTTCGATCCCGCGCTCGTGCCGGCTCACGCGAGGGGGCTGTCGAGGTCTGGCACGTCATGGACACGAAAGCGGCGATTGCCACGGTTCTCAGTCGAGTCAACACGCTGGAGCGGCTTCTGCCGCCCCGCCATTAGCGCACGTTGCGTGCGCGTGAGAGGAGTGTGAGCGGTGAAGAAGCTGATCAACGCCCCGGATGGCGTGGTCGCCGACGCCCTCGCGGGCATGGCGGCCGCGCATCCGTCGCTGGCGGTCGACGTAGAGCGGGGGCTCATCGTCCGGGCCGGGGGGCCGACGGCCGGCAAAGTGGGCCTGGTGTCCGGGGGAGGTTCGGGGCACGAGCCGCTGCACGGGGGGTTCGTCGGGTACGGGATGTTGGACGCGGCCTGTCCAGGCGAGGTGTTCACCTCGCCGGTGCCCGGCCAGATCCTGGCCGCGACCCAGGCGGTCGACGCCGGCGCCGGGGTGCTGCACGTGGTGAAGAACTACACGGGCGACGTGCTGAACTTTCGGATGGCCGCCGAGTTGGCCGCCGATGCCGGGGTGGAGGTCGCCGCCGTGATCGTCGACGACGACGTGGCGGTCGAGGACAGTGCCGCAGCGGCGGGTCGGCGGGGCACGGGCGCCACCGTGTTCGTGGAGAAGATCGCCGGGGCGGCGGCCGAGCGCGGCGAGGGCCTGGCGTCGGTGGCGGCGGTCGCGCGGGAGGTCAATGCGCGGTCCCGGTCCTTCGGGGTGGCGCTGGCGCCGTGCACCGTTCCGGCGGCCGGCATGCCGGGCTTCGAGTTGGGCGAGGACGAGATCGAGTTGGGCATCGGCATCCACGGCGAGCCGGGCTGGCGCCGCGGCCCGCTCGTGCCCGCCCGGCGGATCGCCGAGATCGCGCTGGAGTCGATCCACGCCGACATGCCGCTGTCGGGCGACGCGCTGGCCATGGTCAACGGCATGGGCGGCACGCCGCTGATCGAGCTGTACGTGGTGTTCGCGACCGCCGCCGAGTGGCTGGCCGGCCACGGGGTGAGGATCGCCCGCAGCCTGGTCGGCAACTACGTGACCAGCCTGGAGATGGCAGGCTGCTCGATCACCGTCTGCATGCTCACCCCGCGGCTGGCTGAGCTGTGGGACGCTCCCGTCCAGACCCCGGCGCTGCGCTGGGGCCGCTGAGTCGCAGGAGGACGCGATGGACGCAAACGCGTGCCGCGCATGGATCATCGAGGCCGCCCGGCTGGTCGACCAGGCCGCCGATCACCTCACCCATTTGGATGCCGCCATCGGAGACGCCGACCACGGCATCAACCTGCGTCGCGGGTTCGGGGCAGCGGTCGCGCTGCTGGAACAGACGGACCCGCAGACTCCCGGAGACGTGCTGGCAGCCGCTGGCGGCGCGCTGATCGCCAAGGCCGGCGGGGCCTGCGGGCCCCTGTACGGCACAGGGTTCCGCCAGGCGGCCAAGGCCTTCGGCGACGAGCCGGATGTCTCCGCCGCGCGGCTCGGCCCGGCCCTGGCCGCGTTCCTCGCCGGTGTCCAGCGGTTGGGCGCGGCGCAGGAGGGCGACAAGACGATGGTCGACGCCCTCGCCCCAGCGGTCGCCGCCTACCACGCCGTCATCGACGGCGGTGGTGACCTCGCCGAGGGGACCCGCGCGGCAGCCGACGCCGCCGCGCGGGGTCTGCACGCCACTGTGGCGTTACATGCCCGCAGAGGCCGCGCCAGCTATCTGGGGCCGCGCAGCGTCGGGCACGAGGACCCGGGCGCCGCGTCGATGGCGCTCATCCTGCGTGCCCTGGCCGCCACCGCAGCCGGGGAGGTGGCGTGATGATGGGCTGGGTCGGGCTGGCCGTGGCGCGGGGCTCGGCGGTCGCGGGGTCCTGGCGCGCCGACCGGCCGGCGCCCGCCGGGGAGGCGGAGTGACGATGAGTTGGATCGGGCTGGCCGTGGCGCCGGGCTCGGCGGTCGCGGCGTCGTGGCGCGCCGACCGGCCGGCGCCCGCCGCGACTGGCCGCATCGACCCGTTGCAGGTCGAGCGGGCGTTCCACACCGTCGCGACCGAACTCGACCAGCTCGCCCGCCGCGCCAAGGCGCAGGGCCGCCGCGCGGCCGGTGACATCGTGGCCGTGGGCGCGCTGATCGCCCGCGACGCCAGCCTCACCGACGCCGCCCGCGACGCCGCCGCGGCCAGCGACGACCCGCTGCGGGCGGTCCGCGATGTCGTCGAGCGGTATGCCGCGGCTCTGGAGGAGGTGGCGGACGCGACCCTGCGCGAACGCGCGGCCGACATCCGACAGATCGGCCGGCGGGTCGTCGACCGGCTCGCCCAGGGCGCGGCGGGCGCCTCCGCCGCGCCGCCGTCGCACGGTTTCGTCCTGGTCGCCGACGAGATCGGACCGGCTGAGCTGCTCGAGCACCTGGGCCAGGGCCTGGCCGCCGCCGTCGCGGTCCGCGGCGGCGCCAACGCGCACGCCGCCATCATCGCCCGCTCGCTCGGCCTGCCGATGGTCACCGGCGTCGACCCCGCGCTGCTCGAGCTGCCTGATGGCACCCGCCTGCTCGTCGACGCCGGCCGGGGGCTCGTCGTCGCCTGCCCCGACGCCGACCAGGTCCGCTCCGCTGCCCAGCGTGGGGAGCTGCGCAGCGGCGCGCTCGCCGCCGATCGGGGCCGGCGGCACGCCACGGCCGACGGGCAGCCGTTCACGCTGCTCGTCAACGTCGCCACCCCTGCAGAGGCTCGGATCGGCATCGATGCCGGCGCCCAGGGCATCGGGCTGCTGCGCACCGAGATGGCGTTCCTGCGGGCCGACCGCTGGCCGGGCGAGGCCGACCACCGGCGCGCGCTGCGCCCGATCCTCGCCGAGGCTGGAGGAGCACCCGTCACGGTCCGGCTGCTCGACTTCGCCAACGACAAGATCCCAGAATTCCTGACCGGCGCGGGCGGTGGCCAGGTCGGGTTGGACGCGCTGCTGGCCAGCCCTGACGCGCTTGGCGCACAGCTGCGCGCTGTCCTTGGCCTCGGCCTCGGCCGGCGCATCGGGATCCTGGTCCCGATGGTGACCGCCGCCGCGCAGCTGCGCGCCGTGCGTGCCGTGGCCGCCGCCGTCGCTGCTGACCTCGGCGTGCCGCCCTCGCCGGTCGGCGCGATGATCGAGACCGTCGCCGCGGTGGACGCGATCGACGACCTGGCCGAGGTGGCCGACTTCTTGTCCATCGGCACCAACGACCTCGCCGGTGAGGTCCTCGGCCTCGACCGCCGGGACCCGCGCGCCCGGCCAGACCTCACCGCGCATCCCCGCGTGCTGCGGCTGGTCGGCCGGGTCACCACGGTCGGCGCGCTGCGCGGTCGCCCGGTCAGCGTCTGCGGCGACGCCGCCGCGCACCCCGCGGCCCTGCCGCTGCTGCTGGGCGCGGGGATGCGCGCGTTCAGCGTCGCCGCCGCCAGCATCGACCAGACCCGCTACCTGCTGCGCCGCCTCGATGCCGGCCGCTGCGCCGACCTCTTCGTCGAGGCGCTGGAACGCGACGACGCCGACGGCGTGCTCGCCCTGGTCGCCGACCGGATACCGGTGAGCCTGCCGTGATCAGTCCGGGTGGCGGCCGGTGGCGTGCGCCGTGCTCGCCCTGGTCGCCGAGCGGATACCGGTGAGCCTGCCGTGATCAGTCCGGGTGGCGGCCGGCGGCGTGCGGCGTGCTCGCCTTGGTCGCCGAGCGGATACAGGCGAGCCTGCCGTGATCAGTCCGGGTGGCGGCCGGCGGCGTGCGCCGTGCTCGCCCTGGTCGCCGACCGGATACCGGTGAGCCTGCCGTGATCAGTCCGGGGTGGCGGCCGGGCGGCGTGCGGCGTGCTCGCCTTGGTCGCCGACCGGGTACCGGCGAGCCTGCCGTGATCAGTCCGGGGTGGCCGCTGGCGGCGTGCGCCGGGCTCCCATGTCCCGTGACAGTGCCCGGGCGGTGCTGCGCACCGCGTCGATCAGCCGCGCCCGGGTCGGGTCGGCCAGCAGCCGCTCGGCTGGGCCGACGATGCCCAGCGCTCCCGCCACCCGGTGCGACCAGTCGAACACCGGGGCCGCCACGCCCGCGTCGCCCACCGTGGCCTCCTGGTCCTCCACCGCGTACCCCCGCTCCCGCACTCGCGCCAGCGCCTGCGCCAGTGCCTCCGGCTCGGTCAGCGTACGTCCGGTCAGCTGGGGGAGCGGGCCGGTCAACAGCGCCGCCCGCGCTGTGTCGTCGACGGATGCCACGATCGCCTGGCCCAGCGCGCACGCGTGCCACGGCACATATGAGCCGACCTCGGGGATCTGCACCAGATCATCGGGGCGGAACGCGTGGTGGACCACCACCACGCTGGAGCCCGACAGCACGCCCACCCATACCGCCTCGCCCGTCTGGCGGGCCAGCATCTGGGCCCACGACGCCGACCGGGCTCGCAGCTGCGAGCCGTCGAGGTACGCGTTTCCTAGCTGCAGCACGGCCGGCCCCAGCGCGTATTTGCCGCCTTCGGCCTCCTGCGCGACCAGTCCATGCCGCTCGAGGGTGCGCAGCATCGTGTGCACGGTCGCCTTCGGCACGTCGATCAGCGCGGAGATCTCCGACACCCCCAATGTGGGCGTACCCGACGCCAGGCCTAGCAGGATACGGGCGGCTCGATCAACGGCGCGGGTCATGCCATTCCTTCGATAAACCGATTGCTATTCGGTACAGCAGAACGGTAACAGAGAATGATAGGGATCGTGCTCATCTCCCACAGCCGGGGGCTTGCCCAGAGCGTCGCCGACCTCGCGCGGCAGCTCGCCTCTGACGCTGTTCCCATCGTCGGTGCCGGCGGCACAGTTGACGGCAGGCTGGGCACCAGCACCGAGCTGATCGCCGTCGCCATCACAGCCGCTGACAGGGGCGGCGGCATCGTGCTGATCCCCGATATGGGCAGCGCCGTCCTGGCCGCCAGAGCCCTGCTCGCCGACCGCGACGTCACCGTCTGCGGCTCACGGCTGGTCCTCGTCGATGCCCCCTTCGTCGAAGGCGCCGTCGCCGCGGCCGTCGCGGCCAGCGGCGGGCTCGACCTGGCCGCCGTCGCCGAGGCGGCCGAGGAGGCCCGCGATGTCCGCAAGCTGTGACAACCCCCCGCCGCCGGCGGCGGCTGACGTCGCCGTCCGTGTCGTCGTCCTGCGCAAGCACCTCCATGCCCGCCCCGCCGCACAGGTCGCCCGGGCCGCCGCGCGACATCACGCCACCATCACGCTCACCGCTGGCGGCCGTCGCGCCGACGCCCGCAGCGTCCTGGCCGTGATGAGCCTGGGCGCCACCGCCCACACCGAGGTGCGAGTCGAGGCCACCGGCCCCGACGCCACCCCAGCCGCCACCGAGATCGCCCGCCTCCTCACCGACCCCGACCCCGACACGAACAGCCCTCGGATCGCGACTTGAACAGCCTCGGATCGCGACTTGAACAGCCTCGGATCGCGACTTGAACAGCCTCGGATCGCGACTTGAACAGCCTCGGATCGCGACTTGAATGGCCTCCGATCGCGGCAAAACAGCCCTCGGAACGCGGATAATCGGGTGGTGGCAGCGCTCCGGTTGCCGGGCTGACCAGCGGCTTTCCGCCGCATCCGGCGGAAACCTGCAGGTCAGCTCGGCGAGGCGGCGGTTCGACTACAGCTTTCCTTCGCATGGAGCCTGTTGCAGAATCAATGGGAGTGGCTCTCCAGGGATGGCTGAGTGCCGCGGGCCGTGGGTGCCCTTTGGGTCAGCCGCACTGCAGGTTTCCTCCGTATAC
>JBOGEA010000266.1:0-8385 GCA_050743205.1 Egibacteraceae bacterium | reverse complement strand
GTGCAGCGACCTAAAAGGGTGCGCGCGAGCGGAACCGACGCAACGCGACCCCTGGTTTGTCAGCCGCGTGCCCCCTCGACGCGACCCCTACAGCCCGACCACAGACGAGCAGTATGTGGGGAGTCAGCCGATAAGCCGGATTCTGTGCCCGGCGCGAACGCCGGGTGGCGATCATCCATCTGGGGCTGGTGTTGCCGCCAGCCTCGTGCGGCCTACCTGGTGCTGCGCGGGCCACGTCAACGCACCTGCTTGGCCTTGCTCCGGACGGGGTTTGCCTGGCCGCCGATGTCACCATCGGCGCCGGTGCGCTCTTACCGCACCGTTTCGCCCTTGCCGGTATCCCACGAGTTCGGAGGGGTCATCCCCCCTGAACCTTGTTGCGCGGGACCCCTGGCGGTCTGCTTTCTGTTGCACTTTCCGCGTGTCACCACGCCTGGGTGTTACCCAGCGTCCTGCCCTGCGGAGTCCGGACTTTCCTCGACAAATGCCGCGATCGCCTGGCTGACTCCCCACAAAAATGGTAGCGGAAAATTCGACGAACACGCAGCCGCAGAATGCGGATCATGGTATAAGTGTCTAGATACCCGTACGGATGGACGCGTCGACTTCCCCCTTAGACGCGAACCATCCCCACCGCACAGCGGTGGATTGGACGCCGGAGCCCGGACGGCCTCCCCCAGGGATCTGGAGTCCAACAACGGTCGAGCCGACGGCCGGTTTTCCCCCACCAGTCGTCGGCTCGATCGATTACTGGAACCTGTCTCGGCCCCGGCTCAGGGCCCGTCTGAACACAGACGCTAGATGCCTTGAAGGGGCGAGACCTGTTGCGCGTGAGTCAAGTCCTGCCGGATCGCGGGTTGCACGCATTGCGGCGCGCTGCCGTCCTCCCGCCCATCGCTCGTCGGGCCGGGGCGCAGCCCCGCTAAAGGGCTGAAAGCGCGCCTTCGAGAGCCTCGGCGCACTGGTCGAGGTCTCGGTCCTCGATGACGAGGGGCGGGCAGAACGCGATGGTCGCGTCACCGATCGCCCGGGCTATGACGCCGCGGGCGAGCATCCCGTCGCGCACGGCGGGGGCGCTGACGCCGGAGGCAAGGCCGACTGCCCAGACCGCGCCCTCCCCTCGCACCTCAGCGATCTTCTCCGTGTCGTCGGCTATCGCACGCAGCCCGGCGGACAAGCGCTGCCCGATCTTCGGGACACGGTCGATCAGGCCCTCGCGACGCTGGATGTCGAGCGCCGCCAGCCCGGCGGCGCAGGCGGCGGGATGGCCGCTGTACGTGTGGCCATGGCGCAGCACGAACCCGGCGTCAGCCTCAAGCGGGCCACGGAGCGCGGGACCGACGAGCACGCCGCCCAGCGGCAGGTAACCCGAGGTGACCGCTTTCGCGAAGGTCACGACGTCCGGGATGACGCCGTAGTGCTGGGCGCCCCACCACGTGCCCAGCCGCCCGAAGCCCGTGACGACCTCGTCAAGGATCAGGAAGGCGCCGTGCGCATCGCACAGCCAGCGCAGCTCCTGCAGGTAGCCCTCGGCCGGTGGGTAGACCCCGGCCGCGCCCACGACCGGCTCGGCGATGACGGCGGCGACCTCGCCGCCACGGTCGGCGAACACCCGCCTGAGCGCTTCGACGTCGTCCTTCGGAACCTGAATGACCCCGCCGAGCAGCGGGCCGAACCCCTCAAGGTTGAGGGGCAGGCCGGTGAGGGTCATCCCGCCGTAAGTGACGCCGTGATAGGAGGGAGCCCGAGAGATGACGAGGTGGCGCTCCCGGCGGCCGGCGAGGTGATGCGCGATCCGGCACAGCTTGATCGCGGTGTCGACCGCCTCGGAGCCGCCGCAGGTCAGGAAGACCCGCGCCTCGAGGATCGGGGCGAGGTCGGCGACCAGGGAGGTGAGCTGCTCAGCCGGCACGTTGGTGAACAGCTCGAACGTGTGGAAATTGTCGAGCCGCCGTAGCTGCGCCGCCACGGCGTCCGCGATCTCGGCCCGTCCGTGCCCGACGTTGCAGTACCACAGGCTCGCCATCGCATCGACATAGCGCCGGCCCAGATCGTCCATGACGACCGCGCCCTCGCCAGAGACGATCGTGATGAAGTCCGTCGATGCTGGCCGGGCGAAGGGGTGAAGGAAACGTGGGAGGCTCATCGCGACCGATGATCGCGCAGCCGGACGCACCTTCGCTAGTCCCTGCTGCTCAGATGCGGCCGTTACAGCGGCGGGACGGGGATTCGGGTCATCAGCGCGATGGCGAGGGCCAAGGCCAAGACGGCGGGGAAGGGCTGCCGGCTCTCGTGGATCATCCCGGTCAGCAGGCCGATCCCCCCGTACATGGCGGCTGTGTACAGAGACGGGACCAGCGCGGCGAGACTGAACGCGGTGATCGCGAGCAGGACCACCGGCGTCAGCAGCACCGCACGGCTCGTCGAGTTCGGGCCGCGCAGCCGCCGCAGCGCCAGCAGGACAGCCCCGGCAACCCCCAACGGCGGGAGCATCAGAGCGAGGAGACCTGGAAAGCTGAGGGATGGCCTGCTGAGCGACGGGAGGCTCAACAGCAGCGTGGCCACCCCGGCGATGATCGCCAGGACACGCCCGATCTCCCACACTCCCTCCCGAATAGTCCTGGGATCCAGGCGGAACGCGTCCCGCGCCTTGACCGTCGCGTACCAGGCGAGCCCCACCAACCCCACACACACGACCAGCCGCGGTGCGACGAGGAGCGCTCCGCCGAGATCCGAGAGCGCCAACACGGGCAGCGCCAACCGACCGCTTTCCAGCAGCGACGCGAGCCCAGCGCACAGAACGATCGGGGCCGCGAGCAGCAGGCCGGAGGAGAAGCCCCCCCGCCCCTGCGCGTAGTCCCGGACCGACTCCCTGCGGTACCGGATCAGCAGGTAGGGCACCAGCACGGTGAAGACGATCGGCCGCACGATCGACAGCACCGACCGGACCGCTGGGATCCGCTCAAGCGGGATGACGCCTCCCGGGCCCAGGATGAGGTCGACGATCAGCGGGCCGAGCAGAAAGACCGCCGCGGACAGGAACAGGTCGGAGCGCGCGTCTTCAGGGCTCGTGTAGCGCATGGTCGGCAATCCTAGACAGTGGCCAGTCTGGATGGGCGTCAACAGCGGCGAGCCGGCGGAGACTGGACACAGATGCCCCGACCACCATCTCGACCACTATCCTGACACGATGCTGCGCGCCTCTGTTCTCGTCATCGGGGATGAGATCCTCGGTGGGTTCGTGCAGGACACGAACTCGGGGTGGATCGCGCAGCGGCTGCACAAGCTGGGGGTGCCGCTGGACCGGATCGTCACCGTGCCGGACGACCCGAGCGCGATCGACGAGGCGGTCACCACCGAGCTGGCGCGATCCCGGCCACGGGTGCTGCTGACGTCAGGCGGCATCGGCTCGACCCCGGACGACGTCACGGTTGAGGCTGTAGCCGCCAGCTTGGGTCTCGGGCTGCGCATCGAGCCCGAGATCGATCGCCGCATCAGCCGCACCATGCAGTGGACCGCCGCCCAGGGCGCCACGATCACCCTCGAATACGAGCATGCGATGCGGAAGCTGGCGCTGGTGCCGGAGGGCGCACGGCTGCTGGCCAGCACCAGCGGGATCGCTCCCGGCGTCATCGTGGAGGTGGAGGGAGGCTGCCGTCACGACAGCGGCGCGACGGTCGTGATCCTGCCCGGGGTTCCCATGGAGCTGCGTCGGATCATGCGGGAGGGCGTCGAGCCCGCCCTCCTGAGGGGGCGGGGCGTGCCGCTGTATGTCGCGGAGGCCCGCCACGGGTATCCCGAATCCACCCTGAGCCCGGTGTTCGATCGGCTCGTCGCCGAGTTCCCCGACGTCCATCTCGGCTCGTACCCGGACCGGGAGTGCCTGATCCGCCTGAAGGGCCCGGCGGACCGTGTCGAGCAGGCCATGCGGGTGGTTCACGATTTCCTCGCCGGCCTCGACGCCGATCCCTCAAGCCAGTGTCTGCGCGCTGCCTGGAGCGCCCACTGGCCGGGGTGAGGCCGCACAGACCGGCCGGCAGGGGATGCAGTTTCCGCCGTGGGCAACGGAAAACTGCAGCGAAGCTTGCCGCCTTACCCGCCTGGGGTGCGGTTTTCCGCCGGATCCGACGGAAAACCGGGTGTCAGCACAGGCGTGCCGAATGGGACGGCGTCGTCCTCGGGGCCGCAGCCGCCGACGCTGCCCCAGGACGGCACGCCCGGGGGGATCTTGTCGGACCCGCAGATCCGAACGATCTCCTCGTAGAGGTCAACCTCCTGCCGCAGATCCAGCCGGTACACGGGCGGCATCACGCTGAGCGTGTCGTCGCCGCCGCGTTGACCCCGCAGCCGATCGCCTCCAGCCCCCGGCTTGACCGTGCGCGTCGAGGTCGACGCCGAGGTAGCCCTGGGCGCGGATGGTGCGCAGCCGGATCGACTCCCGCTGCGGCGGGCTCGGCGGCAGTCGATCAGGCCGATGTCGAGCGGCGCTGGACCGCGGACGCCGCCTACTCGGGCTATGGCTGCTCGTCCATTACCCTCAGGAGGTCCGCCATCGGTCTTCGACGCATCGACACGATATAAGCTCGGAGGTATCATCTATGGCGTGGGATGTGCTCTATACCGACGAGTTCGGTGGGTGGTTCGAGATCCTCGCGGAGGATCAGCAGGATGCTGTCATCGCTCGGGGTCGAACTGCTCCAAGAACACGGCCCAGCGCTCGGACGGCCGATCGTCGACACCCTGGCCGGATCCCGACACCCCAACATGAAAGAGCTGCGGGTATCGGCTGGAGGAGCACTCCGTGTCCTGTTCGCCTTCGACCCGGCCCGCCAGGCCGTCCTGCTCATCGGCGGCGACAAAGCAGGCCAGTGGCGCGCGTGGTATGCCGAGGCGGTTCCTCAAGCGGATGATCTGTTCGATGCGTATCTCCGAGAGACCGGCCAACACTGACGAGGAGACGACTGTGGCTACAAAGCGGTTCAAAGACCTCAGCGACGGCGTCAAGGCCGATCCTGAACGCGCCGCCCGCATCGCTCACGAACGGGCCGCTGCGGTTGGAGAACTCGTCGCCCACACACTTGCGCAAGCGCGGCGAACTCGTCAGATCACCCAGCACGAACTGGCCCGAGCCATGATGACATCACAGCCTAACGTGTCGCGCATCGAGCACGCCGACGAAGTCGAACTCACCACCTTGCGCCGCTATGTCGAAGCCCTCGGCGGTCGCCTGGAGGTCGCCGCCGTGTTCGATGACGACTGGCTGCCCCTCGCCGTCGGCGAAGAGTAGCCGTCGGGTCAGAAAACCTTCCCAAAAAGCAGCTACGGGTCGAGAGCATTCAGCTACGCGCTCAGCGTTACCAAGCGCGCACCGCGCCTCGGGGATGAGGAGATGCCCGGACCATTGCTCAATGGCCCGAAACGGCCAGCATCGTGCCGATCACCGTGGCCACCGTGCCGATAAATGTCAGGATGAGATTCAGCAGCTCCCGGAGACCAGCGCCTTGAACCCCATGGACCGACCCAGCGTCGGCCCCCGGCCGGACGACGTTCCCCGCCTGAGCCGGGCGTCCCCACATGACGCGGAACCGTGCGAACAGGTTGGGCAGGCCAGTCAGCGACTCCCACAACGCGGTCCGCTTGGCCCTCTTATGTGCTCTGCGATGACAGGCGCGCAGACGACCGTGCGTGCACGTCCACCTCACAGGGTTTGCCCGCCTTCGTCTCGACATCACAGGTCGCCTTGACGAGGAAGAGCTCGTACCAGCACAACAGTGCCACTGCCAGCAGGCCCAAGCCCCACGACCGCTGGCTCCACGCAAACCAGCCCAGACCCAATATCACCATCCACCACCACGTAGGCCGAGAATTCCGTCGCGCCATTGCGAATCAGCGGCGGAGGGTGCCGGCGACGCGAGTGGCGACGGTGGTGGCCACGGACTCGATGGCGGCGTGCTCGTCGGTGTCGGTGAGCTGGCGGCCGGGGTCGTCGAGCTGCAGGGAGTAGGCGAGGCTCTTGCGCCCCTGACCCAGCTGGGGGCCGCGGAAGACGTCGAAGAGGCGGCAGGCGGTCAGGCGCGGGCCGGCGCCTTCGACCACAGCGGCCTGCACCGCGGCGGCGGGCACGGACTCGTCGACGAGCACGGCGACGTCGAAGCGCAGGCCGGGCAGCGGGGACGGGTACGCCGCACGCGCGGGGCTGACCCCGCCAGCGCACAGCCGGTCCAGGCGCAGCTCCCCCGCCACCGTCCTGGCGGGCAGCTCATAGGCGCCGATCACCCGCGGGTGCAGCTCACCGATCACGCCGATGTCCTCGCCGTCGACCAGAACACGCGCCGCCCGGCCGGGGTGATACGGCAGCTCGGCGGTCGGCACCGTCTCCAGCCGGTCACGGCCGACAGCACGCCGCGCGACCTCGACGGCGCCGAGCAGGTCGAAGAAATCGACGGCGCGGCCTGGCCCATCGAACCGTGGCAGCACGAACTCGCCACAAGCCACCAGCCCGAGCAGGTGCGGCTCGGCGGGCAGCACCACGCCCGTGGGGCCGCCGTCAGCGCCCGGCTCGTCTTGGGTGGGCGGCAGGAACACCCGCCCGGTCTCGAACAGCGCGAGGTCTGCCGCCTGGCGGTGCGCGTTGCGGGCGGCGATCCGGAACAGGCCGACGAGCAGCGTGGTGCGGAGGACCGACTCCTCTTTGGACAGCGGGTTGACCAGCGCGACCGGCGAACGACGCGGGTCCTCGGGCGCCAAACCGAGCCGCTCGAGGTCCGCTGGCGCCAAGAACGGCAGCGTCAACGCCTCCGTCCAGCCAGCCCCAGCCAGGGCACGGCGGACCGCCCGGACCGCGTCGTCGGCGGGGCTGCGCCCGCCGACGCTGCCCGAGGACGGCACCCGCGAGGGGATCTTGTCGTACCCGTAGATCCGGACGATCTCCTCGTAGAGGTCCACCTCCTGGCGCAGATCCGGTCGGTACGCGGGCGGCATCACGCTGAGCGTGTCGTCGCCCGCCGCGCTGACCTCGCAGCCGATCGCCTCCAGCGCCTCGGCCTGGCCGTGCGCGTCGAGATCGACGCCCAGGTGGCCCCGGGCGCGGATGGTGCGCAGCCGGATCGACTCCCGCCGCGGCGGGCTCGGGTAGTGGTCGGCACCACCGGTCACCCTGCCGCCGGCCAGCTCGGCGATGAGGTCGGCGCAGAGGCCGGCCGCCAGCGGCACGGTCTCGGGGGGGACAGCGCGGACCCAGCGGTACGAGCCCTCGGTGCTCATGCGGTGGCGGCGGGCGGTTCGCAGCACCGTGCGCGGCGTGAAGTTCGCGACCTCCATCAGCACGTCGGTGGTCGACGCGCGGACCTCGGTCGGCTCGCCGCCCATCACGCCAGCCAGCGCGATCGGGCCGCTGGCGTCGCAGATGAGCAGGTCGTCCGGGTCGAGCGCGCGATGCTCGCCGTCCAGGGTCACGAGCGTCTCCCCCGGCCGCGCGGTGCGCACCTCGATCCGGGGGCCGGCGAGCCGCGCGAGGTCGTACGCGTGCGTCGGGTTGCCGGTCGCGAGCATCACGTAGTTGGTGATGTCGACGACGTTTGAGACCGGGCGCATGCCCGCGGCGGCGAGCCGGCGCTGCGCGCAGGCCGGGGACGGGCCGATGGTGACACCGCGCAGCACCCGCGCGTCGAAGCGCCGGCAGCGCTCGGGGTCGAGGATCTCGACCGGCACGACCTCGCCCCCAGCAGGGTTCGGCGAGGGCTCGGGCAGGCGCAGCTCGGCGCCGGTCAGCGCCGCGACGTCCCTGGCCACGCCGATCATCGACAGCGCGTAGCCGCGGTCGGGGGTGATCTCCAGCTCGAAGACGGGGTCGTCGAGGTCGAGCCACTCGGCCAGGTCGGCGCCCAGCGGCGCGTCGCGGTCGAGGATCCAGATGCCGGCGTGATCGGCGCCGACGCCTAGCTCGCGGGGGCTGCACAGCATCCCGTTCGACGTCACCCCGCGCAGCTTGCGGCGAGAGATCTCGAACCCGCCGGGCAGCGCCGCGCCGGGCAGGGCGGCCGGTACCCGGTCACCGACCTGGTAGTTCGACGCGCCGCAGACGATCTGCCAGGTCTGCTCGCCGTCGAACGCCTGGACCAGCCACAGCCGGTCCGCGCCCGGGACACGGTCGACCTCGACGACCTCGGCGACCTTCACGCCGCGAGTGCCGGCGGTCGGGTAGCGGATCTGCTCGACGTTGAGGCCGCCGATGGTGAGCAGGTCGGCCAAGGCCTCGACGGACAGGCCGGGATCGACGTAGTCAGACAGCCAAGAAAGCGGGACAAGCACCTGATATTCCTTCTTAGAACGTGTTGGAGAAAAGCGCGGCCTTGACTTGCGGGCGAAGCGAAGCGGAGCGCGGTT
>JBOGEA010000265.1:0-8401 GCA_050743205.1 Egibacteraceae bacterium | reverse complement strand
GTATTCCGCCGCGATCCAGCACACAACCTTGCCCGAGGTGACCCGTGACGCGTGCAACCCGATCCGGCAGAACTTGGACTCACGCGCAACGGATTCGCCGACCCGAAGTCGCCTAGCTGACGGGCTGGCAGACGTCGTGGAGGGCGCGGACGACCACTGCCACGGCGTGGAGGTCCGGCTCGGCGCTGAGCATGCGGATGAGCGCGGTCACCCGTTGGCGGGGCGCGTCGCGTTGGCTGAGGAAGCGGGAGACGATCTCCGCCGGGTCGCCGCTGGGATGCTCGGCGATCGCGTGGGCGGCGGCGGTGCGGCTGTGCTCGCCCAGCTCGTCGAGCAGGCCGCGGTGCTGCCAGCGCTCCCACTGGTCACGCGGCGTGATCTGGCGGAGGCGCTGGCGCAGCACGTCGAGGGGCAGCGCGCTGGCGAGGCGCACGAACACCTCCCATACCCGTGGGACGGGCTGGCCGCTCACGCGGGCGACGGCGGCGACGTCGGGGACGAGCTGCAGGTCGGCGAGGAGCGCCACGCGCTGGGCGACCCTGGGATCAACGCCCAGGTCCTCGTACCGCTGGGCGAGCGCCCGCCCAGCGGCATGGCCCGCGCCGGACAGCAGCGTGTTCTCCAGCTCGCGGAACGCGGGTCGGTCCCGGGCGACGGCCGCGGCGGCGCCGTCTGCGTCCACGTGGCGGATGTAGCCGCGCGCGCAGGTGTCGAGGAGCTGGTCGATCTGGCCCTCGATCTCCATCGCCAGCAGCGGCTCGACGTGCTCGTCGAGGGCCTCGACCGATCGGTACAGCCCGTCCGCGCCGGCGACCTCGCGGGCCGTCCAGTAGGCGGAGACGGCCGCGACCCATGAGCAGCCCAGCTCACGGGCGGTCCGGCTGACCCAGGTCACGCCCATGCGGTTGATGACGTCGTTGGCGACGACGGTCGCGACCAGCTCTCGGCGCAGCCGGTGCCGCCCGAACAGATCGCCGAAGCGCTCGGCCGCCAGCGGCGGGAAGTAGGACGGCAGCGTGTCCTGCAGGTACGGCTGGTCGGGCAGCGGTGAGTCGAGCAGGCGGGCGACCAGGTCCACCTTGGCGTGGGCGAGCAGCACGGCGACCTCGGGGCGGGCGAGCCCGGCCCGAGCGGCGCGGCGCCGCTGGATCTCCTCTGTGGTGGGCAGCGCCTCCACGGCCCGGTCCAGGCGGCCCGCGGCGACGAGGTCGGCCATCAGCTCCTCGTACGCGCCCATACCGCCCGGCGAGAACGCCAGCTCCTGGCTGATCGCCCACGTCTGCAGGCAGACGTCACGGACCGCGGCGCGCCCGACGTCGTCCTGCATGGCCCGCAGGACGGCGTCCCGCTCATCCAGGCCCATCGTCCCCGCCTCCGACGCGAGCGCGAGCAGGATCTTGAGGTTCACCTCGTGGTCCGAGGTGTCGACGCCGGCGGCGTTGTCGACGAAGTCGGTGTTGCACCGGCCGCCCCTCAGCGAGTACTCGATCCGAGCCGGCTGGGTGATGCCGAGGTTGGCGCCCTCGCTGATCACGCGCGCCCGCACCCGGCTCGCGTCGATGCGCAGCTCGTCGTTCGCGCGATCGCCGACGTCGGCGTGCGTCTCGCGAGAGGCCTTGACGAAGGTGCCGATGCCGCCGAAGAACAGCAGGTCGACCCGCGCGCCGAGGATCGCCTGGATCAGCTCGGGTGGCGACAGCTGCTCGGCGTCGACGCCCAGCAGCTGGCGGGCGGGCTCGGTCAGCGGGATCTGCACCGCCGTCCGCCGCCACACGCCCCCGCCGGCGCTGATGAGGTCACGGCGGTAACCCTGCCACGATGAGCCGGGCAGCTCGAACAGGCGCCTGCGCTCCTCGTAGGCGCGGGACGGGTCCGGATCGGGGTCCAGGAAGATGTCCCGATGGTCGAAGGCGGCGACCAGCTTGAGCGTCCGGCTGCGCAGCAGCCCGTTGCCGAACACGTCGCCGGACATGTCGCCGACGCCCACGACCGTGATCGGCTCGGTCTGGACGTCGATGCCCAGCTCCCGGAAGTGGCGACGCACGGCGACCCAGGCGCCTTGGGCGGTGATGCCCATCGCCTTGTGGTCGTAGCCGTGCGAGCCGCCGGACGCGAACGCGTCGCCCAGCCAGAAGCCGTACTCCTCGGCGATCGCGTTCGCGGTGTCGGAGAACGTGGCCGTGCCCCGGTCGGCGGCGACGACCAGGTACGGGTCCTCGCCGTCCCGGACCCGCACGCCCCGCGGGTGGACGACCTGCCCGCCGGCCACGTTGTCCGTCACGTCGAGCAGCGCGCGGACGTACGTCTCGTACTGGAGCTGCACCTCCCAGCGCAGCTCGGCCGGGTCCGGCGGGGGCCGTTTCACCACGAACCCGCCTTTGGAGCCGGTCGGCACGATGACCGCGTTCTTCGTCATCTGAGCCTTCATCAGGCTCAAGACCTCTGTGCGGAAGTCCTCGACGCGGTCGCTCCACCGCAGCCCGCCGCGCGCCACCGCGCCACCGCGCATGTGCACACCCTCGACCAGCGGGCTGTACACCCAGATCTCGACGGACGGCACCGGCTTGGGCATGCCGGCGACCAGACGGCTGTCGAGTTTGAGCGCGAGCGCCCGGGCGCGAGGCGCCGTTCTCCACCGGTTGGTCCGCAGCGTGGCGTCGATCAGGTTGAGGAAGCCGCGCAGGATGCGGTCCTGGTCCAGCCGCTCGACCGCCTTGAGCGCCGACTCGACCCGCTGGAGCGCCTGCTCCTCCGGCTCGGGCGGGTCGGGCGCCAGCCGGGCCGCGAAGCGGTCGAGCAGCGCGCGCGCCACGTCGGGATACTCGACGAGGGCGTCGTTCGCGTACGACTCCGTGTACGACATGCCGAGCTGGCGGCGGCAGCGCCGGTAGGCGCGCAGCAGGGCCACGTCCTCCCACTCGACGCCGGCGCGCACGACCAGCCGGTTCAGCGAGTCGACTTCTGCCCGCCCCTCCCACAGCGCGAGCGCCGCCCGGGCGACGCGGGCGCCGTCGCCGTCGCCGTCGCCGTCATCCAGGTCGCGGGCGGCTCGGACCGCGTAGTCGTGGATGTGGACCTCGCCCAGCGGCGTGCCGACGAGGCGGTGCGGCACCTCCTCGATCACGGCCAGCCCCATGCTCTCCAGCAGCGGGAGGACCCGGGACGGCTCGACGCTGGGCCCGGGCCGGTACAGGCGGACGTGCCACACGCCGGCCTGACCGGTCCGGTCAGGCCGGACGGCGATCGCGACGGCGCCTGGCATCAGCCGCTCCAGCTCGCCCACGTCCTCCAGCGCCGTGACGACGTCGGTGCGGTCGGTGTACCCGCCCGGCAGGCACGGGCCCCAGCGATCCATCGCCTCGCGCGCCGCGGCCGGGCCTCTGGCCGCGGCCAGCGCGTCGTCGAGGCGGTCGTGGAACGTGCGGATCAGGGCGGCGACCTGGCGCTCCAGCTCGGCTCTGTCCCCGGGCGCCTCCGTGACGTCGTCGACGTAGAACGACAGCAGCGCCATGTCCCAGTCCGTCAGGGTCAGCCGGTAGTCGCCTGACCGCCCGCCCAGCCGCCGGTCGAGCAGGCGCTGGATCGCAAGCAGCACGGTCTCGCTGAACCGCTCCATGGGCACGGCGACCAGGGCGGAGACGCTGCGCCGGGCGGGCTCGGGGCGCAGCAGGACGCGCGGCTGGGGCCAGGTGGACGTCTCGAGCAGCTCGACCAACGCGCGGCCGAGCTGGGCTGGGCCGGTCTCGAACAGCTCGTGCTTTCCGAGCGCCTCGAACAGGCCGCGCAGCGCACGCTCGTCGTGGGAGCCCTCGACCAGGTCCTGGTCCTCGACGATGCGCTGGAGCTTGCGGCGCAGGACGGGGATGGCGCTGGACGGCTCGGCGAGCGCCTTCTGCGCGTACAGGCCCAGCAGCAGGTGCTCGCCGACGACCGCGCCGTCGCGCACCTCCGCCACGGCGATCGCGACCATCGGGACGCGCCGGTGGACCGTGGACAGCCGCCTGGTGCGGGACACGACCAGGAGCCGTTGGCTGCCGGTGCGGTCCCCGGTTGAGGCGGCATCGTCGTCGTCGAGGATCCCCAACCCGGACCCGGGGCGGATCCGCCGGCCGCCGTCCACGACGTCGTACGCGGCGAAGCCGAGCATGACGAAGCGGTCCTGACGCAGCCAGGCGATCAGGTCGATGACCTCGTCGACCTCGTTGCGGTCGTACCGGGACCCGGCGCTCGCCCGGGTCTGGGCGGCCACGCTCTCCAGCCGCTCGGACATCCGCTCGTAGTCCCGGGTCGCCCGCCGCACGTCGTCGAGGGCCGCGGTGAGCTGGCCTCTGACGTCGGCGCAGCCCCGCGGGTCCAGCCGCCTGGGCGATCGCAGGCGCAGGTAGGTCTCCAAGCGCCGCGCGCCGCGGGCGGGCAGGATCTCCAGCAGCCGCCCTTCGCCGTCCCGGCGGACCCCGAAGACCGGGTGGATCACGTCGACCGGCTCCAGCCGCAGCTGCTCCAACGCCGCCTTCACCGTGGTGAGCAGGAACGGCGTGTCGTTGAGGTGGACCTCGACCAGCGTCCCGCCCCCCTGGCCCTCGGGGCCGACCCGCAGGCCCACCGCGCCCGCCGGCCGGAGGTCGATGAGACGCAGCGCCTCGCCCAGCCCCCGCACCGCCGCGTCGAGATCCAGCTCACGCAGGCGATGCCCAGAGGTCAGCCGGTAACTGGCCTGTGCGAGGGCTTTCGCGAGCCCCGCCTGGCGGGGTGGCAGAAGCTCGTCGATCCGGTCCCACAGCGGTTGCATCACGGTGAGGCGATCTCCATCAGTGGCTCGGCTCGTCAGAGAGCCTGAGATGTCTACCAGATACATACGGCCGGCCACGGTCGCGCTGCCGCGTCAGCTACAGCTTTCCGTCAGACCGATGAGAAAGCTGCGGTCGAACCTCCGCCTCACCGAGTTGACCCGCGGGTTTTCCGTCAGATCCGACGGAAAGCCGGCGGTCAGTCCGGCGACCGGAGCGCTGCTGCCACCACCCGGTCGGTTAGACCAGGCGAATTTTGCAACAGGCTCCGGACGACGGAAACCGCACGTTCTTACGGGATCGGGCGGGCCGCCAGGCCGGCGGCGGCGTGCAGCAGGCACAGCGCCGCCTGGTCGACCGTCAGGCCGGCCGGGTCGGCGGTCGCGTCGACCTCGACGATGTCGACGCCGACGACCTTCGGGTGGCGCCCGGCGGCCAGGGCGGCGCCGTGCAGCTCCCAGGGGGGCCAGCCCCCCTGGCCGCGCGCCGGGGCAGCCGGGCGCGAAGGCGGCGTCGAGCACGTCGACGTCCAGGTCGACCCAGATCGCCTCGCAGCGCTCGGCCAGCATGTCGAGGTGGCGCGTGACACAGCGCCCCACGCCCTCCCGCCTGGCCTGGACCGCGGTGACGACCGTGATCCCCCGCTCGTCGGCGTACCGGCGGTGCACCAGAGGACGTGACCCGCGACGCGTCCAGCCCCATCCGGCAGAACTTGACTCACGCGCAACAGGTCTCGCCCCTCCAAAGCATTTAACGGAGCGGAACCCGGCGAGACGCGACCTTCCTGCCGACCTCTGGTGTGCTTTATTGATGCTGAGGCGGTTTAGGCGGCATCGAGCTGCCCGAACCGCGCTCCGCTCCGCCTGCGGGTCGCGGCTAGGTGCGTAGAATCATTCGGGTCATGCGAGATGTCGTGATCGTGGGAGCTGGGCACAACGCGCTGGTCGCGGCGTGCTACCTGGCGCGTGAGGGGCTGGACGTCGAGGTGGTCGAGCGGCGGAGCGTGGTCGGCGGGGCGGTGTCGACGGTCGAGCGCTTCCCCGGCTACCAGATGGATGTCGGCTCCAGCGCGCACATCATGGTGCGCCACACTGGGATCGTCGAGGAGCTTGACCTCGCGTCGGTGGGCCTGGAGTACCAGGACCTGGACCCGTGGGGCTTCGCGCCGTTCGGCGAGGACGCGATCGCGTTCCACGTCGACCTCGGCGAGACGTGCGACTCGATCGCCGCCGTCTGCGGCCAGGCGGACGCCGAGGCCTACGCCCGGTTCGCGGCCGACTGGGGCGACCGGAACGAGCGTGTCTTCGCGGCGTTCCAGTCCCCCCCGACCGGCTCACGGCTCGGCCGCCACCTGCTGGGGATCGGGCGGGCGAGCGGCCTGGGCGGGCTTGAGCTGTCGCGCCAGTTCCTGACCAGCGGCGACCAGCTGCTGGACGAGCACTTCACGGACGAGCGGTTGAAGACGGCGCTGGCGTGGCTGGGCGCGCAGTCGGGCCCGCCGACCCACGAGATGGCCACCGCCGACTTGGTCGGCTGGAACATGCTGCTGCACCGCCTGCCGCCGGGCCACCCCAAAGGCGGCTCGGGGATGCTGTCCGTCGCCCTGGCCCGCCGGCTCTCCTCTGCCGGCGGGGTCGTGCGGCTCGGTGACGGCGTGCTGCGGATCATCGCGCGCGACGGCGCGGTTCAGGGCGTCCAGACCGCGTCCGGCGAGCGCATCGCGGCCGCCACCGTCGTCGCGGGCTGCCACGTGCTGGAGACGCTCGACCTGGTCCACGGCGCGGAGCCCGGATGGGCCGAGGTCGCCGAGCGAGCCAGGCGGCGCATCCGGGTCGGCAACGGGATCGGGATGGTGGTCCGGCTCGCGTGCAGCGACCTGCCGCGCTACCCGGGATCGCTGGGCGGCAAGGAGTGGCGGGCGCTGCAGCTCGTGGCGCCGTCGCGGCAGTTTCTCCGCAGGGCCCACGGCGAGTTCATGGCCGGCCTGCCGCCCACGCGGCCGGCGGCGCTCGCGATGACGTTCTCCGCGTTCGACGACACGATCGCCCCGCCGGGCAAGCACAACGTGACGATCTGGGGGCAGTGGCACCCCTACGAGCTGTCGAACGACGAGCGCTGGGACGAGATCCGCGAGCGCGAGGGCACGAAGCTCGTCCGGGCCGTCAATGCGGTCGCGCCCGGGTTCGCCGACGGTGTCGAGCGCATGTTCGTCCAGACGCCGCTCGACCTGGAGCGCGAGCTGGGGCTGCGGCGGGGCCAGGTCATGCACATCGAGATGGGGCTGGACCAGATGTTCGCGTGGCGGCCGACCGCTGAGCTGTCGACCTACCGCACGCCTATCGCGGGGCTGTACCTCACCGGCGCCTCGACGCACCCCGGCGGCGGCGTGTTCGGGGCCAGCGGGCGCAGCGCCGCGCGGGTGGTGCTGGCCGACCGGCGGGGCAGATGGAAGCGGCGTCGCCGGTGACGGCTCTGCCGGTGGCCGTGGCCCTGCGTCCGGCGCTGTGGGCGCGCTGGGCGCCGGTGACGCTGGGCGCGGCGACGGTGTCGGCGGTGCGGCGGTGCTGAAGGATCGACGTGGCCGGGGCCCAGGGACGGCGTCGCCGGTGACGGCTCTGCCGGTGGCCGTGGCCCTGCGTCCGGCGCTGTGGGCGCGCTGGGCACTGGGCGTGGCGACGGTGTCGGCGGTGCTGAGGGATCGACGTGGCCGGGGCCAGGGACGGCGTCGCCGGTGACGGCTCTGCCGGTGGCCGTGGCCCTGCGTCCGGCGCGCCGGCTGCCAGTGATGCTGGGCGCGGCGACGGTGTCGGCGCAGATCGCGTATCCGCTGGTGAGCGGGGCGACCAGAGACCGCCTGACGGTCGTGACCGTGCTGTTGTTCGCCGCCGCCAGCGTGAGCCACGCGGTCGTGTGGCGGGGGAGGGCGTGGGCGCTGGGGTTCGTCGCGATCACCGCGGGGGGCGGGCTGCTCGTGGAGGCCGTCGGCGTCCGCACGGGCGTGCCGTTCGGCGCCTACGCCTACACGGACTCGCTCGGGTGGCGGCTGCTCGGCGTCCCGGCCGTGATCCCGCTGGCGTGGACGATGATGGCCTATCCCGCGCTGCTCGTGGGCCGGCGGATCACCTTGCATCCACTGTGGGGCCCGGCGATGGCGGGAGCGGCGCTGGCCAGCTGGGACCTGTTCCTCGATCCGCAGATGGTCGCCGCCGGCCACTGGGTGTGGGAGACCACCGACGCTCCGGCGGTGGTCGGCGTGCCGATCACGAACTTTTTGGGCTGGTTCGCCGTTGCCACCCTCATGATGCTGGCGCTGTGGAGGGCGCTGCCTCCCGCCCAGACGCAGACCGACGACCGGTTGCCGTACGCGCTGTACCTGTGGACGTACTGCTCGTCGGTTCTCGCGCATGCGGCGTTCTTCGGCCTGCTGGCCTCCGCGCTGCTCGGCGGGGTGGGGATGGGCCTGGTGGTGCTGGCGTGGGCGCTGGCGCCGCGGTGAGGGGCGCGGTGGTGAGGGGCGCGGCGGTGGGCGCCGCCCTGCTCGCCGCCCACGCCGCGCTCAACGCCCGCCTGCTCCGGCAAGCGGGGTATGACGGCTCAGCTCCGGAATCCGGAGC
>JBOGEA010000264.1:0-8408 GCA_050743205.1 Egibacteraceae bacterium | reverse complement strand
GTTCAGGCGGCATCGAGCCGCCTGAACCGCGCTCCGCTTCGCTTCGCCCGCGACTCAAGCGCCGCGATTCTCAAACACGGTCTGACACCCACCGCAGACGGGTACGAGGTGCGAATCGACTCGCACTACACGTGGAACGACAGAATCGACCCCAACCCGGAGTACGGCACCGATCGCTGGAAGAGCAAGGTGGCGGAGGTCGCCACGTTGGGGCAGGCCGACCCGTACGACATCCATATCAGCTGGCCGGCCGAGACCGTGGTGCGGCTGGATCGCAACGGCAACGTCATTTCGGTAGAGGGGTATCCGGCACGATGACGTCTTTGACCAGCTATGGCCCGCGGCGGAGGATCGCCTTTGCACTCGTCCTCAGCCTGCTCGTCACGGTCGGTGTGAGCGCATGTCAACGAGGTGAGACCCAGATGAGGCAGGATGACGATGTGCTCGCCACCCCCGACCATCCGGTCACGTCGCCGTCCGGCCGTTACGCGCTCGAGGTCCTCAGCGGCAGGGTGACGACCGGCGCGCCGCAGGGCAGCGTGATGGTCGCCCGGTTCCGCATCAGCGAGGTCGGCGGGAAGGTCCTCTACGAGGACGACACCGACTACACCCTCCTCCACACCACGTTCTTCCTGTGGGCCGACGACACCGATCAGGCCTGGGTGTACTCAGGCGACGTCGGCACGACGTACCTGGAGCGAGACGCCACCGGAGCATGGACGAAGCACGACTTCCTTCCGGACAGCCGCACCGACCCACCCACGTTCCTCAAGCAGGCTCGCCCCGCCTTCTTCGACCGGTAACCAGGCCCCACCCGGAGAGCGGACGGTCTCCACGATGTCCGTACAGGCCATCGGCGACCGGCCAGCGAGCATGCCTCGACATGGTCCTGCGGGCCGTGCAGCGCGTGGACCTGCGGCTGAGCGTTCGCCTCGTCCGGGCCCGCCTGCTGCCCCTCGCCTCGCGGTATCATCCAAGCACACCCATGTCACCAGGCTGGCGGGCGATGTCATCGATGCTGACCTCCCCCGCTGGCATCGCGAGCAACGGCAGGCAGATGACTACCACGGACACGGCAGAGATCGCCGATCGCGCCACCCGGCCTCACCGGTACAGCGCAGCGCTCGCCGAGCGGATCGAGACGGCGTGGCAGCGGCGCTGGCGGGAAACGGGGGTCTACCACGCGCCGAACCCGACCGGCCCGCTGGGCGCGAATGACACCGGCGCCGCGATGCCGCCGCCGTTCTACGCCCTGGACATGTTCCCCTATCCCAGCGGGGCCGGCCTGCATGTGGGCCACCCGCTCGGCTACATCGCGACCGACGTCTACGCGCGGTTCAAGCGTATGACCGGCCACAATGTGCTCCACGCCATGGGCTTCGACGCTTTCGGCCTGCCCGCCGAGCAGTACGCGGTGCAGACCGGCCAGCATCCGCGGATCACCACCGAGGCGAACATCGCGAACATGCGCCGCCAGCTCGACCGGCTGGGTCTGGGACACGACGACCGTCGAGGAGTGGCCACCACTGACGTGGCGTTCTACCGGTGGACCCAGTGGATCTTCCTGCAGATCTTCAACGCGTGGTACGACACGGACGCCGACCGGGCGAGACCGATCGACGAGCTGATCGAGGAGTTCAATGCCGGGGCCCGCACGCCTGCGCATCCGGACGGCTCCGGGCCGGTCGCCTGGACGGCGCTCGGCGCGGTCGATCGGCGGCGCGTCGTCGACGCGCACCGCCTCGTCTACCTCGACGAGCAGCCGGTGAACTGGTGCCCGGGGCTGGGCACGGTGCTCGCGAACGAGGAGGTCACCGCGGACGGCCGCAGCGAGCGGGGAAATTTCCCCGTGTACAAGCGCCCGCTGCGCCAATGGATGATGCGGATCACCGCCTACGCGCGCCGCCTGATCGCCGACCTTGAGGGGCTGGACTGGCCAGAGCCGGTCAAACTGCAGCAGCGCAACTGGATCGGCGAGAGCCACGGGGCTCGCATCTGGTTTCCCATCGCCGGCCATGACGAGCGCCTCGAGGTGTTCACCACCCGCCCGGACACGCTGTTCGGCGCCACCTGCATGGTGATCTCGCCGGAGCACCCGATCGTCGATGGCATCGCCGCCTCCCAGTGGCCGGACGGCACGCCGTCGGCCTGGACGGGGGGCGCCCAGAGCCCCGCCGAGGCCGTCGCCGCCTACCGGAAGACGACGAGCGCGAAATCCGATCTGGAGCGCCAGGCCGAGTCCCGCGAGAAGACCGGCGTGTTCGTCGGCGCGTACGCCGTCAACCCGGCGGTCCAGACCCTGATCCCGATCTTCATCGCCGACTATGTGCTGATGGGCTACGGGACCGGGGCCATCATGGCGGTTCCTGGGCAGGACCAGCGTGACTGGGACTTCGCCGAGGCGTTCGGCCTGCCGATCATCCGGACCGTGCGGCCCCCCGACGGCTGGGACGGCAAGGCCTACACCGGTGAGGGCCCGGCCATCAACAGCGGCATCCTCGACGGCTTGGAGATCGCCGACGCGAAGGCCCGCATCATCGAGTGGCTGCGGGCTGACCAGGCCGGGGAGGCGACGGTCACCTACAAGCTGCGCGACTGGCTGTTCAGCCGCCAGCGCTACTGGGGTGAGCCGTTTCCGATCGTGTTCGACGAGCACGGCCTGCCTCGGGCGCTGCCGGAGTCGATGCTGCCGGTGGAGCTGCCGGAGGTCGACGACTACGCGCCACGCATCACGGACGACGAGGATGCGGTGCCCTCCCCGCCGCTGGCGCGAGCGGCGCACTGGACCGACGTTGAGCTCGACCTGGGCGACGGCCCGAAGACCTACCGCCGTGAGACCAACACCATGCCGCAGTGGGCCGGCTCATGCTGGTACTACCTGCGGTATCTGGACCCCACGAACGCGCAAGCGTTCGTCGATGCGCGGGTCGAACGCTACTGGATGGGCGACGGCACACAGCGGCCCGGCGGCGTGGACCTCTACGTCGGCGGGGTCGAGCACGCCGTCCTGCACCTGCTCTACGCACGGTTCTGGCACAAGGTGCTCTACGACTTGGGACACGTCTGCCAGCCCGAGCCCTTCCAGCGCCTGTTCAACCAGGGCTATATCCTGGCCGCCGCCTACACCGACGCCCGTGGCGTGTACGTCGAGGCGAGTGAGGTCACCGAGACTCCCGAGGGGTTCTTCCGCGGAGGCCAGCCGGTCACCCGTGAATACGGGAAGATGGGCAAGAGCCTGCGCAACTCCGTCGCCCCCGATGACCTCTACGCGGAGTACGGGGCGGACACCCTGCGGCTCTATGAGATGTCCATGGGACCGCTCGACGCGAGCCGCCCATGGGAGAGCCGAGCCGTCGTCGGGGTCCACCGTTTCCTGCAGCGGGTCTGGCGGCTGATCGTCGACGAGGACACCGGCGCGACCCGTGTGGCCGACGTCGACCTCGACTACGACACACGCTGCCTGCTGCACCGGACGATCGCCGCGCTGCGCGACGGCATGGACGGGCTGCGCTTCAACACGTCGATCGCTCGCCTGATCGAGCTGACCAACCACTTGACCACCGCCTTCGCCGGCCGTCCCACGCCGCGCGAGGCGGCAGAGCCGCTGGTGCTGATGCTGGCCCCGTTCGCTCCGCACATCGCCGAAGAGCTGTGGAGCCGGCTCGGCCACCAGCGCTCTCTGGTGCGCGAACCCTTTCCCGAGGCCGACCAGTCCCTCGTGCGCCCGCGGCGCATGGCGATCCCGGTTCAGGTCAACGGCAAGCTGCGGGCCACGGTCGAGGTGGACACGGACGCGCCCCAGGCGGACATGGAGGCCGCCGCCCGCGCGAACCCCCGCATCGCCGAACTGCTCACCAACACGTCTGTCCACCGGGTCATCACCGTCCCCGGCCGCCTCGTCAACTTCGTCGCCGGCAGCCAGCCCTGAGGTGGCTGCGGGGTGCCCTGAGCACGTGAGCACCAGCCGGCCCGCTCTCAGCAGGGTCGTGGCCAGGCCACCCGCTTTCCTCGCCGTCTATAATAGTGGAGCGGGAGGTCTACCTGTGCGTCGCCTCCTCCCCCAGTCGGTAGTCCGCCGCCCACCGGACGCTTTTCTCCTGGCCGTTGCGCGTGGGGCCGAGCCGGAGGTGGGCGGCTCTCTCCGGCACCTCATCGACCGGAACGAGGTAGACCTCCTCGCGATGCGCACAGTAGACGCCGAAGAAGTCGATCTCGCCTCGGTAGCCTTTCAAGACGCCTCCAGTCTGGCTGCATGTCCGGAAGAAGACCGCCTCATCGAACACCCTGGCGGTCTTGCACTGCACCCTGTGGAACCCGTCATCGTCTTCGAAGACGAGGTCGTACCGAGCGCTCCCGCTGAGCGGGATCAGGATGCGCTTGCCGGCCCGCGCAAGCGCGTGTATGACTGCCGCCTCTGCGCGCTCACCGATCTCTGAAGGTGTCATGGATGGACCATACAGGCAGGGTGTGACACTCCGGAGGCTGCTACACTCTCTACACTCACGGGGCTATAGCTCAATTGGTAGAGCGCTTCGATGGCATCGAAGAGGTCAGGGGTTCGATTCCCCTTAGCTCCACAGACCAGTGGCGCTGATGCTTGCCCATGCCCTGTGAATCGCATGGCCAGATCACAGGCACGTGGAGGAGTCACCGGCTACGGGACAGTGCGGTTGGTCGGGCTGGCGACCATCAACCAGCGGAGCGTTGTGGGATGGTCTGTCGCTCGCGGACCGGCAGTGGGGCGTGTTCAACAGGGCGAGTAGCTCCGTTGAAACGTGTGTTGCGGTTGCGTGGTTGGGGGCCAGCGCTCACGCGTCAGCGTCCGTGCGACGTGGCACAATCGTGCAGGTGACCAGCAGGCCCGCCGCGGCGCAGCACCTGCGCGACCTCGCGCGGCTGCGCTCGGTCACCACCAGCCCCTCCACGCGCAACGGCGCCACCGCGTTCCGCACGCTGCTCCGCGACACGCCGTACCGCTCCATCAACTCCGTCTCGGACGCCAACAGCGCCCCATCCGCCAGCTCCCCACCCCGGATCGCCGCTCGCAAGGCGTCCGCGACCTGCTTGTACACCGGCCGATCGCTCGTGCGGTCCACGCTCATCGCGATCCCATTCCCTCGTCACCTCGTGCCTATCTCTACGGTGACGAGGCCTATCTTCACCAGACCCGAACCACACTGACCGACGCCGGGTCTGAGTCAACTGGTTGATAGGCTGTCAAGCGTGAGCATCGCGGGCTCAGGGGGATCAGGCGTGACTATCAGGGTGTTCTGCGCCCATCGCAGTGTGGACAAGCCGCGTGTCGAGGTGTTCGCGCGTCGGTTGCGCGAGGATGGGATCGACGCGTGGCTGGACAGGTGGGAAATCGGCCCTGGCGACGACATCGTGCAAGCGATCCAGGCCGGTTTGGACGAGTGTGAGGTCGGGCTGGTGTTCCTGTCCTCGACGCTGGCGCCTGGTGGTGTGTGGATGGGCGCCGAGGTGTCGGTGTTGACCTACGACCGGTTGGAGGGCCGGCTTGGTCGTGTCATCCCGGTGCTGCTGGACGCCGGCGCGCCGGTCCCGGCGTTTCTGCGGCCGTTGGACAAGCGCCGGGTCGATGACTATGACGCGGTCCGCGACGCGATCCTAGGCGTACGCTCCAAGCCTCCACTCGGTCCCGGGCGCTCGCAAGGCGTGGTGTCGACGGTCGTACTGGGCGTGATCCGTGGCGACGACGGCGCGTTGACGGTCGAGCTGGTCGAGGGCGACACGGTGAGCGCCTCCGCCACGGGCCTGCGGTTCCCCTCCGGGGTGCGGGGCAGCCTCGATCGGTTCCTGCGCACCCGGGTTGGCCGTCCACACCCCGCCTGGACGGCGGCGGAGTGGCGGCTGTTCGAGGCTGACCTGGTGGAATACGGGCGCCACTTGGGCGGGGTGCTGTTCGCCGGCGCGGTGGGGGAGGCTCTGGCGGACCGCCTCGCGAGCATGGGTCAAGGCGAGTCGTTGGACGTCGTGTTCGAGGCCGACGATGACCTGCTGCTGCTCCCGGTGGAGGCGGCTCGGCTGGCGACCCGCGGCGACACGGTGCTGGCGTTGGAGCCGAGGGTACGTGTCCGGCGGCGGCCGGTCTCGCCGCGTCGCCAGCCACGTCCGCCGCTGCCTCATCCGTTGAGGATCCTCGTCGCCGTCGCCGCGCCTGACCAGGGTGGTGGTCCGGTGCTGGACCTCGAGCGCGAGCTTGGCGCGATCCTGGACGCGGTCGAGAAAGAGGCGGAGTTGGGCCGCGCCGAGGTGCGGGTGTTGGAGACCGCGAGCTTGACGGAGCTGGGCCGGGCGTTGGAGCGCGACGCCTATCACGTGGTGCATCTGTCGGGTCATGGCCAGCCCGGTGTGATCCTGCTGGAGGACGACGACGGCGTCGCGGTCGCGGTGACCGCCAGGGATCTGGCCGGGACGCTGGCCCGCTCTGGCCGCCCGGTGGGGCTGGTCGTGCTGGCGGCGTGCGCGACGGCGGCACCCGCCGGCCCGGAGACCGCCGGCATGGCGGCCGGTTTGGTCGCCGAGGGGATTGACCGTGTGGTGGCGATGCAGGCTCGGGTGACCGACACCGGTACGCCACCGAGTTGGCGCACGGCTTGTACCGGCGGCTCGCGAGCGGGGAGGCGGTCACCGTCGGGGCGGCCGTGGCGCAAGCCCGCCAGGAGCTGGAGAGGCGACGACGCAAAGCGGGGCCGGGGGCCGGTGAGCTGCTCGCAGCGGAGTACGCCACCGCGACCCTGATCGCGGTCGGCGACGACACCCCCCTCATCGACCACGCAGCCGACCGTGAGCCGCTGGTGTCGCCCCCGGTTCATCAGGTCCACCCGTTGCTGCCGCAGTTGGGCGCGGACGACTTCATCGGGCGCCGCGGGCAGCGGCGTGCGCTGTTGCGGGCGCTGCGCGACCATACGGAGTTTGTGGCCGAGCACGGCCGCTGCCCAGGTGTGGCGTTGACCGGGATCGGGGGGGTCGGCAAGAGCTCCCTGGCGGGGCAGGTGGCGACCAGGCTGGTCGAGGAGGGTTGGGTCGTAGTCGTGCGCCGCGGCCCGTTCCGCCTGGACGATCTCGCCGCCGCGCTCGCGGACGGCCTGCGTGCGCGCGCCGCTGGGCTGCCTGCCAGCGGCGGTGACGCCGTCCGCGCGCTCGAGAAACGTGCTGCCGAGCTGGTCGAGTCGGCGTCTGATGAGGTTCTCGTCCATCTGGTGGGTGAGACGCTGCGCGACTGGCGTGTCCTGGTCGTGCTCGATGATTTCGAGCAGAACCTGTCCGAGGGCGGTGAGCGCTTCGCCGATGACGCGGTCGCGGAGCAGCTCGGCATCCTGGTGGCGGCGGCTGGCCGGTCGAAACTGCTGATCACCTGCCGCCACCCGGTCCCGAGGTTCCAGGCTCGCGTGCACGAGTTCCCCCTCGGGCCGCTGACCCCAGCGGAGACCCGCAAGCTTATGCTGCGGCTGCCTGGGCTGTTGAGGCAGCCGGGCGCGGACCGTGATCGGGTGATCCGGGTTGTGGGCGGCCATCCCCGTGTGCTGGAACTGGCCGACGCGCTGCTGCGGCAAGGTCGTGGGCGCGCGCCCGTCCTAGACAAGCTCGATGATCTCGCGAGACGCGAGGGCCTGCCCCTGCGCCGGCGCCGTGACACGCGTGCCGCCACCGAGGAGGCGGTCCGCCTGGCAGAGGCGGACGTCTTTCTTCCCCAGCTGCTGGCCCTGTTGGATCCCGGCGAGCGTGCGCTGCTGTATCAGGCGGCGCCCTCGAACCTGCCGATCGGCGCCGGTGACCTGGCCGTCCTCAGCGAGCGCGACGAGGCTGAGACCCTTGATGTGTGCTGGCGACTGGCCGACCTCACCTTGTTCTCCCAGGCGGGAGAGGACGCCTGGCTTGTGGAGCGCTGGCTCGCCGAGGCGCTGCGCGGGCGGGACCCCGATCGCTACCGGGCCGGATGCCGCCCGCTGGCCATGCGGCGGATGCGCCTCGCTGGCTCCGATCCCACCTACGGCCACGAGATCGAGGCGCTACGCAACCTTGTCACCGCCCAAGCCTGGGATGACGTCGGCCAGCTCGTGCTCGGTTTGTGCCGCGGCCCGTTCGCGCGCTCTCAACTGGCGGTGTCCGCTCTGGCGGGAGAGGTCCTGCGAGACCTTCCCGCCGACCACGGCGATTTCGGGGCCGTTGCCGACCTGGAAGGCCAAGCCGACCTCGCCTGCGGCTTAACCAATAAGGCAATAAAAACATATGAAAACCTATTAAATATATTTCGCTCGCGCGCCGACGCCGAACCCGACCGCGCCGACTACCAACGCGACCTCTCCATCTCCTACGAAAGACTGGGCGACCTCATGATCGCGGTCGGCCGCGGCGACGAGGCCGCCCGCCTCTACCAACAATCC
>JBOGEA010000263.1:0-8428 GCA_050743205.1 Egibacteraceae bacterium | reverse complement strand
GCCACGGCGCGTCCGGCGCCGCTGCGGGTGCCCGCCACTGGTCACGAGGTCAAGGATTTCGGCGACCGAGGAGCCAGACAGCCGCCAGCGGACAGGTCAGCTCGGCCTCGCCCGGTTTTCTGGACGTGTGGAGTGTGGAGGAGAACGCCGGTCAGAAACCTGTTGCAGGCTTCGGCGGTGCTACGAACTCACCGACCTACAACTTTCCTCCGGAAATGGAGGAAAGCCGCGGCTCAAGGACGCGATCTCTCCGCTCGGCAGCAGGTTTCCTCCATATGCGGAGGAAAACCGCAGCCAGCCGCATCGCCGAGCAGCCTGAGGCCCAGGTTCGGCGAACCACGCGCGGCCTCGCAGGAAATAACGCACAAAACCGTCAGAAGATGGAGGACCCCACGCTTTCTACCAGTACATTCATCCCCCTGGCGACTCGACTGGACTCTGGAGTGATTGAGCGGCTTGGCCATCGACGCGAGGTTTTATAAATCCGTCGCGGTGGTGGGATGATCGCCTTCGACCTTTGAGCAACGGGAGCGCCCCGAACGGGCAACGGACGAGGCAAATATGATTGCGTAAAGGTCAGTGGTCAGCTAGGTTTGAGGTCTGCGGGCAGGCGGATATAAGAGATCTGATTGCGGCAATGAAGCGGGCACTGCGCTCAATTCGTCAGCGGCTCTAATTATTTCTGCGCAGCTCTTGGGCTCTGCCCAGCAGATACAAAATCAGACACACACAGAGAGAGGTTCGGCCTTGGACAGTGCAACGAGTAGTCGTAAACGTATGCGGAAGGCATCCGTGACCTTGATGACCACGGCCATGCTGCTGTCGGGCTCAGCGGCATTCGCGGCCCCAGGCGGCGCTGGCGGGCTCGGAGCCCCAGGCGCCTCAACCCCCGGTTGCACGCAATTCTGCGGTGGCGGCTTCGGTGGGGACGGCGGCAGTGGCGGGGACGGCAGCGGTTCCAACGCTGGCGCCCCCGGCCAACCTGGCGCTGCCGGCGGCTCGAACCCGAACTGCACCTCGGACTGCTTCGGCGGCTTCGGCGGGGACGGCGGGGACGGCGGGGACGGCGGAAGCGGTGGCCTTCTCGGCACCAACCCTGGCGCTGGCGGTGCCGGGGGTGCCGGCGGTGCTCCTGGCACCAGCCCGCTGTGCACCCAGTTCTGCATCGGCGGCGATGGCGGCAGCGGCGGGGACGGCGGCAGCGGCGGTTAGCGGATCGCTCAGCCTGGCATAAGGGCAGCAACTCGGGGACCGGGTCCAGTGGAAGTGGACCCGGTCCCCTTCGCTTCCGAGACCCCTGCTCTTCCTCCGTAAGCGGAGGAAAAGCGGCAGCTCAGAAACGCGGGCTTGTCCACTCGACAACAGTAATCCTGGCACATCCGAAGATAAACCGCAGTCAAGCCCGGAACAGGAGTGATGCCTTATCCGGTGAGCAGTTCGGTCACTGATGTCGTCGATTTCGGTGGGAGGTGGGCGGGGTCGATGTTGGTGATCGCCGGACCGAACCGTTCGGTCAGCAGCGCGACTTCCCCCGGCGTGACGGCCTTGTAGTAGGTGTCGGCGGTCAGCAGCAGGTGCACGGTGCGTCCCCTGGTCAATGGGCAGATCACGTGCAGGCCGTTGATCTCCTCGGACAGGATCCGATCGGGGACAACGACGGCTGGCGCTGACACGATCGGCACGGGGGCCGCCTCAGCCAACGCGACTCCGGCTTGTGGGCTGGACGATGCTGATTGCTGGGCTGCCGCCCCCGAGCCCAATTGGTCAGCGAAACCCACCCACAGCGCGGCGCCGAACATGGCGACAGCGGCAATCATGAGCAATGCCGTAATCGTAGTCTTTGATTCCATCTGCTCCCCCTATCTTTAAGAGCTGCCGCATACAGAATCCCTGGAGAGACGCCGCCCCGTAATCAAAGTCAGCTCACGATGAGGCTATGCCATGAAATGGGCGGTAACGGGTTGAAACTGTTCCCTTCTTGGCTCGCCCTCGACCGGCGAGACGTCGAGTGCGCAGATTGTATGCGCTGGAGACGGCGCCGAAAAGGATGCGGGCGCATGTACCCCCCAGTGGTCCCCCCGAACGCCCATTTTCAGGCGCATTCGCGGTGAGTTGCTCACTGCGCGCGTCCGGCGAGCGCGTCGGTCACCGATATCGGCGACAGCGGTGGGAGCACGTTGGGGTCGATGGTGGTGACCGGAGGACCGAACCGTTCGGTCAGCAGCGCTATCTCCTCAGGCGTGGCGGCTCTGTAGTAGGTGTCGGCGGTCAGCAGCAGATGCGCGGAGCCCCCATCCCGCAGCGGGCACAGCACGTGCAGCCCGTTGATGTCCGGAGACGGGCTCGGGGCGGGGGCGGCTACGGCTGGCGCGGGTGCGGTCGGCTCAGGATCGACCAAAGGCTGAGCCGTGGGGCTTGGCGACGCGTTGTCGGCGGCGTCATCCTCGGCTACGGCTAGGGCGCCGGCGTTGTCGGCGGCGTCATCCTCGGCTACGGCTAGGGCGCCGGCGTCATCTGCGGCGACGTCTGCGGCGGCGACATCCTCGACGGTTTCAGGCTGTGGGCTGGGCGAGGCTGTCTGCTGAGATGTGTCCCCCGAGCCCAGCTGGTTCGCGACGCCTACCCACAGCGCGGCGCCAAGCATGGCGATAGCGGCGATCACGAACAATGCCGTGGTTGTAGTCTTTGAATCCATATGCTCCTCCTCCTTTCAGAAGTCGCCATATCGGGATCTGTGCAGCATGCCCCTCTTCTCGGTCTGACCCCTGCTGGCGAGGCGCTAATGCGCCGATTGTAGATGGTGGAGACGGTGTTTCGCAGTAATCCTGCCGCAGCAGCCAGGATTACTATGTCTTGACCGTTCCAACCCCTATGTCGTACAGCGGGCGCAAGCCTCCGCGGAATCCGATCATGACGGCCTCGAGCCTGGTTGAGGCGTTGAGTTTCGCGAGGATATTCTGGACGTGGCTCCGCACGGTGTGAATTGAGATCTTGAGCTGTCTCGCCACCCCGGCGTTCGAAGCGCCTGCCATGAGCGCGCGGAGGATTTCGAGTTCTCGGACGGTGAGCCGGCCGAGAACACCACTGCGGCGACGGGCGCCAGCGACCGGTTTGGGTTTTCGGTCAGCCATGCGTGTCGCGCGCAACCCCTTCACATTCGCGACCAGCTCCTCGGCGGTGGTGTCGGCAGCAACAACTCCAGCCGCTTTGAGCGTTGCCGTCAGCATCTGGTCACGGTCTTCGCCGGTTCCAAGGAGAAGGACCTGAATGGTCGCACAGTGCGCGCGTGCTGCTTCGACGCACTTCTGGAGGCTCTCCAGACTCGCGGAAGTTTCCAGCAGCAACGTCGCTGGACTGTGCCGTTCGACCGCGTTCTCGATCTCACTCGCCTGCGCGGAGGCGGCTGCGATCCCATCCCGCTCGAGCAATCGCACCAGCGCCTCTGCCAGCGCACCTCCTCGGCCCACGATCAGCACTTGCAACGATTGGTCCAAGGCCCGACTTCCTCCGCAAAAGCGATTGACGCGCAGGTCGCCTTATTTGTCTTCCCGCCCGCCGGGAGAAGTGGCGTTGACACTGCGCTGGGGATTCTAAGAGGTCAAAAGGTGGCAGGTCAAGATGGGAAGAAATAAACTTTGCGTGAACGCGTCGCGCGCATCCCCGCGTCCCCTCCCGGAACTTCGACTTAGGGGCAAATGTGCCCCCAAATCGAAGTCCGGGCTACAGAATGACGCGGTCCGCGCCGGCGTAAATGTTCATACAGGTGCCCCGGACGAAGCCCGCCAGGGTCATGCCTGCTTCATCGCAGAGTTCGGCGGCCAGGCTCGACGGGGCGGAGACGGCGGCGATGATCGGGATGCGGGCGATCAGTGCTTTCTGCGCGATTTCGAACGCGACCCGGCCGGACACCATCAGCACATGCCCGGACAGGGGCAGGGCTCGCGAGGTCGCCGCCCAGCCGATGACCTTGTCGACCGCGTTGTGGCGGCCGACGTCCTCGCGCAGGCAGCGCAGGTCTCCCGCCGGGGTGAACAGCGCGGCGGCGTGCAGGCCGCCGGTCCGCTCGAACACGCGCTGAGCCTCGCGCAGGCGGGCCGGGAGCGAGAGCAGCGTGGCCGCGTCGATGCGGACCGGGTCGTCCGTGACCGGCTCGGCGCGTTTGCGGACGGACTCGATGCTCGCCGTGCCGCACAGGCCGCATGACGAGGAGGTGAAGACGTTGCGCTTCAGCTGGTCAGCGACCGGCGCGGCGCTGTGCGTGGCGATGTCGACGACGTTGAACTCGCCGGTGTACGGCCCGGGCTGACCGGCGCAGTAGCGGATCGCGGCGACCTCTTCCGGACCGGCCAGGATCCCCTCGGTCACGCAGAACCCCAGCGCGAGGTCGAAGTCGTCGCCGGGTGTGCGCATCGTCACCGACACCGCGTCGCCGTTCACGCGGATCTCCAGCGGCTCCTCGGCGGCCAACTGATCGCTGAAGAGCCGCGCCCGCCCGTCCTGGACGCGCGCGACCGTGCGCCGGGCGACGACCCGGCTACGCATCGTTGCGCAGTCTGCGCACCACGTCGATCAATGCCCGGACTCGGGCGGCGCGCTCGGCCGGGTCTGCGCCCGCGCCGATCGCCAGCCCGGCGGCGTAGGCGGCGAGCGGTGCGTAGTAGCGCTCGGCGGTGTGGGCTACGACCTTGGTGAGGTCGAGCACCGCGTCGATCTCCTGCGCGTCGAGAAGGGGTGTGCCGCCGTCGACGGCAAGCCTGGCGAAATAAGCCTGCAGGTCAGTGTCACGAGTCATCCTCCCCCAGCGTATGTGCTGGATGCGCGCAGAATCCTGCGCGGATCCAGCACATAGGAGGGCGAGTCACTGACCGGCTACGCGCGGTGGACTGACACGACTTCGTACGTTGCGGGGGCGGCGAGGGCGATCGCGCGTATCCGCGCGAAGTGCGGCTCCGTCGCGGGGTCGGCGAGGAAGGCCTCGAACGCCGTGCGGCTCTCCCACTGGGCGTAGTTGGCGACCTTGGCGCCGTCGAGGCCGCGGTGCAGGTTGGCCGAAATGAAGCCGGGAAGGCGGCTGATCAGCTCGGTCGCCTCTTGGAGGATCTTCAGCAGGCGCTGCTGGTTCTCCGGCGCAACGGTGAACACGTTGATCAGCGTCATGAGCGGCGCATCGGCGGTGATCATTGAGGTGGCCGAGCGCGTGTGGTGCACCGACTCAACCTTGTATTCGCCGGGCTCGACCGTGGCGAGGGCGGTGACGGCCTTGAAGTGGGGCAGGACGGATGGGTCGAAACGCACGGTCTCGGAGGGGGCCAGCCGCTCCCGCTGCACATAGTTGGCGACCTTGGTGCCGTCGAGGCTGCGGTGCAGGCTGAGTGACACCAGGCCCGGCAGGCGGCGGAACGTCTCGTCGGTGTCGTGCTGGAGGATCTCCAGCAGGCGCTGCTGGTTCTCGGGCGCAACGGTGAACACGTTGATCCGTGTCAAAAGCGGCGCGCCGGCGCTGATCATGGCGATGGCTGGCATGGTGTTGTGCCCTTCACTTCACTCAGATGGGTCGATGATGCCGCCCTCCCACCAGGTGTAGCGGCCTTCGAGCACGCGCAGCGCCGCCCGGTAGTCGGAGGCGTCGTCGTTGTGCCACAGCGCGTGGAACAGGTGGTCGACGCGGCGGCGGGCCCCGCGGCAGAACAGGTCGGCCAGCTCCACAGCCGCCGCGCCGTGGACGGGATCGTCCTCCACGAGCATCTGTGCCCGGACGCAGGCGGCGCTCATCGCGAACAGCTCGGCGCCGATGTCGACAATGCGGCCCAGGAGCATCTGCTTACGCTCGAGCTTTCCCTGCCACCGGGACATCGCGTAGAACGTCGAGCGGGCGAGCTTCCGGCTGGACCGCTCGATGAACCGCAGGTGAGGGCTGAGGTCGCCGAACTCGTGGTACGAGCCTGGAACCGTGCCCGGCCCGGCCGCCAGCCTCGCCAGCCACCGTGCGTAGAAGCCGCCGGCCTTGACTGCGGTCCTCGCCTTCTCGTCCAGCCCGACGCCGGACTCGATGAGCTTGCCGGCCACCGACAGGTGCGCATCGACCGCCTCGCGGGCGATCAGCAGCCGCATGATCTCGGAGGATCCCTCGAAGATGCGGTTGATCCGCGTGTCACGCAGGACCTGCTCCGCGGGGATCGGCCGCTCGCCGCGCGCCTTCAGCGAGGCGGCCGTCTCGTACCCGCGGCCGCCCCGGATCTGCACCAAGTCGTCTGCCACGGTCCAGGCGTGCTCGGAGTTGTAGAGCTTGGCGAGCGCGGCCTCGATGCGGATGTCGTTGCGCTGGTCGTCGGCCAGCGCGCCGGCCAGCTCGACGACGGCCTCCTGGGCGAACGCCGATCCGGCGATGGAGGCGATCTTGGCCGCGACGGCCTCGTGCCGGCCGACCGGCTGACCCCACTGCACCCGCGACGCCGCCCACTCGCGGGCGATCTTCAGCGCCCACTTGGACGTAGCGGCGTTCACCGCCGGCAGCGACAGTCGCCCCGTGTTCAGCGTCGAGAGCGCGATCTTCAGACCCTTGCCCTCACCGCCGATCAGGTTCTCCGCCGGCACGCGGACGTCGGTGAACCGCGTGACCCCGTTCTCGATGCCGCGCAGGCCCATGAACTCGTTGCGGTGGAGGACATCGACGCCAGGGGTGGCGGCCTCGACGACGAACGCGCTGATTCCGCCCCTGTGGCCGTCCGACTCGGGCACGACCGCCATCACGACGAGCAGCTTGGCGATCACGCCATTGGTGGTCCACAGCTTGGTGCCGTTGAGGATGTAGGCCGTGCCGTCGTGGGTGGGCACAGCAGTCGCGCCCATCCGCGCCGGATCGCTGCCGACGTCGGGCTCGGTCAGCAGGAACGCGCTGACCTCGTCCTTCGCCACGCGGGGCAGGAACGCACGCTTCTGCGCGTCGCTGCCGGCGAGCTTCAGCGGCTCGGGCACCCCGATCGACTGGTGCGCCGACAGCAGCGTGCTGATCGCGCTGCTCACCGACCCCGCCAGGGCGAGCGCCCGGTTGTAGTAGACGTGGGAGAGCCCCAGCCCGCCGTACTCCCCGGGCACCTTCATCCCCAGCGCGCCGAGGTCGCACAGCCCCTTGAGGACCCGGTCGGGGATCTTCGCCTCGCGCTCGATCTCCAGGGGGTCCACCTCGGTGCGCAGGAACTCCTCGAACCTGGCGAGGAACGCCTCGCCCTTGCGGCGCTCCTGCTCGGTCGGGCGTGGGTGCGGGTGGATGAGGTCGAGCCGGAAACGGCCCGCGAACAGCTCCTTGCCGAAGCTGGGCAGCCGCCACTCGGTCTCCCGCGCGGCCTCTGCGACCTGCCGGGACTGCGCTTGAGTCGGATCGGCCATGACCCCTCCTACCAGGCAACTTCTCTCACGGCGGTGATCGGCGGGACGCCGTCGTGCGCCGCTGGCTTCTCCCCGGACCTCCGCCGCGTCCCGCTCGCGGTCGCGGTCGCCGACCCTGATCTCGGGCATGTCTTCCATACGAAGCCAGTATGCGCCGCAGTGGACGCTGACCACATGGTCATCGCCGATGAGACACGGCGGCGAGGACGGCGACTGTCGAACTCGGGGGATGAGGGTGCGCCTTGAAGGGCGAGACCTGTTGCGCGTGAGCCAAGCCTCGCGGGTCGGATCGCACCCATCGCGGGTCGCGTTCCTCTGGGTGGGTGGGTCGCTGGATCCGCGGCATGCCGCGCGGATCCAGCCCAGAACGGCGGCCAGCTCCGCGCGCTACCGTCTCTCCCGTCCATGTCACAGAGGGGACGCGGGACCCCGGCGCCTGGGATGCGACGGGCAGCCGGCCGCATTTCAGCGGCGGAGCGGGCGCCGCCGCCGTCGTCACGTCATCGGCCATGTGAGCCTCCGCGTCGCGGACGGCAATCACGCGCGCCTGGCCACAGCTTGACACAGAAGGACGTGCGGCCAAGGTCCGCTGGCGCGCCTGGAGCGTGGCAGCGCGGGGCACGTCTGGGTTATGGCTGGTCGTGATCAGTTGGCGAGCGCGAGTCAACGCCGGCCGTGGTGTCGCTTTGCTCTTCCGCAACCGCCCACAGCGAGCGTGCCCATGCCAAGACTTCCGCAGCAACGTGTGTGGCTGCGGCGAGTTCCTCGTCGGAGATCTCCTCCCACTCACCGGGGTAGCGAGTCTGCGCCGCGTATGGTGTGAGCAGACCCACCGTTGCCACCCTCTCCGGCACCTCAAGGCCAGCCTCCTCGACGAGGCGGAGAAGCACGTCGAGATCGTGGGCGAAAGGAAAATCGGGGTCCTTTGTAGCTTCTGTAGGTCGCCAATTTTGCCATATCTCGCACTCATACCACAAAACACTAAGAGCGCAAAAAATGAAATTGTGGCGAGCGGAGATGTGAGTGCACAGCCTTCACACGC
>JBOGEA010000262.1:0-8448 GCA_050743205.1 Egibacteraceae bacterium | reverse complement strand
CGGGGCCTGTAGACGCCCCTGGGCCAGCGACACTGCAGCTTTCCTCCGTATCCGGAGGAAAGTCGCAGGTCAGGCTCGCGCGATCAAGCTTGAGGCGCACCTTTCCTTCGCATCCGGAGGAAAGCTGGATCTCTGGCTCGAGCACCCCCGACCGGCGGCCCCGCGAGATTTTGCAACAGCCTCAACATGAAGGAAAGCTGCGCCTCAAGCTTGATCGCGCGAGCCTGACCTGCGACTTTCCTCCGAATACGGAGGAAACCTGCAGTGCGGCTGACCCAAAGGGCACCCACGGCCCGCGGCACTCAGCCATCCCTGGAGAGCCACTCCCATTGATTCTGCAACAGACTCGATCCGACGGAAAGCTGTAGTCGAACTTCCGCCTCACCGAGTTGACCCGCGGGCTTCCGTCAGATCCGACGGAAAGCTGGCGGTCAGTCCGGCGACCGGAGCGCTGCTGCCACCACCCGGTCGGTTATGCACAGGCGAATTTTGCAACAGCCTGGATGTGTGCCGAATCCTGGCCAATAGGGCCTCACACCGCCAGTCGCACCGTTATTTCGACCCGGGTCCTCAGGAGGCGCGGAGCTGACTGCTGGGGGCGGCGGCCGAGAGCTCCGCTCGTGAGCGGATGTCCAGCTTGCGGTAGATGTTGCCCAGGTGGAAGGCCACCGTACGGGGAGTGACGCTCAGGAGCTGGGCGACCTCACGGTTGGTTCGACCCTGCGCGACGAGCCAGGCGACCTCCGCCTCCTTCGGCGTGAGACGGCGCTGCGCCCACGAGGGAACGTCCACCAGGTCTCCGGTCATCCCCAACTCCACCCGGGCGCGCTGCGCCCAGGGGACGGCACCCAACTGCTCGAACGTCCCCAGGGCAGCGCGCAGGTGGACGCGGGCCTCGACCGGACGGCGGCTGGCGCGCAGGCGGGCGCCCAGACACAGCGCCGTCCTCGCCTGCTCGAACGGGCTGGGGGTGCGCGCATGCCAGCGGAAGGCGGCGGCGAAGTGATACTCGAACTCGCCAGGCTGAGTGAGCAGGCCGCGGCAGCGTGCGGTCGCAGCCAGCGCCCAGCTCCGCTCCGTGCGCTCCGCGCCTGCTTCGAATCGGTCGAGCAGCCGCAGCGCCTCGGGAGTGCGCTCCGCGCGGATGTAGGCCTCGATCAGATCTGGCGTCCAACGAACGATTGAGGGATCGCGCAGGCCGTGCTCGGCGAGCAGGCTACCCGTGAGCTCGAGCTGTTCGATCGCCTCGTTCACCTCGCCCAGCCCCAGCGCGAGAAGCCCCAGCGCCGCCGTCGCCTGAGCCTTCGCCACCGGCAACCCGACGGCGTCGGCACAGGTGAGCGCGGCTTGGGCGTGTGATCGGGCGCGCTCGCCGAGCCCGCGCACGGCGTCGAGCTGTGCGCGGCACCCGTAGCCAAGGGCCTGCCCTATGGCTGGCCCTACGGCCTGGTCAACCTGTCCCGAGACCTCCACGGACTCAGCCGCGAGCGTGAGCGCGGCCTGCATCCTGCCGGTCCGGAAGGCGACGTCAGCCAGCAGCGCGAGCGGCAGCGGCAGCCGCGCGGGCAGCGAATCGGAGCGGGCGCGGTGGACCATGCGCTCAAGCGCGTGCTCAGCCACCGGGTAGCGCTCCAACCAGATCAGCGCCAGCGCGACCAGGCCCGTCCACCGGCCGTCGAGCGCCATCAGCTCCTCGTCGAGCAGCGCCGGGGACAGGGTCATCAGCGGCCGTGCCCCCTCAGCCTGACCCCCGGCGAGCGCGATCGCGCTTGCGCACAGTGTGGCTGTTTTCGTCACGGTGCCGCCCAGCGGGGCGGCTAGCTGGCGCGCTCGGGCGGCCTTGTCGGTCGCCTCGCACACACGCCCGGCGTACAGGCTGGTGACGGCGGAATCAACCAGCACGAGCGCGGCGGTGCGCGCATCGACGTCCTCGACCCGGGTCTGCGCACATCCTGTGGCGGCGCGCTCGAGCAGCCGCCCGGCACGCTGGGTGTCCCCCTCGAGGTACCAGGCGCCAGCGGCTCGCAGCAGGCAGCTGACCCGGCGCTCGCGCTCATGGGCCAGCGTGGCCGCGTGCTCCAGACCGACGGCGGCGCTGGCGTAGCGCCCGCGGCTGTAGGCACACAGAGCCGCGGCCTCGACCCCCGAGCCCGGCCCCACTTCGGACGCCTGAGGGCCAGAGGCGGCAGCCGCGGCGAGATGCCATGCCCGCCGGTCAGCGGCCCGAACGCCGGGCACCAGCGCGAGCGCTCGAGCGAGCGCCAGATGAGCCTGGCGGCGAGCTTTGGCCGGGGCGCCGTGATACACGGCGGAACGCATCAGCGGATGGCGGACGCGCACGTCCTCGCCACCGGTATCGACCAGCCTGGCGTGCTCAGCGGCGTCGAACGTCGCGCTGGCCTCTGCGGGCGCGTCCACGATCAGCCTCAGGGCCGCCTCCAGCGTCTGCCTGGACTCACGGCCCCCCACCGCCACCAGCAGCAGCGCGCTGTCGGCCGGGGTCCCCACGCGCTCCAAGGAGCGCAGGAACGCATGCGTCAATCGCGTACCGACCGGCAGCGGCGAGGCGAGCGGCTCCTCTCCCGCGAGCTGGGTTCTGCGGAGCACCCCCGCCAGCTCACGCAGCGCGAGGGGATTGCCGCCCGTCTCGTCGAGCAGTTGGTCGAGCACGCCCGTATCCGGCTCGTGCGCCGCCCTGCGCGTCACCAGCACCCGCGCCGAGTCCCTGTCCAGGCCCTTCAGGTGGAGCTGTGGCACCCCTGGCGCGGGGAAGCCACCATCGCCAGCGGCGAGCAGCATCGCGACGCGCCCGGAGCGCACTGCCCTGGCGGCGAGCGCGAGCGGTGCGGCCGACCCGGCGTCCAGCAGGTGCGCGTCATCGACGATCACGAGGAGCGGCTGGTCTCGGGCGGCCTCGACGAGCAGCGCCAGGACCGCCTGGCCAAGCATCGGCGCGGAGGCAGTCTGCTGCCTGGAGATGAGCAGCGCGCGGAGCGCAGCGGCGTCCGCCAGCGGCAGGGCCCCCACCGCGCCGATCAGCGGGCGCAGCAGCATGGCGAGCCTGGATCGCGCGTGATCGCCGGGTCTGGGCGGTGGCATGGCGAGCACGAACATGCCCTCCGCCCGGGCGCGCGCGTAGTCCAGGAGCATGGTCTTGCCGATGCCCGGCTCGCCACGCAGCAAGAGCGCCCCACCGGCACCGCTGCGTCCCGCCTCGACCACCCGATCGACGCGGTCGCACTCGTCCCCGCGGCCAAGCAGCATATGGTCCATCCTAGGGCGAACGCTTCAGAAGGGAAAGATCTGGAATCTGGAAGTTCAACGGCATTGGCAACGCGGGCAGTAGGTGGTGCCACGCCCACCCAACATGATCTTGACCAGCGGGGATCCACAGCGAGGGCACGGCTTGCCGGCCTGCCCGTACGCGGCCAGGAAGTCGGCGTTGCGCCCGGACTCCCCGTTGACCATCCGGTAATCGCGGAACGTCGTTCCCTCACGCTCGATCGACTCGGCGAGCACGTCGCGGATCGCCGCCCACAGCGCATGCGCCCGCCGCCGGCCGACCCGCCGCGCGCGAGGGTTGATGCGGGCGCGCCACAGCGCCTCGTCCGCATAGATGTTCCCCACGCCCGCCACCGGCCGCTGGGTCAGCAGGAACGGCTTGACCGCCATCCGGCTGCCGGCGAGCGCGGCGTGGAACCGGTCGGGGTCGAAATCCTCGCCGAGCGGCTCGGGACCCAGCGCCGCCAGCGTCGCGATCCCCGAGTACGCACCCGCGTCGACGACGCACAGCCGCCCGAAGCGGCGCACGTCCCTGAAGTCGAGCACAGCCCCGTCGTCCAGGTCGAGCGTCGCCCGCACGTACGGGTCCGGCTGCCACCCGCCCTCGCCCCGGAACCGGAACGACCCGGTCATCCCGAGGTGCATGACCAGGTCCAAATGGCGATCAAGCCCCGCGATCAGGTATTTCCCGCGCCGGTCGAGCCGCTCGACCCGCCCGCCCACGGCCAGCTCCAGGTCGGCGAACCGCTCCTGCGGCGTGAACCGCAGCGCGACGATCCGCCGGCCGACCAAGCGCGGCGCGAGCTGACGCCGCACGCTCTCGACCTCAGGAAGCTCAGGCATGACGAGAATTCTGTCACCCCGCGCCCAGCCATCTGTCCGGGTCGTCCCCTGAACGGCCGTATCAGACGGCAGGATTCGAACCCCACCGGCAGTGGCGCTGATCGTATTCTCTACACTGAGCGGTCGTATGAGTGCCTACGAGGCCGCCGTCGCTGCGCTGTTCGCGCGCAAGCCCGACCGGATGGTGCCGGACCTGGATCGGATCGCCGCGCTTGCCGAGCTGCTGGGCAGGCCCGAGCGGGCGTTCCCGTCGATCCACATCACGGGTACCAACGGCAAGACCAGCACGACGCGGATGGTGTCGTGCCTGCTCAGCTCGCTGGGGCTTACCTCTGGGGAGTACACGTCGCCGCATCTCCAGGATGTGCGGGAGCGCATCCGCGTCGCTGGGCAGCCGATCGGCCGTGAGCAGTTCATCGAGGCGCTGGACTACCTGACCCCGTTTCTCGCCGAGGTCGACGCCCGCCATCCCGACCGGGTCACGTTCTTCGAGGTCCTGACCGCGCTCGCGTTCGTGCACTTCGCTGACGCGCCGGTGGACGTCGGTGTGGTCGAGGTGGGGATGGGCGGCCGTTGGGACGCCACGAATCTGGTGGACGGCCAGGTCGCGGTGCTCACCCGGGTGAGCCTGGACCATCCCCGGCTGGGATCGACGCCGCGGCAGGTGGCCAGCGAGAAAGCGGGGATCATCAAAGAGGGCTCGGTCGTGGTGTCCGCCAGGCAGGAGCAGGCCGTCGAAGCCGTGATCGCTGATGCCGCGGGGCGGGGCGCCAGCCGGCTGGCTGTGGCCGGGCTGGACTTCGACGTGGTGCGGCGCGTGCCCGCTGTCGGCGGCCAACTGCTGACGCTGCAAGGCGTCACCGGTGAGTTCGAAGACGTCTTCCTGCCGCTGTACGGCGCTCATCAGGCGGACAACGCGGCGTGCGCGTTGGCCGCGGTTGAGGGCTTTCTCGGGTTTGCCGGTGGGCTGGACCCGGACGTGATCCGTGAGGGGTTCGCGGCTGTCCGCTCACCGGGCCGCCTTGAGCTGCTGTCGCGCGAGGCGTCGGCTCCGGTCATTCTCGACGGCGCGCACAACCCAGCGGGCGCCCGTGCGCTGGCGGACACCCTGCTCAGCGAGTTCGTGTTCCGCAACCGGATCGCCGTGTTGGGGGTGCTGGCGGACAAGGACATCGACGCCATCGCGGCAGAGGTCGTGAGCTTCGCCGAGCATGTCGTGGTCACGCAGCCGCCGAGCAGCCGTACGGCGACCCTCGACCGGCTGGAGAAGGCCGTGCGTGACGCGGGCGGGTCCGTGGAGGCGGCACGCGACGTGACCGAAGCGATCGGCCTGGCCTCCGGGCTCGCGGCCACGGAGGACGCCGTCATCGTGACGGGGTCTCTCTACCTGGTCGGGGCGGCCAGAGACGCGTTGGGACTGGAGCCCGCCTGAGCGGCGGATCCTTGATCCACGCCGGGGCGATCTTTACCATCCCGTCACCGAAACGCAACCATTGGGAGCCTGTTCATGCGTGGTTCGTGTCCCCGGGATCTCGTGGTGGCTGGGGTGTCGAAACGGCTCGTCGCATGGGTCTTGGACGTCATGCTGATCATCGTGCTCATCTACATGACCTCGACGGTGATCCTGGCCACGTTGGGACCGACCGTGCGTGTTTCCCCTGAGACCGGCGGGGCTGAAGCCGTCCCGCTGATGGTCGCGGTCAATGCGTTCGGCGCCACCGCGGTCAGTGCGTCGTATTGCGTCGTCTCTTGGCGCGTTCTTCGCGCATCTCCTGTTCAGCGGCTGTTCGGTCTGCAGGTGTGCGGCGCTGCCGAGAGAGACGCGCTGGGGTGGGGAAAGGCATTGGCTCGTTGGATCCTGCTGTTCCCTCCGTTCGGGGTTCTGGCCGCCCTGAGCGCTCGATCGCCGGTCCTCGGCTCGTTGCTATGGGGCAGCGCCCCAGTCTGGTATCTTCTGCTTTTCGTCTCCACGGTCCGCAGCCCCACGCGGCAGGGCCTGCACGATCGCGCCGCGGGCAGCCTCGTGCGCACATCGATGAGCAGGTGGCCACCCGCCGATGTTCATTGACGCTCACACGGTGGAGACCGGCGCGCGGCTTGAGACCGATCTCTGCATCATCGGCGCTGGGGCCGCGGGTATCACCATCGCGCGGAAATTCATCGGCACGCCCGTGCGGGTGGCTGTGCTCGAAAGCGGTGGGTTCGACTATGACGAGCGGACGCAAGCGCTCTATCAGGCGCCGCAGGTCGGGATTGGGTACGAGCCGTTGACCGCGACACGGCTGCGCTATTTCGGGGGGACGACGGGCCACTGGGCAGGGCTGTGCAGGCCGTTCGACGAGGTGGACTTCCAGGCCCGGCGGGGCGTCCGCTACAGCGGGTGGCCGATCAGCCTGACCGATGTGCAGCCGTTCTACCCCGAGGCGGCGCATATCTGCGGGGTGCGCTCACCGGTGTGGGATCTGCCGGAAGGGGCAGCCCGTGATCGGCTGGCGCCCCTTCCCTTCGACGACACGCGCATCGTCACCCGGGTCGCGCAGGTCGCGTCGCGGGACCTTCGCCGCTTCGGGGCCACCTACCGTCGGGAACTGGACCAGGCGCGCAACGTCACGGTCTTCCTGCACGCGAACGCGACGGGCATGGAGATGGACCCGGCGGGGACAGCAGCGACATCAGCGCAGGTCGCGACGCTGGCCGGCCAGCGGTTCAGGCTGGCGGCGCGTCGGTTCGCGCTGGCCGCGGGCGCCGTCGAGAACCCCCGGCTGCTGCTGGTGTCCAATCAGCGCTGGCCTGGGGGGATCGGCAACCAGAACGGCGTCGTCGGCCGGTTCTTCCAGGATCACCCCCGCTTCGTCGCCGCGATGATCGAGCCGTCGGATCCCCGGATCCCCGTCGGGTTCTACGCCGCTCATGGCGTCGGGGACTCCACAGTGCACGGTTACCTCTCGCCCTCGCGGCAGATCCAGACGACTGAGGGCTTGATGGACGTGCAGCTTCGGTTGAGCATCGTCTACGACGACCATTTCGAGAGGGCCGATCGGTCTGCGGCCGCGGCGTCCATGCGATCGATCATGAGCGGGCGGGGCGGCGCGACCGATCTGCGGCGCCACGTGCGCAATGTCGTCGCGGATCTCTCCAGTTGGCAGCGGCTGGTCATTCCCGGAGCGCCGCTGCCGGTTCCGTATCCTGAGATCGCTGCCCGACTGTCAAGCGACCGCATCCTCCCGCTGCTGGGCGATATCGCGACCGCCGCGTATGGCGAGTACTTCGGAGCCCCGGTGTCCGGTGTCCTCGTCGTGCCGAGAATCGAGCAGGTGCCGGATCCCGACAGCCGGGTCCTGCTCATCGAGGAGCGCGACGAGTTGGGGATGCCGCGCATCGCCTGTGACGCGCGGTTGGGAGAGGCTGACTGGCGCAACTGCAGGCGGGCGCTGACGCTGCTCGGGATGGAGATCGGCAGGATCGGGCTCGGCCGTCTCAAGATGCTCTACGGCGAGGACGAGACGGCGTGGCCTGACGACCTGACCGGCGGGCCGCACCTGATGGGAACGACCCGGATGAGCGATGACCCCGCACAAGGCGTCGTCGATCGCAACTGCCTCGTCCACGGGACGTCGAATCTGTACATCGCGGGAAGCTCCGTCTTTCCCACCGGCGGGTCGGGCACCCCGACGCTCACGTTGGTCGCGCTCGCCCTGCGCCTGGCCGCACACATCAGGAGCGCGATGCGATGAGCACGCCCCCCGCCATCAGGCGCCGTCATGTGCTGCATGCGGCGGTCGCGATCGGTGTCACCACCTGGCTCGGTCGGCTCCTGACGCCCTGGCCGCTGAGCAGGAACGGCCGCCAGCCGGACGGCGTCCGTCTCGTCCGGCTGCTCACGCGGACCGACAGCGCCCGCGCCATCGGTGAGGCGTATCTCCAGTCCGCGCCAGACGAGGCTGACCCCGCGCTGCTGACCTCCCTGCTCACTGCCCACCTGGCTGACGGCCACCGCGCTCTTGGCGCCGCGACCGACGGCCCACGTGTTCTTGGCGCCGCGACCGACGGCCCACGCGCTCTTGGCGCCGCGACCGACGGCCCACGTGTTCTTGGCGCCGCGACCGACGGCCACCTGCGCCAATGGCTGCTGGGCAGCACCCGCCGCGACTTCGCGGACGGGCTGATCGTGACACTCGACGGGTGGGTGCTGTCCCGCACCGAGGCCCGGCTCTGCGCCCTCGCTGCCCTCATCTAAGAGCGCGTTTGGGAAACCGCGGCCTTGAAAGAGCGTTTGGGAAACCGCGGCCTTGAGCCGCGGGCGAAGCGAAGCGGAGCGCGGGT
>JBOGEA010000261.1:0-8534 GCA_050743205.1 Egibacteraceae bacterium | reverse complement strand
GTCGGGTTCCGCTCGCGAAGAGCCTTTTAGGTCGCTGCACCCGACGAGGCGCGCGACCCCCTTCTGTTGCTCTGTCGCCGGTTTCTTATAGGTCTGTGCGGGTTCGGGCGGCATCGAGCCGCCCGAACCCGCGCTGGCGCTGCGGTTCTGGCGGTCGCGTTTCTCTGCAGCTCTCGCTCTATCGAGCCGCCCGAACCCGCGCTGGCGCTGCGGTTCTGTGCATCCCAGGGCTGATGGTGAGCACATCGTGACAGATGTGGCTGGAACTGCTCATTCGCCCGGAAGTGCACACCACCCCACGGGTGGTTTATGGTTTATGTTTAGGTTCTGAGCATTTCGGCCAGTTGGAAGGCGAGTTCTAGGGCCTGCTGGTTGTTGAGCCGTGGGTCGCAGGCGGTTTCGTAGCGCTGGGCTAGGTGGACGTCGGCGATCTCCTGGGCTCCGCCTAGGCACTCCGTGACGTCGTCGCCGGTGAGTTCGATGTGCACGCCTCCTGGGATCGTCCCCTCAGTGTGGTGCACGTCGAAGAACGCGCGGATCTCGGCGAGCACGTCGGTGAACCGGCGGGTCTTGTACCCGTCGGCGGTCGTGAACGTGTTGCCGTGCATCGGGTCACAGGACCACACGACCTGCAAGCCCAGGTCCCGCACCCCACGCACCAGCGGTGGCAGGGACGCTCCGATCCGCTGCGCGCCCATGCGCGTGATCAGCGTGAGCCGGCCTGGGGTGTTGGCGGGGTTCAGTTGGGCGGCGAGCGCCTCGACCTCTGCCGCGGTCGCCTCCGGACCCAGCTTCACCCCGACGGGGTTGCCCACGCCGGACAGGAAGTGCACGTGCGCTCCCTGTGGATCGCGGGTGCGCTCGCCGATCCACAGCATGTGGGCGCTGCAGTCGTACCAGTCGCCGGTCAGTGAGTCCCGGCGGGTCAGCGCCTGCTCGTAGCCGAGCAGCAGCGCTTCGTGCGAGGTCCAGAAGTCGACCATGTGGAACAGCGGGTCGCGCTCGACGTCCACACCGCACGCGGCGATGAAGCGCAGGGCGCGGGTGATCTCGCCGGCGATCACGGCGTAGCGCTGACCCTGCGGGCTGGTCGCCACGAACTCCTGGTTCCAGGCGTGCACCTGGGAGAGATCGGCGAATCCGCCGCGCGTGAACGCCCGCAGCAGGTTGAGCGTCGCGGCGGACTGGTGGTAGCAGCGGATGAGTCGGGCTGGGTCGGGCGTCCGAGCCTCCGCGGTGAACTCCAAGTCGTTCACCGCGTCTCCGCGGTAGCTCGGCAGCTCGATGCCGCCCACGGATTCGAGCGAGCAGGAGCGCGGCTTCGCGAACTGCCCGGCGATCCGGCCGACCTTCAGGACCGGCATCTGCGCGGCGTAGGTCAGCGCGACCGCCATCTGCAGCAGCACTTTGAGCTTGTCGCGGATCGCGTCCGCACTGAACGCCGCGAAGGTTTCGGCGCAGTCTCCGCCCTGCAGCAGAAAGGCCTTCCCGGCGGCAACATCGGCGAGGCGGGCACGCAGGTGGCGCGCCTCGCCAGCAAACACGAGCGGGGGCTGGGCGGCCAAGGCCGACAGTGCGTCGGCGAGCGCGCCCACGTCAGGCCAGTCGGGCTGCTGGCTGGCAGGCAGGGTGCGCCAGGACGAGGGGGTCCAAGACGCGCGTTGTCCAAGTGTGGTGATCATGGGTCCAGGGTGACATGGGTTCACCGCGAGCATCCAGCGGACCAGGGCGCGTCGAGCACATTGTCTCCGTTGTGCCGGGGAACGAGTGAGCCCCCCGTGGTCGGGCGGGGGGCTCAGAGCGCTCATCGGCGGAGTGCGGGCGGTTCCGCCTGGCGCCTCGTGCACCGTTCAATATGCCCAGCCCGGGCGCTGCCTAACCACCCAGAGCAACAAACTAGCGATTTTTTTTCTGGGAATGCCACGCTTCGGGCCCGAAGCCGAAGGCGCTCAAGAGACGGCTCAGCGTCTGCCCCATGCCCAGCTCGGCGGCTTCGTCGAGCACCGTGATCGCCGCGGGGACATCCAGGTCGTCGGCCATCGCAGCGGCGAACGCGGCCTCCAGGTCGGGACTGGCGCCCTCCGAAGAGGCCGCCTCGCGCCAGCGCTTGACGCCTTGCGCGGCCTCTTCGAGGTCGCGCTCGTCGTGATCCCAGCTCTCGCGGTAGTGGTGCTCGAGGAGGTAGCGGCGGATCGCGCTCGGCTCGAAGCGCTCCAGGAGATCCGCGACGAACACGAGGTTGCCGAGCGACTTCGACATCTTGACGCCGTCCAAGCCCACCATCCCCACATGCGCCCACACCCGAGCGAACGGACCCTGCCCGGTCAGTGTCTCTGACTGGAGGATCTCCGCCTCATGGTGGGGAAAGATGAGGTCATTGCCGCCGCCGTGGATGTCGATGACCGAGCCCAGCTCCTCCATGGCCATCACCGAGCACTCGATGTGCCAACCGGGCCGGCCGGCGCCCCAGGCGCTGGCCCACGCCGGCTCGTCCGCGCCGCTGGGCTGCCACAACAGGAAGTCCAGCGCGTCACGCTTGCCCGGCGCCTCTGGGTCTCCCCCCTTCTCAGCGAACTGCCGGAGCATCTCCGGCCGATCCAGGCGCGACAGGGCGCCAAAGGCGTCTGCCGCCCCGGTGTCGAAATACACCCGGCCGTCGGGCAGCGCGTATGCGGCCCCAGCCTCGACCAACCCGCGGATCGCTTGGACGATGGCGAGGATCGCACCGGTGGCGCGGGGTTCGGCGTCGGGGCGGCGCAGGCCCAGAATGCCCAGGTCACGATCGAATCGGGCGATCTCCTGGCGTGCCAGCGCAAGGTAGTCGACACGCAGCTCCCGGGCTTTGCCCAGGATGTCGTCGTCCACGTCCGTGATGTTGCGGACGTAGCGCACGCGGTGCCCAAGGTGCTCGAGGTAGCGCACGAGCGCGTCGAAGACCGCGTAGATGAACGCGTGTCCCAGATGCGTCGAGTCGTAGGGTGTGATGCCGCACGTATACACACGCACCGTGCGGCTCGGCGCCACCGTCACCTTACGGCGGGTACGCGTGTCGAACAGCTTCAGCGGTCCTATGGATGCGTCCCACGGATCGGGCTGCCTCCCGCTCCACGCCTGTGTCGTGTCGTCGCTCGCGTAGCGCTGCACGCTGCACTCCTCGTCCGGTTGCGAGGAGCACTCCGCCGGGGCACTCGGTCCAGAGAGTCTCTCGCTTGGACCACTGACATCGCGGCCCATGGTAACGGCCGCTCCGTCGAGGCGGGTGGGTGGAGGTGTAGGAGCGGGGCGGCGGGATGAAAATACGAGGGGCCCGGCCGCTTGCGCAGTCAACAAGCGGCCGGGCCCGGGGCGCCCTGGGGCCCCGTTGAGGTCATGATCCTCTTCACCCATCTGTGCGGGCCATAGCCCTTTCGGCCCCTTCGTGCGCTCACCAGGACTAGTCCGGTGGCTGATGCCGCAGCGCGGCGATGGGCGCCCAGCTGTGGCGATGCAGGGGGCAGGGACCATGCGCGTGCAGCGACGCCCGGTGCTCAGGTGAAGGGTAGCCCTTGTTTCGGCAGAACCCATAGGCCGGGTATCGGGGGCTGGCCTCGGTCATCAGCCGGTCGCGGGTGACCTTCGCGACGATGGACGCCGCCGCGATCGACGCGGAGCAGGCGTCCCCGTGGACGATCCGCTCGTTGTGGGTGCCTGCATCGGCGAGGAAGTCCCAGTTCCCGTCGAGGAGGCAGACGTCCGGGCGGATCGGGAGCCCATCGACTGCCCGCCGCGCGGCCAGCCGCATCGCCTCGCTCATGCCGAGCGCGTCGATCTCGTCGCTGGTCGCATGTCCGATCGACACCCCCAGCGCGAACGCGGCGATGCGGGCGGCGAGCTCCTCGCGGCGCTCGGCGTCGAGCATCTTCGAGTCCCGCAGCTTGTACATCCGCCGGTCACGGGGCAGCACAACCGCCCCATAGGTCACGGGCCCCGCCCACGCGCCGCGCCCCACCTCGTCGACTCCGGCGATCACCGCGCCCTGCTCCCACCAACCGCGCTCGTGCGTCAGGCCGGGGACGTCTGGGAGCCGCTTCCGGCGCCCGCCAGCGTAGTGGACGTTCCTCCGGTTGCTGACCGGCATGATCATGGGGCTAGAGGTACAGGCCTGTGGAGCCGGCGGTGCGCTCCTGAGAAGCGACGGCGTGCACGTCGCGTTCTCGCACGATGAGGAAGACATCTCCGCGCACGTCGACCTCGATCACGCTGTCGGGCAGGAACAGCACCTTGTCGCCCGCCTCGACGCCCCGGACGAGCGGGCCGACCTCGGTGACTTCGGCCCACAGCCCCCGCCGGTCGGCGCCTTTCGCCGTGGGCGGGATCAGGATCCCCCCACGCGTGCGGCGGTCGCCCTCCTCAGGGGCCTTGCAGAGGATGCGGTCGGCCGTCACGCGGACCGCGAGCTTCGAGCCGTCTTCCGGGTCTGGGAAGGATGCCGGGGAAAGTCCCACCGGCCGATAGGAGGCCGAGGTTGACTCGTGAGATTCAAAGGTCATTGTGAAAGGAGGATAGCCCGGGTCGACGCCTCGGCTCGTGCGAGGATGGGACGCGTCGAGCCAAGGCGCTGGCGATACAGGAGGAGCGGATGCGCAGAACCGTCCGGCGGTTCGATGAGGTGGGACCCGAGGAGCGGCTCGGCGCGGCGATCTCGCGGCTGCCCGGCTCCGCTCAGCGGGCGCTGGAGCAGGTGGCCGAGCGCGAGGACCTTCCGCTCGTGTCCGGATCGTGGCAGACCGGCGACGGCGGCTGCCTGGTCGCGAACGTGGTCCAGATCGCGGACGCCGGCTTCACCGACCAGCACGCCACGCTTGATCTGCGGGTCCTTGCCCTGTATCCCGAGCTGTCCAGCCTGGACCTGAACCGTCTGATCGTCGCGTGGGACGAGTCCGCGGCGCGCGGTGACCGCGGCGACGACGCCGCGCTGCGACGCCTGCTCCGCGCGGCATTGGTCCACGCCGGCTGCGGAAGCGCCGCGCGGTGCGGCGCTTCCGCGGCACGGGGCAGTCACTGACCGCTTCGAGGGCGGGTTCCCAGCGTTGCGGTGACCTCGCGCTCTTGCTGACCGTCGCGAACGATGGTCAGACGGACCTCGTCGCCGGGTCTCAGGGTGAGGATCTGGGCGGTCAGGTCGAGGGAGGAGTCCAACGGCTCGCCGTTCGCCGCGGTGATGATGTCGCCAGGACGGATTCCGGCCCGGTCGGCGCCGCTGCCGGGCACGACGGCGCGTACCAGGGCGCCGCCCGCCGGGAACGCCTCGACCTCCACACCCAACTGCGCGTGCTCGACGAACCCCTGCTCGATGAGCTGCTGGGCGACCGGCACGGCGCTGGTGATCGGGATCGCGAACCCGATGCCGTCGTTGGCGCCGGAAGGCGAGATGATCGCGGTGTTCAGACCGATGACGCGGGCGTGGTCGTCGACGAGGGGACCGCCCGAGTTGCCCGGATTGATCGCCGCATCGGTCTGGATCGAGTCGAGCAGCGCGCTGCCGTTCAGCGCACCGACCTGGCGGCCGAGCTGGCTGACGACACCCGCGGTCACCGTGCTGTCGAACCCGAAGGGCGAGCCGACCGCGACCACGGACGCGCCGATGCGCGGTGGCTGCGTCGCGAACTCCGGCACCGGCAGGCCGCCGACGTCGATCCTCAGCACCGCCAGGTCGGTGACCGGATCGGTGCCCACGACCTGCGCGGGATGCGTCTGGCCGTCCCGCAGCTGCACGCTGACCTGCCGTGCCCCGGCCACGACGTGGTTGTTCGTCAGCAGGTAGCCGTCCTCACGGAAGACCACCGCCGAGCCTGCCCCCTGCCCGCCCGGCCCCGCCACGTTCACTTGCGCGACGGACGGCAGGATGCGGTCGGCGACCTCCTCGACAGACAGCGCGCCAGCGGCGCCGGCTGGCGCGCTGGCTGGCTGGGACGGCGAGCTGGCTGCGGGGACAGGCGGCGCGTCGGCGCCTGCCCCTTGAAGAAGCGCTTGAGTCAGCGGCACCGTGATCCCCGCCGCGACGACGGCCGCGACGAGCGCCGCCGCGGCGAGCGGCCTCCAACCGCCGCGAGGCTTGGGCGGCGGCGGAGGTGGGGACGGCGGCTCGAAGATGGGCGGTGGCACTGGCAGCGGCTGCGTCCCGGCAGGTGCGTAGCCGTCCGCGGGGTTGTACGTCATCGCGACTCCTCAATGCGCTTGGTCGCTCTAGGCTTGAGTGACAAGGTATGAGGGAGACGGCCAAGACCCGATCGAGCGACAGCAAAGATCGGGCAAAGACGGTCCTGCTCGTCGAAGACGACGACGGCATCGCGACGCCGCTTTCGGCGGCGATGCGGAGCGATGGGTACGACGTGGTGCGTGCCGTCACCGGTGCGGCGGCACTCGCCGCGGCCGAGTCCGGCGTGGCGGCCGTCGTGCTGGACCTTGGGCTGCCTGACATCGACGGCGTGGAGGTGTGCCGGAGGCTGCGCGCGCGGCTTCCCGACGTGCCTGTGCTGATGCTGACCGCCCGTACGACAGAGGCCGACATCGTCGTCGGGTTGGACGCGGGGGCTGACGACTACGTCACGAAGCCGTTCCGGCTGGCCGAGCTGCTCGCCCGGCTGCGCGCGCTGTTGCGCCGCGCGGGCGGAGGGGCGGCAGCAGACGGGCCCCGTGTCGTCGAGGCTCAGGACATCCGTGTCGACCTCGCCGCCCGCAGAGCGTGGCGGTCCGATGAGGAGCTGGAGCTGACGCCGAAGGAGTTCGACCTGCTCGCCCTGCTCGTTCGCGAGGCCGGCAGGGTCGTGACCCGCGAGCGGATCATGGCCGAGGTCTGGGACACGAACTGGTTCGGGTCGACGAAGACGGTGGACATGCACGTGTCCTGGCTGCGCCGCAAGCTCGGCGACGATGCCGCGCACCCCCGCTACGTGGCGACGGTACGCGGCGTCGGGCTGCGTTTCGAGACGTAGTGCGCAAAAGGCTGCTGACCTCGACGATCGTCGCCGTCGTGGTGGCGATCCTCCTGCTGGGCCTGCCGTCGGCGTACGCCGTGCGGTACCTGCTGGAGCAGCAGGCGCTCGATGCGCTCCAAGGAGAGGCGCGAGCCGTAGCGGCGCTCATCGCCCGACCTGACCTGCGTGTGTACGTTCGACCGCCGCCTGGGTTGCGGCTCGTCGTGATCGACCTCGGTTCCCGTCGTGCCGTGTTCGACACCGGGGGGCCGCCTGAGATCCCTCCATGGCTGGAGGGATCTCAGGCGGCCCTAGACGAGCGGGTCGGGCGCGGCGCTGGTGGCGACGTCCTCGCCGTGTCCGTTCCGGTCGTGGGGGCTCCCCTGATCCTGCATGTGGTCCGTGACGACGACGCGCTCGTGGCGAACACCAGGAGAGCGTGGGCCGCGATCGCCGCGCTCGCGCTGTTGGCCTTGGCAATGGCGGCCGTGCTGGCGCGGGCGCAGGGCGAGCGTTTGGCCGCGCCGGTCGAGGCCCTGGCTGGAGCCGCCCGCAGGCTGGGCGACGGGGACTTCACCGCCCGCGCTCCCTACAGCGGGCTGCCCGAGGCCGACGACGTGGCCAGGGCGTTGCAGATGACCGCGGAGCGTCTCGGAGCGACGCTTGAGCGCAGCCGCTCGTTCAGCGCCGACGCCTCGCACCAGCTCCGCACGCCGCTGACCGCCCTGCGCCTGGACCTTGAGGCGTTGGAGAGCGCCGGCGCCGATCCGGAGCTGATCGGCGCGGCGATCCGTGAGGCCGATCGCCTGGAGGCGACCATTGTGGAGCTGCTCAGCCTGGCGGATACGCCGTCCGGGCTTACGTCGCGGTTCTGCGACATCGGCGCGTTGGCCTCGGCGCGCCTGGACGCCTGGCAGTCGCTGGCGCGGGCCGCCGGCCGGAAGGTCGTGCTCGACGCCTCACCGGTCCCCCCGGTCCAAGCGCGCCCCGGCGCGATCGGGCAGTGCCTGCAGGTGCTGCTCGACAACGCGCTCGAGCACGGTGCCGGCACGATCGCCGTCAGCGTGCGGGCCGTGGCCGCGGGCGGTGGCCTGGGCCTGACGGGGGAGGGGCCCGACACCAAATGGGTGCGCCTGTGCGTCGCCGACGAGGGCCCCGGTATCCCCCCCGAGCGCCGGGAGGGGCTGCTGTCCGGCCGCGCCGACGCCGCCAGCGGGCGGGGGCTCCCGCTCGCCCGCCAACTCGTCGAGGCCGAAGGGGGGCGGCTCACCCTGGAGCGGGCCGCCCCAGGCGCGATGCTCTGCCTGCTGGTGCCCGTCGTGTCGTGAGTTCGGGTCGGGTCTGTGCAGGTCGCGTTGTGTCAGGGTGGGGTGAGGTCGCTTGGTGTCAGGCTGTGGGGGTCGCGTCGCGTCAGGCTGGGGGTCGCGTCGCGTCGGGTTCCGCTCCGAAGACCCTTTTAGGTCGCTGCACCCGACGCAACGCGACCCCTTGGTTTCCTCCATCACCGATTTGTTATGAAGCTGAGGCGGGTTCGGGCGGCATCGAGCCGCCCAAACCCGCGCTCGCGCTGCGCCCCCG
>JBOGEA010000260.1:0-8548 GCA_050743205.1 Egibacteraceae bacterium | reverse complement strand
TGGAGGAGATCCGTCTCTACGAGCTTCGCCATGCCGAAGCCGTGAGGCAGGCCGAGCTGGCGGGTCGACTCAAGATCACCCAAGGGGCGGTCTCCAAGTTCGAGCATGCCGATGACGTCCGCATCTCGACGCTGCGCCAATACCTCGAAGGGCTCGGGGCGCGGCTTGAGCTCATCGCGGTCTTCGAAGACGAAGACCGCCGCGTCCCAATCGAGTTGGGTGAGGAACCCGCTGCATGACCTCCCAAACGACGGCGGCGGGCGAACGCGTCACCGCGCACTGGTGACGCGCCCCTGACGTTCCGGACGCAGGCCATTGGGCTATACCCGTCTGGACCCGCGCCGAGCGCAGCGCCCCGCCAGCGCCGCCCGGTGGCGCGCGACGGCTGGCGACTCGACGCTCAGGCCCTTCCGGACGCGCGGCCGGGCCACCAGGTCGGCTGCCACCGCTGCTCGCGCCAGCGCCGCCTGCTGCGCGCCACCAGCGGCGTGACAGCAGCCGCACGATCACCAGCGATCCCCAGGTTCACGACGCCGGACCGCTCGCGCCACAGCCCCGACAGCGCGCCCAACGCGACCGGCGTTCCCAGCCGCAGCGACTCGGCACGGCAGCGGCACGACGTTGGTCTGGCTCGACGGCGAGAACGCGAGCGCCAGCGCCAGCACCAACGGCGCGAGCGGCATCGTCGCCAGGACGAGCGACAGCCCGCCCAGCGGCCGGTCCAGCGCTCGGCCAGCGCGACCCGCGTCGGCAACGGCCAGCGCCACCCGATCCCGGCCACCGCGCCCGGCGGGTCGAACGCGACCCTCGGCGCGGCGTGCCAGGTGCCGGGCACCACCCCACTGGAACACCCAACACGCCCAAACCGACATCGCCGCTGACGGTTACGCCCTGGGGTTACGCCCTGGGATGTCTTTCCTGGCACCGGGCTCTCCGGCGATGGCGTCCGCGTGCTCGCGGCGGTCCGTCCCGCATGGACGCCTCGTGCCTGGCGCCGCACAAAATCAGGGTGCACGATCAAGGATTTCCCGGATGCCGGCCTGGGACTCGTGGTGCACGCTCGACCCGTACATACACCCCAAGCTCCACGGAGCGTAGAGCGTAGTGCTGGACAAATCGTCCATACAGTTATCAGACCATGAACAAGGAGAACAGTCATGACCGCCTCGCCAACCGCCTCAGATGTGCGTTCCCAGGCTCCAGAACAGCTCGATCTGCGAACGCTCCTCGACGAGGTCGTGGCCGCCGGCGCGCCGGGTATCCTCGCCCGGGTACAGACCGGCGCCAAGACCTTGTCGTTGGAAAGCGGAGTAGCCGACCTGCGTACGGGCGCGCCGATGAAGCCCCAGCTGCATTTCCGGGTGGCCAGCATCACGAAGTCCTTCGTCGCCACCGTCGTCCTCCAGTTGGTAGGCGAGGGACGCCTGGGACTGGACGACCCTGTTGACCGATGGCTGCCGTCGCTTCTGCCCCAAGGCAACGCCGTCACCGTCCGCCAACTGCTCAACCACACCAGTGGACTACCCGATTACCTCACCGGCTCTCTCCTTCAGCTGGCGTTGACAGGCTGGGCCTTTCGTCCCGAAGAGTTGGTGGCGATCGCGGTTTCGCAACCGCCTCGCTTTCCCCCCGGCACGGACTGGAGCTACTCCAATACCAACTACATCGTGGCCGGCCTGATCATCGAAAAAGTCACCGGGCAACCCATCGAAGAGGAGCTCCGCGCACGAATTTTCCACCCTTTGAAACTGGCCGACACCACGTTCCCCAACGACGTGCGGATTCCGGCCCCGCATGCGCGCGGCTACTGGTTCTTCGGCGATATCGACCTCACCACCGCACTCCACTCTTCGGTCGCGTGGGCGGCCGGCGCGATCATCTCCACCGCCGCGGACCTCGCACGCTTCTACCAGGCTTTGCTCGGGGGTCGGCTGCTCCACCCCGAGCTGTTGAAGGCCATGAAGACAACCGCACGCGACGCCAGCGGGAAGGACACCGAATTCGGGCTGGGACTGACTCGAATTATGATTCCCTGCGGCACCATGTGGGGCCACTTCGGCTCAATTCCCAGCGGCTATCAATCCTTCGCCGCGAGCAGTTCCGACGGGACCAAGTCAGCGGTCGCGATGGTCAACATCTTTGCACGCGAGCCGGTGCGAGAGCCGTTTCTTGCTGCCGTCAGCGCCGCGGTCTGCCTCGCGCTCGGACAGCCACCGACGGCCGTCGCGATCGATGACGTCGAGCACCTGCTGCGGCTCTTCTCCGATTGGGCGCCTGTCCTCGACATGATCAACACAAACCTCACGCATGGCTCTTGATCTCATGCCGATTCAGGGCTGGCGGGGTTCCCGTCCCAGCCGCCGTAGCACATGACGCCTTATAGCCAGGAACCCGCTACTGGCCAGGTTTCTCACGCATGCGTGAGAAACCTGGCCACAAGGCCTGGACACCTCTCACCGTACCCGCACGGCTCACCCACCACGGTTCATCGACGGTTACCGACGCGGGACGGGTGGGCGAGGAGGCGGGCCGTCATCGCGGCGCGTGACGAGACGTCGAGTTTGGCGTAGATGTGGGAGAGGTGAGTCTCGACGGTCTTTGCGCTGATGTAGACCGTGGCGGCGATCGCGCGGTTGCTCTTGCCCTCGATGACCAGCTCGGCGATTTCCCGCTCCCTCCTGGTCAGCGACTCCGGACCAGCGGCTGGCGAGCCGACGGTGGCGCGGGAGGGGCGTGGCCGGTGGCCGAGGCGACGCAACTCTCGGGCCGCCTGCTCGCGAGAGCGGTGAGCACCGCAGGCGGCCAGCTCGGCCTCGGCGAGCTCCAGTTGGGCGACGGCCGGTCTGCGCTGACCCGCGCGGGCCAGCGCCTGGCCAGCCAGGATCCGTGAGCGCGCCGCGTCGATCCGGGCGCCGGCCGCGTCGGCCACGGCGGCGGAAGCGAGCGCAGTCTCCGCCGCGATGTCGGCCTGACCGTCGGCAAGCAGGACCGCCGCCCGCGCCCGACCCACTCTCGCGGTGTTCACAGGTAGGGCCAGCCGGTCGGCGAGGTCCTGCGCCCGGCCAGCCCACCGCTTGGCCGCCTCGAGGTCGCCGAGCGCAAGCTCGGCACGGGTGAGCAGCTCGTAACGGACACATTGCCCCTCCGCCACGGTTGCCAGCGGCTGCCAGCGGTCGAAGTCCGCAAGCGTCTCGGCGCGGCAGCGCTGCGCCTCGCCCGCCTCCAACAACGCCCGGCCGAGCACCCGCCCGCCGGGCGTCGAGAGCACAGAGGGCTCGAGCGCGCGCGTCAACTCGAAGCTCTCCGCGCAGGCCGCGATCGCCGTCGCGGGGTCGTCGGCGACGATGCTCACCTCGGCGCGGGCCCACAGCGCCCAGGACAGCAGCTGCATGTTCGCGGACACGCGAGCCGCCTCGACAGTGGATTCGGCCAGCTCGTCGGCCTCCGCCAGCCGGCCGCGAAGGGCCAGCGCCAGCGCCAGCGCCATCGTCATGAGCATGAGCCCATGGTCCTGCCCAGTCGCCCGCGCAATGGCCACGCCCCGCTCGAGGTGGCGGATCGCGTCGTCGAGGCGCCCCAGCAACTGCTCTGTCCTGCCCAGGTAGTACGCGACGTCGAGACGGTCGGCAAGGTCTGCGTCGCCGCGCCTGTCGAAGACGGCCGCAGCCTCGTCGATGCGCGCTCTGGCGTCGGTCGTATCGCCCGTGCAGTAGTCGGTCAGCCCGAGCACCACGGTCGCGGCCAACGCCAGCCCTTGGTCGCCCAACCGCTCGGCCCCAGCACAGGCTCGCGCCGCGTACGCCCGCGAGGTGGGGAACTCACACGCGAAGAAGGCGTCCAACGCCAGCTCGAGCAGGAGCGCCGCGGCCTCGAGCGAACGTTCGTCGTCCAGCCCCCGGAGCGCGTGGGCCAGCCGGTTGCGCGAGTCCTGATGACGTCCGAGCTGACGCTCGACGTTGGCGCACATGGCGATCAGGCGCACACGCAGCGCGCCGTGCTCGCCGCCCGCCACCTCCAACGCCTCGCACAACACGACGTGGCACTCCTCCAACTGACCGGCCGAGCCCAACGCGGCAGCCCGCGCCATCAACAGCTCCAACCGCGTGGCGGCAGGCTGGTCGGCCATCAACCGCAACGCGGCGGCGAACCAACGCGCGGCCGTGACCGGCGCCCGCGGCGCGACATGACGGCCCGCCTCGGCCAGCACCGCGACCGCCGCGCCGTCCCCTGGCCTGGCCGAGCGCTCCACGTGATGAGCCAACACAGGGGACGCGGCCCCACGAGCGGCAAGCGCCCCGGCCGCCCGCGCGTGGGCGCCCAACCGCCAGCCGGCGCCAGCCGAGGAGTAGACCGCCGCGCACACGATCGGATGGCGGAACTGGAACCACCCCGGGGCGCCGTTCGGGCGCACGATGCCACACTCCAACAGCTCGTCCAACGCCTGCAACGCCTCCGCCCCGCCCAACCCACCGGCCTGGGCCGCCAGATCGTGCTCGAACGGGTCGCCCGCGACCGCGCCGCCGCGCAGCATCGCCCGGGCCTGCCCTGACAGATGATCCAGCTCACTGGCCAACGCCAAGCCAACCGCTGGCGGGACGCCGTCGACACCCACCAACGCTGGACCCGCCACGGCCCTCTCCCCTCCCCCGCCGCGTACGAGCTGCTCCAGATAGAAAGGATTGCCGCCACTGTGCCGGTACAACGCCTCCCGCACGTCACGCTCGACGCCAGCGCCGACCAATTGGTCGGCCTCACCAGGGCTCAACGGCCCCACCTCGACCCGCTCGGCCGCGCCATCGCGAACCGCCGCGGCGAACGCGGCCGCCAGGGGCGCCGGTACCTGAGCCGGGCGGAACGCCAAGGCCAACAGCACAGGAGCCTGGGATCGGCGGGCCAACAGGTGGCAGACCAACTCGACCGAGGCAGGATCGGCCCAGTGAACGTCGTCCAACGCCAGCACCAACGGCCGCGACCTGCTGAGCGTCTCCAACAGCCCCCGCGCCACCCGGTACGCGCGGTAACGCTCCACCGGCAACACGACCGGCTCACCCTCCTCAGGGACCAGCGGGCCGAGCGACGAGAACACGCGGCCCAACTCGGCCGCCTGCGCAGCCCCCACACCGTCCAGACACGCCAACGCCATCGAGGTGAGATGGTCGTCCAGGGTTGCGGCGAACAGGCCGAAAGGCAGGTCACGCTCGAATTGGGCTGCCCGGCCCGCCAACACGAGGTGCCCGCGGTCCCGACCCCGAGCACACAACTCGCCCAACAACCGGGTCTTGCCGATACCGGGCTCCCCCGCGACCAACAACACCCCGCCAGAACCTCTGTCCAGCCCCTCCACAGCCCCCTCGAGCGCGTCGAGCTCTTCCCGACGCCCCACCAAACCCCCCGCCCTTGCCGACGGCATGAGATTGGCGTACTGACTGACGGTCATGGCGGCTCCCCGGTCGACCACAGCGGCACGCACAGAGCGACACGCGTCACTCCTCACGGGTAAGAACCCCCGCCCCCAACCCTGATACAAACCCCCCACCCGCACACAGCCAATCACAAACAGCCACAAACGAGTGACCCCAGGATTCGACCAGCTTCGACCAGCAATGTCAGGTCACGAACGTGATTTACGGGAAGTCCGCAGACGGGGCCGTCCAACGGCGGGTCCGGACGGCCACCGCGCAGATACTCGTACTGGTCGAAGAACGCGCCGATGTACGCGCCCTGCGCCGCGACCGTCCGAGCCGGGTCGATCGTGCCGATCGGCCGCTCGACCGCGCCTGGCAGGATCCCCAGCGGCTCGGCGCGTGGCGGCGACAATGCCTGGGCGTCACTGCAGCTCGCGCGCCTCGAGCTCAACAGCGTCAGGTCGAGTTTCACGCCACGTTGGCTGCGCCACAACGCAACCCCACGACGGCCCCGTCTATGGTCCATGCCCTGCCGGCCCGTCAGCATGAACGGCCGGTCCGGGGTCCTGCTCGGCCACCTTGCCCAGCAGGACCCCGCCTGTGCCGTCGCCCCCGAAGTGCATGCTGGCCGTCCATGTTGATCCCAGCGCCGATTCGCTCGTCGTAGTACATCGACTCACCGGCCACGAAGTCGCCAGAGGAACGGCCGAACATCCCGATCTTGGACAGGTCGAGCACAACAGGCAGCGCGGCCAGCCAGTCGAGCACGAACCGGGTGTCGTCGACCCGAGCGCAGACGTAGCCGCGGCTGGCCAACTCCTCGGCCAACACCGTGTACAGCACCCGGCTTCCCATGAACCCCGGCGAGAACAGCACGACAGGCCAGGCGCCGTGGCGCCGGCCGACGGGAGCCCCGGTATGCCCGTGGGCGCGGGTAGCGGCCCAGTCGACCCGGCCCCGAGGGATCCTGAGCCGGGAAAAGTAAAAGTACTCGTCGAGTGCCGGAGCGAGGCCCGGCGAGATCATGACACGAGCGGGAGACGCTCGACGCCCCGCGCCGGGTACCAGATGCTGACCATCAACTCCCGCTTGCGGTCTGGCCTCCACGGGTCTGGCCGCGCAGGGCCGACCAGGCGCACCGACCCGACGCCGACGTCATGCGGGCCGGTCGGCTCCGGCAACCTCACCCGGGCACGCGGGCCCGAGACCGCGGCCGGGGACCGTCCCTCGGCCTCGTCGAGGGACGGTCCCCGGCCGCGCGGTTGGCCGCGAACGCGCTCAGGTCACGAACGTGATTTCCGGGAAGTCCGGAGACGGCCCGTCCAACGGCGGGTTCGGACTGAGGCCGCGCAGGTACTGGTCGAAGAACGCGCCGATGTACGCACCCTGGGCCGCGATCGCACGAGCAGGAACGATCGTGCCGATTCCGCGTACAAGCGTGTCCAGTGGGATGCCCTGGGCAACGAGTTGCGGCAAGAACACCTGCACGTCGCTGAAGCTCAAGTGCCCCGAGTCGACCAGTGTCAGATCGAGTTTCACGCCACGCAGGTTGCTCCAGAATTCCCCCCACATCGTGTCCGTCAGATGGTTCATGCACTGGCGGCCCATCAGCATGAACGGCTGGTCCAGCCCGCTGGTGGCCACGTCGCCTATGGGGCCGTCCAGGTTGACGCCGGCGCGGATGCGCTTGCGCTCGTCGTCGTGCATCGCCTCACCGGCCGTGAACCCGCCCAACGAGTGGCCGAACATCCCGATCTTGGACAGGTCGAGCACACCGGCACCTATGCCCTCCACCAGCGCGGGCCGCTCCACGTCCGAACGACGACCGGTCAGCAAGTCGAGCACGAACAGCGTGTCGCCGACGCGAGCATCGACCGCCGTTTGCACGTACCTGCGCAGCACGAGCAGCTCGAGCAGATCGAGCGGCTCGGTCAGCACCGGCATCGGCTCCGCGACCTCAACCCGGCCGTCGGGGAACTCGACGGCAAACGTTTCGTAGGTGTGGTCCATGGCAACCACGACGTAGCCGCGGCTGGCCAACTCCTCGGCCAACACCGTGTACAGCACCCGGCTTCCAATGAACCCCGGCGAGAACAGCACGACAGGCCAGGCGCCGTGGCTCAGGTCGACGGGAGCCCCGGTATGCCCGTGGGTACGCGTAGCGGCCCAGTCGACCCGGCCCCGAGGGACCCCGAGCGGGAGGAGGGACTCGTCGAGTGCCGGAGCGAGGCCCGGCGAGATCCACGACGCGAGCGGGAGACGCTCGACGCCCCGCGCCGGGTACCAGATGCTGACCATCAACTCCCGCTTGCGGTCTGGCTTCCACGGGTCTGGCCGCGCAGGGTCGACCAGGCGCACCGACCCGACGCCGATGTCATGCGGGCCGGTCGGCTCCGGCAACGTCACCCGGGCACGCGGGCCCGAGACGGCGGCCGGGGACCGCCCCTCGGCCTCGTCGGCCGCGGCCGTGCGGTTGGCCGCGAACCTCAACGCGAACTCCAACTCCGCGCTGCGCAGCAGGGATAATCGAGACATGGGATTGCTCCTTCTTGGTCTTGGTTTGATTCTGAGATGGTGGTCGGGAACTGCGTTCAGCGCGGACCGCCCCCACTTCGGCTCGATGCCGCGGTCCGTGCCTGACCTGAGTGTGCACGAAGGGATCCAGTCGGGCATCGGGGAAATCCCTGCTCCCACACCCCTGATCTTTCGGGTCGGAGAGCTCCGGACACCCCCTCATGTTCATGTCCTCGCGTGACCGACCTGTCAGACTTGACTTCGCGCAACAGGTCTCGTGCCTTCATCCGCCTGATGCGGGGACACATCAGGCGCATGGGCTGCACTGCTGCACGGAGGTCGCCAGCACCGCCGTCCCGTGTTCGCCGTTGTATGAGGCTGGACTCATGATGCGTGTAGGGTCATAGTCGATGGCGTGGGAGTATCGAGTTCGCAGACCAGTTCCTCGACTGGTGGGTCGATCTCACGACTGAGCAGCAGGCGGCGCTTGAGGTTCGCGTCGAGCTCCTCGCCGAGCGCGGGCCGTCCCTCGGCCGGCCCGCAGTCGAGCGGATCGCGACTTCCCGGCATCACAACATGAAGGAGCTGCGAGCGTCGGCGGGCGGTGCGTTGCGGGTGCTGTTCATGCT
>JBOGEA010000259.1:0-8581 GCA_050743205.1 Egibacteraceae bacterium | reverse complement strand
CTTGTATCCGGGGGACTCCCCCGGACCCCCTGGCCGCCTGAACCGCGCTCCGCTCCGCTTCGCCCGCGACTCAAGCGCCGCGATTCTCAAACACGTGCTGAGTGTGTGCGGGCTGGACGGCGGGGGTGCCTCGCCCGACATGGTCACGCCATATGTCGAGCGAGTCGGGAAGGCGTGGGGCAGATCACCAGCAGCATCCGCGAAGTCGCGAAGGCGCCAGACGCCTTACCCGGGCGACGCCGCCGCATCGTGGGGCTGGACGGCGAGGCAGAGCGGCGTGTCACAGGCGTCGGGTACAAAGCGGGTATGAATGAGGTGACTGACATGCGGGTGGATCGGGAGGCTGCGGAGGCGGTGCTGCGCCGGCTGGCTGGTGACACCGCCCGGCTGCGGGACGACCAGTGGCGCGCCATCGCCGCGCTGGTCGGGGAGGGCCGCCGGGTGCTGCTCGTGCAGCGCACGGGCTTCGGCAAGTCGGCGGTCTACTTCGTGGCGACCGCGCTGCGCCGGGCCGCGGGCGCCGGGCCGACCGTGATCGTGTCTCCCCTGCTCGCGCTGATGCGCAACCAGGCGGCCGCCGCGGCCGTCGCGGGGATCCAGGCGGCGACGATCAACTCCGCGAACGTCGCCGAATGGACGGCGATCGAGGCGCGCATCGCCGCCGGCGAGGTCGACGTGCTGCTGGTCAGCCCGGAGCGGCTGAACAACCCGGACTTCCGGGAGCGGGTGCTGCCCCAGCTCGCCGCCAGCTGCGGGCTGCTGGTCGTGGACGAGGCCCACTGCGTCTCCGACTGGGGGCATGACTTCCGTCCCGACTACCGCCGCATCCGCAGCTTCCTGGCCGGCCTGCGCCCCGGCGTGCCGGTGCTGGCCACCACCGCGACGGCCAACGCCCGGGTCACCGCCGACGTGGCCGAGCAGCTGGCCGGCCACGGCGCTGACCGGGAGACCGTCGTGCTGCGCGGCCCGCTGGACCGGGACAGCCTGCGGCTGGGCGTCCTCGCGCTGCCCAGCGCGGCGCACCGGCTCGCGTGGCTCGGCGCGCGCCTGGGCGAGCTGCCCGGCTCAGGCATCGTCTACACGCTGACCGTTGCCGCCACCGAAGAGGTGGCGAGCTGGCTGCGGTCGCGGGGCCACGAGGTCGTCGCGTACTCCGGTCGGACCGACACCGCCGAGCGTGAGGCGGCCGAGGCCGACCTGCTGGCCAACCGGGTCAAGGCGCTGGTCGCCACCTCGGCGTTGGGCATGGGGTTCGACAAGCCGGATCTGGGGTTCGTGGTGCACCTGGGCGCCCCGCCCTCCCCGATCGCCTACTACCAGCAGGTCGGGCGCGCCGGGCGGGCCGTCGAGACCGCCGACGTGCTGCTCCTGCCCGGCGCGGAGGACGAGCAGATCTGGCGCTACTTCGCCTCGCTGGCGTTTCCGCCGCATGACATGGTCGAGCGGGCGCTGGCAGCGCTCGACGAGGCCGGTGGGCCGTTGTCGACCCCGGCCCTGGAGGCCCGGGTGGACCTGCGGCGGTCCCGGCTGGAGCTGATGCTCAAGGTGCTCGACGTCGACGGCGCGGTGCGCCGGGTCAAAGGCGGCTGGGTCGCCACCGGTCAGCAGTGGGGCTACGACAGCCAGCGCTACGAGCGGCTCGCCGCCGCGCGCACGCGTGAGCAGCAGGCGATGCGGGCGTACGCGGGCGACGTGCCGTGCCGGATGCGGTTCCTCCGCGAGCAGCTCGACGACCCGTTCGCCGCCGCCTGCGGGCGCTGCGACCGCTGCGCCGGGCCGTGGTACGAGGCCTCGATCCCCACCGCGGAGCTCGCCGCCGCTGAGGAGCATCTGGGCCGGCCGGGCGTGGAGATCGAGCCGCGGAAGCTGTGGCCAGCCGGCGCCGGCGCTCTCGGCATCCCGGTCTCAGGCAGGATCCCGGCCGCCGAGCTGGCGGGCGTCGGGCGGGCGCTCGGCCGGCTGTCGGACATCGGCTGGGGCAACCGGCTGCGGGAGGTGCTCGCGCCTGGGGCCGCGGACGCGCCGGTCACCGACGACCTCTTCAACGCGATGGTGCGGGTGCTGGCTGGATGGGGCTGGGAACGCCGTCCAGGCGGCGTCGTCGCGCTCGCCTCGCGCAGCCGGCCGCGCCTCGTGACCTCGCTCGCCCAGCGGATCGCGGCCATCGGCCGGCTGCCCTACCTCGGTGAGCTGCGGCGCACCGGTGACGGGGCGCGTGGGGGCGCGGGGTTCAACAGCGTCCAGCGGCTGCGCGCGGTGCACAACGCCTGGTCGGTGCCCGATCACGTGGCATCCCAGCTGCCGCCCCTCGACGGGTCGCCGGTCCTGCTCGTCGACGACCTGCGCGCCACCGGATGGACGATGACGGTCGCGGCCCGGACGCTGCGGCTGGCCGGCGCCGCCGAGGTGCTGCCGCTGGTGCTCGGCATCGACGGCTGAGCCTCGGCAGCCGCTGGCCGGTGTGCGATCCTTTGATATCGACCTGACTTGAATGAAGGGGGGCATCTTGGACGATGAGGAGCTGGCGCAACTGCTGGCGGACATGGAGTCCGACCGTGTCGAGCGCAAGGCCTCTCCGGCTGATAAGGACAAGATCTGCGAGGCGGTGTGCGCGTTCGAGAACGATCTGCCCAACCATCGCAAACCCGGTGTCGTGTTCGTCGGCGTCCATGACAATGGCACTGATGCACGTCTGGCGATCACCGACGAGCTGCTGCGTAACCTCGCCGGGATCCGCTCGGACGGCAACATCCTCCCGCTGCCGTCCCTCGACGTGCAGAAGCGGCGGCTGCATGAGATGGACCTCGCCGTCGTCGTCGTGCACCCGTCGGAGGCGCCGCCTGTCCGCTACCGGGGACGGGTCTGGGTTCGGATTGGGCCCCGTCGAGCGGTGGCCAGCGCGGGAGAGGAGCGCAGGCTCGCCGAGAAGCGCCGGGCGGGCGACCTGCCGTTCGATCTTTGGCCATTGCGGTCGGCGAGCCTCGACGATCTCGACCTCGACATGTTCGAGGAGGACTACCTCAAGGCAGCGCTTCCATCCGATGTCCTTGCCGAGAACGAACGGACCGTTGAACAGCGGCTGGTCTCGGCACGGTTCCTCACCGTCGATGGAATCCCCACGGTGACGGGTGTCCTCACTGTCGGTCAGGATCCGACGCGTTTCGTGCCTGGCGCTTATGTGCAGTTCCTGCGGTTCGACGGCGTCGATCTGACGGATCCCATACGAGACCAAGAGGCGTTGAGCGGTCCACTGCTCCATGTGCTCCGGGAGCTCGAGACGCTGATCAGGATCAACGTGTCCGTCGCCACCGACGTCGTCAGCCAGCCGGTCGAGATACGGACGCCGGACTACCCTGTCCCCGCGCTCGAGCAGCTGATCCGCAATGCGATCATGCACCGGGCCTACGACGTGACCAACGCTCCTGTTCGGGTCAGTTGGTTCAACGATCGGGTGGAGATCCAGAATCCCGGCGGACCGTACGGTCAGGTCGATGTCGACAACTTCGGTGAGCCGGGCGTGACCGACTATCGGAATCCAACACTCGCCGAGGTGATGAAGACCTTGGGATACGTGCAGCGCTTTGGTGTGGGCATCCAGCTCGCGAGGCGGGCCTTGGAGCGCAACGGCAACCGGCCGCTGGAGTTCGTCGTCAACCCGAGAAACGTGGCCGCGATCGTCCGGGGTCGAGGATGAGCCCGCCGATCATCGCGTTCTTCAACAGCAAGGGGGGCGTCGGAACGACGTCCCTCGTCTACCACGTCGCCTGGATGCTGGCAGAGCAGGGGCGGCGTGTCGTCGCCGTCGACCTTGATCCACAGGCGAACCTGACCAGCGCGTTCCTGACGACGGAGCGATTGGAGGAGCTGTGGCCGGACGGGCACCACCCGGACACGATCTTCGGCGCGATCCAGCCGATCCTGGAAGGGATCGGCGACATCAAAGCCGCCCACGTCGAGCGCATCGCCGATGGCGTCTCGCTCCTGGTCGGGGACCTCGTCCTGTCGAGCTTCGAGGACGAGTTGAGCTCCCAGTGGCCGGGCTGCCTGGACCGCAAGGAGCGCGCGTTCCGTGTCATCAGCGCCTTCTGGCGGATCGTGGACGAGGCAGCCGCGCGCAGCGAGGCCGAGTTCGTGCTGCTGGACGTCGGGCCGAACCTGGGTGCGCTGAACCGCGCGGTACTGGTCGCGGCCGACCACGTGGTGATCCCGCTGGCCCCGGACCTGTTCTCGCTCCAGGGGCTGCGCAACCTGGGCCCGACGCTGCGGCGGTGGCGCGAGCAGTGGGGGGATCGGCGTGCACGAAACCCGAAGCCGAATGAGCTTGCGCTGCCCGGCGGTGCCATGAAGCCCGCTGGCTACGTCATCCTGCAGCACGGGGTGCGCCTCGACCGTCCCGTGGAGGCCTACGCGCGCTGGATCCGGCGAATCCCCAGCGTGTATCGGGAAGCAGTGCTCGATCAGCCCGACGGCGAGATCGTCGCCATCGAGGAGGACCCGCACTGCATCGCCCTGGTGAAGCACTACCACAGCCTCGTTCCGATGGCGCAGGAGGCGCGCAAGCCGATCTTCCTGCTCAAGCCGGCGGACGGCGCGATCGGCGCGCACTTGAGCGCGGCGCATCGGGCCTACGCTGATTTCGGGGCTCTGACCAGACAGATCGTGGCGCGGGTCGGCGGCGGTTAGGGTTCGGGCATGGCGGCTTGCGCGCAGGATTTCGAAACGGTGCTGGTGCTCGACTTCGGGGCGCAGTACGCGCAGGTGATCGCGCGACGGGTGCGCGAGGCGCAGGTCTACTCAGAGGTCGTGCCGCATGACATCACGGCGGCGCAGGTGGCGGCGCGGCGGCCGGTGGCGCTGATCCTGTCGGGGGGGCCAGCCTCGGTGTACGCGCCGGGCGCGCCGGCGGTCGACCCAGGCCTGTTCGAGGTGGGCGTGCCGGTGCTGGGGATCTGCTACGGCCAGCAGCTAATGGCCTCCGCCCTGGGGGGTGAGGTGGCGCGCACGGGGGTCAGCGAGTACGGGCGGACGGCGCTGCGGGCAGACCCGGCCAGCGTCCTGCTGCGCGACCAGCCGAGCGAGCAGGCGGTGTGGATGAGCCACCGCGACACGGTCGTGCGCCCGCCGGAGGGCTTCCGGGTGATCGCCTCGACGCCGCAGAGCCCCGCGGCGGCGTTCGAGGATCCCGCGCGGGGGCTGTTCGGGGTGCAGTACCACCCGGAGGTCAGCCACACCCCGCACGGCCAGGACGTGCTGCGGGCGTTTCTGGCGGCGGCCGGCGCTCGGCCGACCTGGACGGCGTACAGCGTCATCGAGCGCGGCGTCGAGGCGGTCCGCGAGCAGTGCGGCGACGCCACGGTGCTGTGCGGGCTGTCGGGTGGGGTCGACTCGGCGGTCGCGGCGGCGCTGGTGCACCGCGCGGTGGGCGACCGGCTGGTGTGCGTGCTGGTCGATCACGGGCTGCTGCGCCATGGGGAGGCCGAGCAGGTCGAAGAGGCGTTCGGGCGCGGCTCGTCGGCGCGTCTGGTCACGGTGGACGCCGCCGACCGGTTCTTGGAGCGGCTGGCGGGGGTCAGCGACCCCGAGGCCAAGCGCAAGGTCATCGGGGCCGAGTTCATCCGCGTGTTCGAGGAGGCGGCGCGTGAGCACGCGGGCGACGCGAGGTTCTTGGTGCAGGGCACTTTGTATCCGGACGTGATCGAGTCCGGGCACGGCACCGCGGCGGTGATCAAAAGCCACCACAACGTCGGCGGGCTGCCGGCGGACCTGAGGTTCGAGCTGGTCGAGCCGCTGCGGTGGCTGTTCAAGGACGAGGTCCGCCGGGTCGGTGAGGAGCTGGGGCTGCCCGCTGACATCGTGTGGCGCCAGCCGTTCCCCGGGCCGGGGTTGGGTGTGCGGATCGTCGGCGAGGTGACCGCTGAGCGTGTGGCCCTGGTGCGCGCGGCTGACCGGATCGTGGTGGAGGAGCTGCGCCGGGCCGGGTTGGAGCGCGAGATCTGGCAGGCGTTCGCGGTCCTGCCCGCGATCCGCAGCGTCGGCGTCCAAGGCGACGAGCGCACCTACGGCCATCCCGTGATCGTCCGCGCGGTGACCAGCCAGGACGCGATGACCGCCGACTTCGCCCGCATCGACTGGGACATCCTGGAGCGCATCGCCGGCCGCATCGTCGGCGAAATCCCCGGCGTCAACCGCGTCGCCTACGACATCACCTCCAAACCCCCCGCCACCATCGAATGGGAATGAGGCGGACCCACCAGCGGGGCTTCGCCCCGGCCCGACGAGCCATGGACGGGAGGGGCGGTCGCGCGGAGTCGACCTCCCACCCAGAGGACGTGACCCGCGACGCGTCCAGCCCCATCCGGGGGAACTCGACTCACGCGCAACAGGTCTCGCCCCTCCAAGGCCTCTACGCCGGTTCCGCCGCTGCCTCGCTGACCGCATGGAGCACCCGCCTCGCGGCGTGAGCGTGTCACCTCGCCTCGAGCGGGCTGCCCGCAGAACCCGTTCCCCGACATCACCTCAACGAGGCTCAAACAGTGTCGCGTTCTGCTCGCTTCACTCTTCAGAGGAAATGACCTCTTCCGCCAAGTGCCGGAGGCTCCGGACGAGACGCAGTGTCTCTCCCCGGTCGAGCGGGTCCTCCTCGCCAGGCAAGTCCTCGTAACGATAGGTCACGGCGAACGGGGTCAACGCAATCACGGCGTGGAGGTGATCTGGGACAGGGAGTGCCGCATCGGTCAACAGGTCGATCAATTCGGCCAAGTCATGGGTGTACCGATACCGGACATGCGCTGCCCCGAGCACCGCTTTCAGGAGTTTCTCGCACGCCTGCTGCGCGTGAAAACCGACGACGTCGTCTATCACGCGTTCGCTGTCCAGCAGCTCCTCGACCGCGGCCGTGTCAGCAGCGGCCTTGTCGAGCAGCGGCCTTGTCGAGCAGCAACGCGACGAGGTCACGCTGGTCACGCTGCTTCAAAGAGCACCCGCCCCTCGGAGAGCGCCTGGTGTACGACGGTTCCGTGTACGCCACCCCACTCGTCCAGTTGGGCCTCGCTCACCACCAAGACGTCGGCGGGAATCCGCAGGGGGCGCAGCGCATTACGGAGCCGGACCATCTCCGCTCGGCGGCTCGTTACCTGGCGGAGGACGACGAGCAGGTCAAGATCGCTCTCGTCCGTCGCTTCCCCTCGCGCATAGGAACCGAACAGGATGACCATCCGCGGTTGTGCCTGGTCGACCAGGACGCGAACGACTTGCTGCAGAGTCTCGGTTGGGATCACACCGTCAGTCTGAGAGGGACCTGTACGCTCTGCAAGCACTGCTTGCACCTCAGCCAAGGTTGTAAGTCCTGACAATCTGAGTTCTATACGTCGTTGGACTTTGAGGCGCAGTATGCCAGGTGATCGCGCGCGGGTGCGGGAGGCGCGTGCCTCTTCGAGATCGTGGCCCATGACCTCTCCGCGGCGCAGGTGCCCTCTATGCCAAGCCATGGCAAGGCCGGATGTAGCCCGCCGGTGACCGGGGTGGTTGGGGTGACACTCCTGCCCCTGGAGCGAGCACCTGTCGGGACAATGTGCGGGCCTCGGGCTGTCTTCCGGTCATGCGACGGGCATGGAACACCTCGGTGGAGTTCGCGCCGTATGAGCGTTGACCGGTCGAGGCCTGACGATCTGCGGGGTGCGCTGTGGACCGCCGCGGCCACGCTCGGCGTCACCATGGTCGCTGAGCCGGTGTACGGCTTCGGGGAGCACTCCATCGGCTGCCGAGCGATCGGCCCACAGGGAGACGGTTGGCTGCGGGTGATCACCGAGCGCGCCGTCTGGGCGCACGGTGAGTTCTGGGTAGGCAACGCCGCGTCCGCCGCGATCGAAGGGGTGGCGAAGCCGACTTGGCTCGCCAGCCACGAGTGGGAAGACGGCGGCCACAGGACCCGGGCCGACCTGATGACCTTCGTGCCCGTACCGGTGTGCTCGTCCACCATGGTGTTGCGCGCGGGTGTGGAGCTGCCCGACCGGTGGTGGGAGTCGCTGCGCCGGTCGCTCGACGCGCTCGCCGCCTGGCCTACCGAGCGGACCGCGTTCAGCCAGGAGCTGGCGACCCGGCGCCTGCTGGCCTTCTTCGGCGGGCAGGTCGACCCCACGGTGGGCGCGTGGACGACCGCGCACGCCGACCTGCACTGGGCCAACCTCACCGCCCCCGACTGCCACCTGCTTGACTGGGAAGGCGGGGGCGCCGCCCCCGCCGGGTACGACGCCGCGCTGCTGTACTGCACCAGCCTGCTCCAACCCGACATCGCTGCCAGGGTGCATGAGGTCTTCGCGGACTCACTCGACAACCCCGACGGGGTCCGCGCCCAACTGTGCGCCGCCTCCACACTGCTGCTCAGAGCCGCCTACGGCCACGATCTCGACCTCGCCGCACCGCTGCACCGCCACGTCAGCCGGCTGGTGAGCACCAAGGCAGCGTCCGCCTAGGCGACTTCGGGTCCGCGAATCCGTTGCGCGTGAGTCAAGTTTTCCAGATCGGGTGGCACGCGTCGCGGGTCGCGTCGGGGAAGGTTGGGTGCTGGATCGCGGCGGAATAC
>JBOGEA010000258.1:0-8582 GCA_050743205.1 Egibacteraceae bacterium | reverse complement strand
GGCCCCGGTGGACTCGGGGCCCCGGCGTCAGGGCGGCGGCGGTGGGCCCTCCGCCCGGGGAGCGGAGGATGGGGGTCGCCGCCGCCAGGTCTGGCGAGCCTGCCCTGGGCGCTGGCGACGCGCCGCCGGCAGCAGTCCACGCATGGCCGCGCCGGCCAGTCGCCACGCCATCGGGCCGCGAACAACAAAAACTCGGTCGGCGGGGTTTCGGCTTGTCGCAGGTAGACGACCGGTCCGGTCATGGGCCGGGCGTCTGTCGGGGGTCCAGTAGGCCTACAGGCCGGTGTCGGGGTCGCCGAGGAACGCGACGTGCCAGCGTCTGTGGCAGGCGGGGCAGGTCAGCGGCTGGAGGAGCGGCGGGACGGTGACGTGGCGGGCGAGGATGATCGGCTGGCAGCTGCAGGGTGGGTGGAGGGTGTACCGCTGGTCGCTGACGTCGACGCGGATCGACTGCGGCCGCGACGACGACGCCGCGGATCGTCCGGGCTGCGTCGATGACGACGGGCACGGGGGCTGGCCGGCCGTCTGGGCGGCGGATCCGCGCCGTCGCGTCGCGGACCTGGTCGGCGAGTTTCGCGGACCCGACGCCGTCGAGGCGGCCGGTGTGGGGCGGCAGCGCGGCGAGCCGGTCGGCGAGGACGCCCAGGTGGGTGTGGGCGATGTCGAGGCGGCTGAGGGCCTGCTGGGCGGTGGGGGGGTCGTCGGCGTAGCGATGCCAGTCGGCGGCGCTGTTTTGGGCGCGGTCGGCGAGGTTGTCGGCGTGTGACGCGAGCGTCTCGGCGGACGGGGAGTCCGCTGGCGGGGCGGCCGGCTCGGTCATCGCCCGTCCCGTCCGTCGGGCTGGTCTGGAGCCGCCTTTCGCCAGCGGACGCGGGCGCTGCGCAGGTCGCGGCGCTCGTCTTCGTCGAGGCCGCCCCACACGCCGTGGGGCTGGCGGGTGCGCAGCGCCCATTCCAGGCAGATCGCTTTGACGGAGCAGACGGCGCACACCTGTTTCGCACGCTCGATCTGGTCGAGGGCGGGGCCGATCGACCCAATCGGGAAGAACGTCTCGGGGTCCTCGTCAAGACATGCCGCTTTATGCCTCCAGTCCATCGCTGCGCCTTTCGGTCGGTGGGTCATGTCGCGCGTCAGTCCCGGGCGACGCGAGGGTCCTGTCAACGGGCGCGGGATCCTCGGCGTCCAGGAGGGGTTTGCTGACGGCCTGTCTGGCGATCACGGCCTGCTTGGCCGCCAGTTGGGCGCGGTCGCGGGCCAGGCGGTCGCTGGCCTTGATCGGGATCGCGGCGAGCGGCTCGTCCCCTCGGTGCGCACTCGGCGATCCACGCCAGCTCATAGCCGAGTGGATCGGTCCCGGGCAGGATCAGCCCTGCGTGAGTCCTCGGGCGATGAAGCGGGCGGCGTCGGGGGCATGCGGCGTCTGGACGGCTGCCGGGGCGGGCAGGGGAGCGCAGGCCCTCAAAAGAGGGAATGACATGAAGCGGCATCGAGATGATCATCGATGGCTCACCGCCTCCTTTGGTCGCCAGCTTGTCGGTACACTTTCGGGCCATGTCACTGCTGCGGATCGGCGCGGCAGGCGGCTCGCAGATAAGGAAACTGGTCAGGACCCCGGATGTCCACGTGATCACGCACCCGCTCACACTCGCTCACGGTCTGGCTGGCATCTCGCGAAAGGGGACAGGTAGAAATGGGGGATTTATCTGAATCAGCGGCGCTGCTCGCCGAGTTTCGCCGCGAGCTTGCCTGCAGCATGCGACAGGCCGGGCTGTCGGATGAGCGGCTCGGCAAGCGTATGGGCTACGACCGCACCACGGTGAATAAGGTGCGCAACGGCCTTCTGGAGCCCAGCGCTCAGTTCGCCGAGAAGATCAAGGAAGAGTTCGGCGAGCCCCTGTGGGAACTGTGGTGTGCGTGGGACACCGCCAACCGGGCCCCCCTTCCGCCGACAGAGCGGACGCTGAGCATCCCGGATCTCACGTCCGCCGGATTCTTGGAGCCAGCGGCCGCGGGCGCTGCCGAGGCCGTCGAGCTGGCCCGCTTGGCCGAGACGTCGACCATCGCCGCGGGCACGCTCGAGACCCTTGGCAGAATGGTGGACCGCTTCGCTCGGGACTACCCGCACTCGCGTCCCGAATTGCTCATTCCTCGAGTCAAGCGACAGCTCCGCTACATCAAGCACCTGCTCGGCGCTCCGGTGACGCTGACCCAGCGACGGGAGTTGATCATTGACGGTGGATGGCTTGCGCTCCTGCTCGCCTGTCTTCAGTTCGACGTCGGGGACAAGCCCGCTGCCGAGGCGAGTCGAGACGCCGCCTACCAGCTGGGGCTTGAAGGCGGCCACCAGGAGCTGATGGCGTGGACGTACGAGCTGCTCGCGTGGTTCGCGCTCGTCGAAGGCGAATACCCCAGAGCCATCGACAACGCCCGCGCTGGCAGAGAGTTGGCGCCGCATACGTCGGCTGGAGTCCAGCTGGCCGTCCAGGAGGCGAAGGCTTGGGCGAAGCTCGGCGATCGCGGCGGCGCGGAGGAGGCGATGCGCCAAGGCGGCGCGGCCTTGTCGAGACTGCCGACGCCTTCCCACCCTGACCACCACTTCGTCTTCGACGGCTCCAAGCTGTCGTTCTACGCCGCGACTGTGTACGTCTGGCTGGGCGCGCCCGATCGTGCGCAGGAGCATGCCCAGCACGTCATTGAGCAGTGCACCACTGGGAACGGCATCGGACGCTGGCCCACTCGGCTCGCCGTTGCCCACATTGACCTCGGGCTGGTCGCTGCTCAGCGTCGAGAGTACGGCGAGGCCGCTCAGCGGGGCATTCTCGCGCTGGAGGCCGGCCGGGTAGTGGCCAGCACCATGGGGTGGATCAAGGAGCTTGCTACGACTCTTCACCAAATGCAACCGTGTTCCGCCGAGGTCCAAGAGTTCCATAAGCGGTATGTGCTCGCTTCGCGCTCCTTGTGAGGCCCGGAAAGAAATAATGCTGCCATTGGCCGGTCAGTCGTGAAGGCTCTCGAACGGCAGGGGATGTGCGTGCTGACCGCCGGAAATGGCGGTCAGCACTCACGCCTTCGCAACGCCACGGGTGGCGCGTCCCTTGGCGACACGGCCGTGTGTGCGCGGCGTCGTATCCGGCCGATGCCAGCGCGCGTTCTATCGTCTAACCGGATCAAATCCGGACGAAAGTGCCAAGTTATTTTGGTGCCTCAGGCACTCAGCTTCCTCCGTCGCGGAAGATCAGGCGCGGCCCGGCTGAGGATTTCTTCGCCCACTCTCCCAGAGACCGCCACGGCTTCGGGGCGAGTGTGGTCTGACCGCGTGGGTGCTCGATCGCGCTGCTCTGTGCGTCCGCGGTCACCCGAGCCTTCGGGCAATGTTCGCGCGCTGTTGGAATGGGGGGCAATGCTCAACCCCGCGCCACTGGAGCCGCTCTCCACCGATGAGTGCCTGCGGCTGCTGGAGCTTCGGCAGGTCGGCCGCATCGCCGTCGTCCTCGACAAGCTTCCCGAAATCGTTCCGGCGTCCTACCGCCTGTTCCAAGACACGCTGATCGTCCGGCCCGTGTACGACGCCATCGACCTCGACACGGTGGATGGCCAGTTGGTGGCCTTCGAGGTCGGCGACACTGATGAGGGCGTTCACAGCGAATGGAGCGTCGTCGTCCATGGACCAGCCGAACGCATCCAGTGCGCTGAGGAGCCGGGCGAGGGCCATGGGCTGCCCTCCTGCCTGTGCATACTCCCGACCACGATCACCGGGCGGCGCATCGGCCACGGTCACGACTACAGCATCAGCCTCACGTGCATGCCTGGCACCTGGTACGGCTGAGCCGCGTGCATCTGTTGTCGCGAAAGCGGGAACAGAGCGTGAAAGCAGTAGCTGCCCCATGTGAAGGGAGAAAGCAGATGGCACAGAGATTGAACCAGGCAGCGGAGCCCACGACGACGGCGCAGGAGCGGCGGGGTCCGGTGACGACCCGGGCCAAGACCAGCGCCGCCGCGGCGCTCGCGCTGGTGTTTGGGCTGTCCGCGCTGGTGAGCTGGTTCGTGCCGCCGTTGGCGATCCTGTTCGGTGTCTTCGCGTTGATTCTGGGCATCGCCGGGATCGGCAAAGCTGACGGCTACCTCGTCACCGGCAAAAGCGTCGCAGTTTCAGGTCTGATCCTGGGTGCGCTCGGCCTGCTGCTCAGCCTCGGCGTGATAGCCGGCTTGGCGAGCTTTCTGGCGAACGAGCAGAACCTGGACCAGATCGAGAGCCAGCTCCAGGACCTGCGTGACCAGATCCCGACCGAGCTGTCGTCCTAACTGGCGATCCTGTAGAGGCGTTGCCCGTTGCCGTGCAGGATCGCGGCGGCCCATTCGAGGGCCTGAGCATGAGCGATCTCGCCGGTCGAGACCAGCTCGCCGAGCGCGGCGCCCAGGATGCGACGGGCGTCGTGCGCCGCCATCCAGTGCAGCTCGGGCACTCCGACGCCGTCAGAGCTGCAGACGATCCTGGCGGCGGGCGCCGCGCCGAGCGCGGCTTGGGTGATCCCAGCCAGCTCGGCCAGTGAGAGAAACGGGATGCCGTAGGAGAGGTCGACGACGACGTTGGGGTACAGCGCGGCCAGGACCGCCGCCTGCCTGGTGAACGGGTACGAGCCGTGCAGCAGTACGACGGTCAGCCCATGGTAGGCCGGATCCTCCAGCACGGCCCGCAGATGCAGCGGGTCGGCCAGGCGCAGGTCGGCGTCGCGGTCGCCGTAGCCCGTGTGGAACTGCACCGGCAGCTCCTGCGCGGCGGCCTCGGCCAGCGCGACGTGCAGCAGGGTGTCCAGCAGCGGCTTGCAGCCCAGCCGCACGGCGCCGCTGCGAACGGCCTCCCGCCTGGCCGCGCGGAACGCGGCGGCGACCTCGTCGGCCCCCCACCGCGCGACCTTCAAGCCGGTGCGGTAGGCGACGATGCTCTTGAGGCCCGCATGACCCGCCCCGCGCACATCCCTCAGCGCCGCGCGCATGGCCTCAACCACGCCGTCCAAGGTCGTGTGTGCGGCGACGAGATCCTGCATCAGCGGCTCGACGCGCAGCAGCGTCGAGACCGCGCAGCCGGCCACCCGCCCCACCGCGTCGTTGCTCAGGAGCTGCTCGGGAGGCGGATAGCCGGTGTCGACGACCAGCGCGGATATCCGCGCGTCGCGCAGCAGCGCCCCGGCCAGCTCGAGCGGCGCCCAGCGGCTGCGCGCGTCCAGCACCGCATCCTCTGCCGGCGCGCAGTCCAGGAACGCGGCCAGCCGGCGCAGCAGCCGCTGGTACGAGACCGTCGTCGGCACGCCCGACGGGTCGTCGCTCTCGGTGAACAGCCGGCGCCAGCGGTGCGGATCGTCGGTCGGGACGGCGGCGAGCAGCCCATGGCAGTGCTGATCGACGACCGGGACCTCGTCCAATGCCGGGCGCATCGCAGCGACTATGCCATGTCCGGCGGTGACACCGCCGCCCGGATGAGGCAGAGTCTCCTCGAACGTCTGGAGGTGGGAGGTGACGCTTCCGATCTGTGTGCAGTGCGGCGTGCAGTACGACGGGCCGCGCGAGGAGTGCCCGATCTGCCTCGACGAGCGCCAGTACGTGCGCTGGGGCGGCCAGGCCTGGACGACGCTGGAGGACCTTCAGCGTGAGCATCACAACCGGATCGAGCAGGAGGGACCCGGGCTGTGGGGCATCGGCACCCAGCCCCAGTTCGCCATCGGCCAGCGCGCTCTGCTCGCGCGGGCCCCGGCCGGCAATGTGCTGTGGGACTGCGTCAGCCTGATCGACGGCGACACGAGCGCCCGGGTCGAACAGTTGGGCGGCATCACCGCCATCGCGATCTCCCATCCTCACTACTACTCGACGATGGTTGAGTGGAGCAAGGCGTTCGGCGACGCGCCGATCTACCTTCACGCCGCCGATCGCCAGTGGATAGGCCGCCACGGCAACGTCGTGCTCTGGGAGGGCGACACCTTGCGGATCGGTGAGGGCCTCACGCTGCTGCGCTGCGGGGTGCACTTCGACGGCGGCACGGTGCTCCACTGGGCGGGCGGCGAGGGCGGCGCTGGGGCGCTGCTGTCCGGCGACGTCCTGCAGGTCGTGATGGACCGCCGCTGGGTCAGCTTCATGTACAGCTACCCCAACCTGATCCCCGAGCGGCCCGACACCGTCCGCCGCGCCGTGCGGCTGACCGAGCCGTATCCGTTCACGCGCATCTACGGCGCCTGGTGGGGCCGCATCGTCCCCACCGACGCCAAAGCCGCCCTGCGCCGCTCCGCCGACCGTTACCTGTCCTCCATCGCCAGTTGACCGGCAGGTTTCCGTCAGATGCGGCGGAAACCCGCGGTCGAACCGCCGCCTCACCGAGTTGAGCTACAGGTTTCCGTCAGATGCGGCGGAAACTCTCAGCGCTGTGGTGTTGTGGAGACTTTGCCCCACCAGGTGGGGCAAAGTCTCCACAACACTGCCGACTACATGATGCGTGTCGGCTGGGGACGGCCCGGCGGGGCGGCTCCTATCGAGCGGAGCCCGGCCAGCGCGGTGCTGCCGCTGAGTGGTGGCCGGCTTTGGCGCTTTTGGGGATCCCCCCAGTGCCAGCCTCCCCATCCTTCGGACTTCGGACGGCCTCTAGCCGCCTGCCATGGCCCCCACGACCAGGAACGGCTCGGCGCCCATCGCGACCGCGTCGGGCAGCGGGGCGTCCGGCGGTTGGTGGGACAGATCCTGCTCGCAGGCGTAGAACCTCACCAACGGTCGGCGCGCTCGCGTGAGGTGATCACGGATCGTCCCGCGCAGCACCGGATGGCAGGCCTCGAGCGCGTCGAGGAGCGAGCGCTGCGTGGCCGGGCCCTCGACGTCAAGCTCCACCTCGCCGTCGACGTGCGCGAGCGTCCGCAGATGGGCCGGGAGCACGACGCGGATCATGGCAGCGTCTGGACTTCGACGGACAGCACGGCCGGAAAATCGCGGACGATGGGCGTCCAGTTGTCCCCGGCGTCGGCCGATGCGTACACCTGCCCGCCGGTGGTGCCGAAGTACACCCCGCACGAATCGAGCGAGTCGACGGCCATCGCGTCGCGCAGCACGTTGACGTAGCAGTCGCGTTGCGGCAGCCCTTTCGTCAGTGCCTCCCACTCATTCCCGCCCGTCCGGCTGCGGTACACGCGCAGCGTTCCGTCCGGCGGGTAATGCTCCGAGTCGCTGGTGATCGGCACGACATAGATGGTGTCCGGCTCGTGCGCGTGAACGGCGATCGGGAACCCGAAGTCGGTCGGCAAGTCACCGCTGACCTCTCGCCACGATTCGCCGGCGTCGTCGCTGCGCATGACGTCCCAATGCTTCTGCATGAACAGCACATTCGGACGCGACGGGTGCATCGCGAGGCGGTGCACGCAGTGGCCGACCTCGGCATCCGGGTCGGGGATGCCTTCTGAGCGCAGGCCGACGTTCGCCGGCCGCCACGTCTTGCCGGCGTCGTCGGTCCGAAACACGCCCGCAGCCGAGATGGCGACGAAGATCCGCCCGGGGTCGCTCGGGTCCAGGACGATCGTGTGCAGGCACATCCCGCCGGCACCCGGCTGCCAGGAGGGCCCTGAGCCGTGGCCGCGCAGTCCGGGCAGCTCCTGCCACGTCTGCCCGCCGTCGACCGAGCGGAACAGGGCGGCGTCCTCGACCCCGGCGTAGACCGTGTCCGGATCGGTCAGCGATGGCTCGAGATGCCAGACTCGGGCGAACTCCCAGGGGTGCGGCGTGCCGTCGTACCACTGGTGCGTGCCGGGGACGCCGTCGTAGTCGAACTGGTTGCCCGCCGGCTCCCACGTCCTGCCACCGTCGTTGGAGCGCTGGATCAGCTGCCCGAACCAGCCGCTGGACTGCGACGCGTACAGCCGGTCCGGGTCAGCGGGAGATCCCGTGAGGTGGTAGATCTCCCAGCCCGCGAAGTGGGGGCCACTGATGTCCCACCGCCCGCGCTTCGCGTCCGACGTCATGACGAACGCGCCCTTGCGTGTCCCAACCAGTACCCGTATCTCGCTCATCCTCCGTACTCCTTTCGCAGATTTCGCGCCGGTCCTCGCGGGCAGCTTTTCACGCCGCCACCCTGTCCGACTGTGGACGACGACTTGCCGGCGTCACCAGCACCATCACCGGTATGACGATCGCCGGAGCACAGACTCATCGCTGGCCGCCGAGATGGACACGGACGGGCGGCTGAGCGGAGGAGCGACGCGTCCACCCGCACGCGGTGGACGCCGACCAGCAGACGCTCCTCGCCCGGCACGTGGACTCCCTCGAACGCGACGACATCGCCTCGCTCGTCGCGCTCCTTGCCGCCTGCGCGCTGTGGCTGCGCGGGCCGGTCGAGATCAGCGGCGGGTTCGCCTGCCAGGGCAGCGGGTGATTTGTGCGCCCTGACAGGCTGCGGGCAGCCCAGGCGGCTTGGTTCCTGACCGGCGGTCTCCTCCACACATTTGTGGACGTTTAGAGCGCCGGGATAAACCGGCATGGAGAAGGAGATGAGAGAGCTCTACACCGAAGGAGTAGCGACCCACGGTGACCCCGAGTCATGCGTCGTCGTTCGCGAG
>JBOGEA010000257.1:0-8582 GCA_050743205.1 Egibacteraceae bacterium | reverse complement strand
CGGCGGTATACCGCCGCGATCCAGCACACAACCTCGGTCAACCCGCGCGCTGCCGCCCCTCCCGTCCATGACGCGTCGGGCCGGGGCGAAGCCCCGCTGGCTGTACTACGCGGCTGACGCGACGGTGTGGCTGCCGGGTGAGGAGGAGCGAGCCGAGCGTGAGGCGGCGGAGGCCGTGGACGCCTACGAGCACGCCGAACAGGCCGAGCGGTCGTTTGTCAACGAGGCCCTCGCCCGGGCGGATCTCGCGCTCGCGCGCGGGGGCCGCGGTGAGCTGGACGGCGCTCGCGCGGCGCTGCTGCCGGTGCTGGACTTGGCGCCCCAGCAGCGAGTCAGCCCGATCATCACCAGCACCATGCGAGTACACGTGGCGCTGCATGATCCGCGTTACCGGGGGTCGTCGGCGGCGCGGGGGCTGCAAGAGGAGATCGAGGGCTTCTGCCAGGTCACGGCGGCTGCGCTGGCCCACTGACTTCAGCGTCAGTGCCAGCCGCCCGAGGCCGAAGGGCTGGCAGCAGGCGAGACGACCGGCGAGGTTGTGAGTCCTGACCGCCGTTTCCGGCGGTCAGGACTCACAGCAGCGGCCTCGGCATGTGTCGCCGCTGCTGCCACCGAGCCGCAGCCGCGGGATCTGCCTGTATGGCGTCTGGCGCGAGATCCGCCTGGTATGGCCCTCGGGTGGTGGCGGCAGCGCTCCGTTTGGGGGGACTGACCGGCAGTTTTCTCATCGGTGCGGCGGAAACCGCAGGTCAGCTCGGCGAGGCAGCGGCTCGACTGCAGCTTCCTCATCGGTGCGACGGGAAACTGCCGTCGACGCGGCGAGCGCAGGCATGCGGTCCGACCTGCGTTGCGCAACGGCCTCTGTGGCGCGGAATTCTGCACGGGACAGCGCACGCCCGAGGCCAGGTCCCGGCGCAACGCGACCGCGCTTGAGCCCACCACGTGCAGTGACGACCACCCACGGGTGCATCCCAGGCCTGGTGGTGAGCACATCGTGACAGATGTGGCTGGAACTGCTCATTCGTCCGGAAGTGCGTCCGTCGAGAGCCCCTTTGGCGTAGAGGACGTCGTTGGCACAAAAGCCTTGCGGTGGCTGAATGATGTCTGCATACTCATTCACATGGATATTGGGATCGTTGGGGGGTCGGGGTATGGCGGGGCCGAGTTGCTGCGGCTGCTGGCTGGACATCCGACGCTGAAGGTGCGGACGGTCGCGGCCAGGGGAGCGGTGGGGCGAGACCTGGCCGAGGTGTTCCCGCATCTGGGGATGAGCGGGACGCTCGTGCCGGCGGAGCCCGATGCGCTGGAAGGCTGCGCCGCCGTGTTCCTGGCGACGCCGCACGAGGCGAGCCTGGCGTTGGCGCCGCCCCTGCTCGGGCTCGGCGCGACGGTCGTGGACCTGTCTGGGGCGTTCCGCCTCGACGCCGATGCGTTCGAGGCCTGGTATGGCCTCCGCCATACGGCCCCACAGCTGACCCCGGCCGTATACGGCCTGCCCGAGCTGTTCCGTGCCCACCTTCAGGGCGCGCAACTGGTCGCCAACCCTGGGTGCTACCCGACGGCGGCGCTGCTGGCGCTGGCGCCGCTGGCCGGCGTGATCGATCCGGCGACGATCGTGGTCGCCGGCCTGTCCGGGACGTCTGGGGCGGGCAAGGGGCTGCGGGACGACCTCCACGCCAGCCACGCGGTGGGCAATGCGGTCGTGTACGGGGCGCCGCGGCACCGGCACACGCCGGAGATCGAGCGCGTGTGGGGCCTGTTGACCGGTATCGTCGAGCCCCTGCCGCTCACATTCGTCCCACACCTGGTGCCGATGTCGCGCGGGCAGCTGTGCACGGTGACGGCGACCCTCGCGAGCCCCCTGACGACCGCTGAGGTCAGGGCGCTCTACGAGCGGCGTTACGCCGCCGAGCCGTTCGTCGCGCTGCTGCCCGAGGGCGTATGGCCGGCGACGACGCACCTGCGCGGTTCCAACGCCGCGCATGTCGGCGTCGCCGTCGACACGCGGGCGTGGCGCGTCGTGGCGAGCTGCGCGCTCGACAATCTCACGAAAGGCGCCGCTGGCCAGGCGATACAGGCTGCCAACGTTGCACTCGGCCTGCCGGAGACGGCTGGCCTTCCCATCGCGGGGGTCTACCCATGACAGAGCCACACGTCACGCTCGAGCCCAAGCCCGGCGGGGTCTGCGCAGTGCCGGGCATCCGGGCCGCGGGCATCGCCGCCGGCCTGAAGCCCAGCGGGCGGCTGGACCTGGCGCTGGTCGCCGCCGACCGGACGGTGGCCGCGGCCGCGGTCCAGACGCGCAACCAGGTCAAGGCCGCGCCGGTCCAGGTGACGGCTCGGCATGCGGCGAACGGGCGGGCGCGGGCGGTGCTGCTCAACAGCGGCAGCGCGAACGTCTGCACCGGCCCCGCCGGGCTGGCCTTGGCGCAGGAGTCGTGCGGGATCGTCGCCGCCGAGCTGGGCTGCGAGGTCACCGACGTCCTGGTCTGCTCGACCGGGGTCATCGGCGTGCCGATCCCGCGAGACCCCTTCATCGCCGGCATCCCCCGGGTCGTCGGGGCGCTGTCCCCACAGGGCGGGGAGGATGCCGCCACCGCCATCCTCACCACCGACACCTTCACGAAGCAGGCGGCGGTCGGTGTGCGTGAGGAGACGGCCAACGGCTCTGCCGGGTGCTGCATCGGCGGGATGGTCAAGGGCTCGGGCATGATCGCGCCTGAGATGGCGACGCTGCTGTGCGTCGTGACGACCGACGCGCCGGTTGCCGGGCCTGTCATGAAGGCAGTGCTGCGCGAGGCGGTGGACCGCACGTTCAACCGCATCTCTGTGGACGGCTGCATGTCGACGAACGACGCGGTGATCCTGCTGGCCACCGGCGAAGCGCGGCGCCCGCCGTCGCTGGCCGCGTTCACGCAAGGGCTCGTCGCTGTGCTGGGCGAGCTGGCAGAGGCCCTGGTCCGTGACGGTGAAGGCGCGAGCAGAGTGCTGCACATCCGCGTGACCGGCGCCCGGACCGAGCCCGACGCTGTCGGCGTCGGCAAGGCGATCGCCGGCAGCGCGCTCGTGAGGACCGCGCTGGCCGGCGGCGATCCGAACTGGGGCAGGGTGCTCGCCGCGATGGGCGCTGGCCCGGTCGAGTTCGATCCCGGCAAGGTCACGGCGCTGTTCGGCAATGTGACCGTCTGCCGCTTCGGCGTCGCCACGTCGTTCGACCGTGGCCAAGCGGCGATCGCGCTCAAAGGCCCCGACGTCCACCTCACCGTGAACCTGGGGCAGGGCGAGGCCGAGGCCGCGTTCCTCACCTGCGACCTCACGTATGACTACGTGCGGATCAACGCCGAGTACACGACATGATCGCCGTGCAGACACTCACTCACCGGGCGAAGGCCGCCCAGGACAAGGCGCGGGTGCTGCGTGAGGCGCTGCCCTGGATCACCCGTTGGGCGGGGCGGACCGTGGTGATCAAGTACGGAGGCAATGTCAACGCTGGCGACGGGCTCACCGAGATCTTCGCCGCAGACGTGGCGCTGATGCACAGAGTCGGCCTCCGCGTCGTCGTCGTGCACGGCGGCGGGCCGCAGATCTCGGCGCTGTCCAAGCGCCTCGGGCTGCAGCCCCGGTTCTCCAACGGCCGCCGCGTCACCGACCCGCAGACGCTGGAGGTGGTCCGGATGGTCCTGCTCGGCCAGGTCAACCCCGAGCTTGTCGGGATGATCTGCGCGGCGGGGGCGCCGGCGGTCGGCGTTGCCGGCACCGACGCGCACCTCATCCAGGCGCGCGTGGCCGACCCGGCCCTGGGCGCGGTCGGTGAGGTCGAGGCCGTCGACCCGCATATCCTCGTGACCCTGCTCGACAACGGTGCCGTGCCGGTCGTCGCGACCGTCGGCCGTGGGCCGGACGGCCAGGAGCTGAACATCAACGCCGACACCGCCGCCAGTGCGGTCGCGGTCGCGCTCCACGCCGACAACCTCATCTATCTCACGAACGTCCCCGGCCTCTACGAGGCCTTCGGCACCGCGTCGTCGATGCTGCTCAGCGAGGTCACCGTCGAGCGGCTGCGGAGGATGCTCGCGGCCGGCGACCTGCACACCGGCATGATCCCGAAGGTCGAGAGCATCGTCTCGGCGTTCGACGGCGGCGTAGCGCAGGCGTGCATGCTCGACGGGCGCATCGAGCACGCGCTGCTGCTCGAGATCTTCACGGACCAAGGAATCGGGACGCTGGTGACGAAATGACGACCCGCACCGGAGAGATCCAGGCCCGCGACGCCGCCGCGATTCTGCCCACCTACGGGCGCCAGCCTGTCGTGTTCACGAGCGGCGAGGGCGCCTGGCTGTTCGACGTTGAGGGCCGCCGCTACCTGGACTTCCTGTCGGGGCTGGCGGTCACCTCGCTCGGCCATGCGCATCCGAGGGTGGCCGAGGCCGTGGCCGAGCAGGCCCGCCGTCTCGTCCACGTCTCGAACCTGTACTACACCGAGGGGCAGATCGCGCTCGCCGAGCGGCTGAAGGCGACCCTCGGATGGCCGGAGGGCAAGGCGTTCTTCTGCAACTCGGGCGCTGAGGCGAATGAGGCCGCGATCAAGCTCACCCGCCGCTACGGCAAGGCGCGGCACGACGGCAAGGTCAACGTCGTGGCGTTGGAGGGCGGGTTCCACGGCCGCCTGCTCGGTGCCCTCCTGCTCACCGGCAACCCGGCGAAGCACGCGCCGTTCCAGCCGCTGGGAGACTGGGTGCGGCATGTCCCCTACGACGATCCTGAGGCGCTCGCGAAGGCCGTCGACGACGACACCTGTGCGGTGTGGGTCGAGGTGCTCCAGGGAGAGGGCGGTGTGCGCCCGGTGCCTGACGAGGTGCTCGTCGCCGCTCGGGAGGCGTGCGACCGCGTGGACGCGCTGCTCGTGTGCGACGAGGTCCAGACTGGGCTCGGGCGTCTGGGCGCGTGGTACGGATGGCAGACCACACCGGTGGTCCCCGATGTCGTGTGCCTCGCGAAAGCGCTGGCGAACGGGCTGCCGATCGGTGCGATGGTCGCACACGGCCCCGCTGCCCATGCGTTCCGGCCAGGCGACCACGCCTCCACGTTCGGGGGCGGCCCGGTCGTGTGCGCGGCGGCGTTGGCGGTGCTCGACACGCTGGCCGGCGAACACCTCGTGGCACACGCCGCCGTCCTCGGCCGCGCGATGGCCGCACGCCTGGGCACGCTGGCCCAGCACAGCGACCTCATCGCCGGTGTTCGCGGCCGCGGCCTGCTGCAGGCGCTCGTGCTGCGCCGTCCCGTCGCCGCTGACGTCGTCGCTGGCGCTCTCGAGGAGGGACTCGTCGTCAACGCCGTCGCCCCGGACGCGATCCGGCTGGCGCCGCCGCTCGTGATCGGAGAGGCTCTGCTGGATGAGATGGCGGGCCGCCTGGGCCGCGCCTTGGATGCGGTGGACTGACCTTTGGGGAGGCAGCATGAGCGGCGAGCATCAGGGGACCGTGCTCGTGGTCGAGGACGACCGGGGGGTGCGAGATCTGCTCGTGACCGTGCTGCGCACCGAGGGGTTCGAGGTCCGCACCGCGAAGGATGGGCTCGAAGGGCTGCTGAAACTGCGGATGTGCGCGCCCTCCGCGGTTGTGCTCGACATCATGATGCCCGACGTCGGCGGCATGCGAGTGCTCGACGCGCTCGCCGAGGAGCAGGCGCGCGTCCCCGTCATCGTCGTCACCGGCAAGCCCGAGGCAGCGGAGGAGGCGATCGATCGGCTCGGCGCGGAGAACGTGTTTCCGAAACCGTTCGACGTCGATGAGTTGGTCGCGCGTATCCGTGCGGTGGCCGACAGGAGCGAAGGGTGACAAAACGGGACTTCCTCACCATCGACTCCCTGAGCATCCCGGAGCTGTTCAAGACGCTCGACTTGGCCGACGAGCTGAAGGCCGAGCGCCGGCGCGGGCCCGCGCTGCGGACCGATCTCACTGGCTACTCGATCGGCCTCATCTTCGAGAAGCCATCGACGCGGACACGCGTGTCGTTCGAGGTCGCCATCCACGAGTTGGGCGCGCACGCGGTCGTGCTCGATGTCGACCACCTGCAGCTCGGGCGCGGTGAGACGGTCGAGGACACGGCCCGGGTGCTGTCCCGCTACCTCCACGCGGTGGTCGTGCGGACGTTCGCGCAGTCGCGGCTCGAGACGCTGGCTGCCGCCGGGACGATCCCGGTGATCAACGCGCTGAGCGACTTCACGCACCCCTGCCAGGTGCTCGCCGACCTGCAGACGGTCCGCGAGTACAAGGGGACGCTGTCGGGGCTCAAGCTCTGCTACCTGGGTGACGGCAACAACGTCGCGCACGCGCTGCTGCAGGCAGGGGCGATGACCGGGATGCACGTCGCGGTCGGCTCGCCGCCCGGGTACGAGCCGATCCCGCAGGTCGTCGAGTCGGCGGCCGCGATGGCCGTCGAGTGGGGCGGCAGCGTCATGGTGACGGCCGACCCGCTGGCCGCGGCACGGGACGCCGATGTCGTCTACACCGACGTGTGGGCGTCGATGGGGCAGGAGGCCGAGCGCGAGGCGCGAGCCCTGATGTTCGGCTCGTTCCAGGTGGGTGAGCACGTCATGGAGGTCGCCCGGCCGGACGCGATCGTCATGCACTGCCTGCCCGCGCACCGCGACCAAGAGATCACCGCCGAGGTGATCGACGGGCAGCAGAGCGTCGTGTGGACCCAAGCCGAGAACCGCCTCCACACATCCAAGGCGATCCTGCTCCTGCTGCTGGGGTCGCACCGCGCCGATGGATGAGACCGCCCGGCGCCGCGAGCTTGTGCTCAAGATCGTCAGCAGCCACCGCGTCGAGTCGCAGGAGGAGCTGGTCGACGCGCTGCGCGGGGTCGGCGTCGTGGCGACGCAGCCGACGGTCAGCCGGGACCTGGAGGCGCTGGGCATCGTCAAAGTCCGGACGGCCAGCGGCCGGTCCGTCTACGTCTCGCCGCAGAAGCCCGGCCTCGCGCTGGCGCTGCTGCAGTTCGCGCTGGCCATCGACGCCAGCGGCAACCTCGCGGTGATCCGCACCCCACCCGGTGTCGCCGGCGTCGTGGCCGCCGCGATCGACGCCGCCGGAGTTTCGGGAGTGCTGGCCACCCTGCAGGGTGACGACACCATTCTCGTCGTCGCAGTCGAGGGGACATCGGGCCGAGATGTCGCCGACCGCCTGACCGCTATCAAGGAGAACCGCCTGTGAGCCCGGTGCGCCTCGTCCTCGCCTATTCCGGGGGACTCGACACGTCCGTCGCAATCCGCTGGCTTGAGGAGCAGAAGGGCTACGAGGTCCTCGCCTGCGCCATCGACGTCGGCCAGGCGCAGCCCGGAGAGATCGAGCGCGTGCGCCAGCGCGCGCTGGACTGCGGAGCTGTCGAGGCGGTCGTCGTCGATGCGAAACGGGAGTTCGCCGAGGAGTTCGTCGGTCCCGCGATCGCCGCGAACGCGCTGTACATGGGCAAGTATCCGCTGGTGTCCTCGCTGTCGCGGCCGCTGATCACCCGCCACCTCGTCCGCGTCGCGCGCGACACCGGTGCGACGGCGATCGGCCATGGCTGCACCGGCAAGGGCAACGACCAGGTCCGCTTCGAGGTCAGCGCGATGGCGCTCGCCCCGGACCTCGTCGTCGAGGCGCCCATCCGCGAGTGGGGCCTGTCTCGTGACGGCGCGATCGATTGGGCGCAGATGCGTGGCATCCCGATCTCCGTCAAGAAGGACTCGCCGTACTCGATCGACGAGAACCTGTGGGGCCGGACCGCCGAGTGCGGCATCCTCGAGGATCCCTGGGAGTCCCCGCCCGAGGACGTGTTCGCGCGCACCGCCGCGCTGGCGAAGGCGCCTGACGAAGCCGAGGAGCTGACCCTGCGCTTCGCCGACGGCCTCCCTATCGCGGTTGACGGCAAAGAGCTGGACCTCGCCACCCTGATCGCCGAGGTGGACCGCCGGGCAGGCGCGCACGGGGTTGGGCGCATCGACATGGTCGAGGATCGGCTCGTCGGTATCAAAAGCCGTGAGATCTACGAGTGCCCCGGCGCGGTGACCATCCTGACCGCCCACCGCGACCTTGAGGACCTCTGCCTGGAGCAGGAGCTGGCACAGGAGAAGCGCGCCTTGGAGAGCCGATTCGCGCAGCTCGTCTACAACGGCCTGTGGTTCTCGCCACTGAAGGGCGCCATCGACGCGTTCGTCCAGACCTCACAGCGCTACGTCTCGGGCGAGGTGCGCATGCGCCTGTTCAAAGGCTCGGCCAGCGTCGCCGGCCGCCGCTCGCCGATCGGCCTGTACGACCACGACCTGGCCACCTACGACGCCGCCGACCAGTTCGACCACCGCCAAGCCGAGGGCTTCGTCAAGCTGTGGGGCCTTCCCACCCGCGTCTGGTCCCGCCGTCAGGGCTCCCTATGACGGAGAACGTGTTTGAGAACTGTCGGGAAGGGGTCGCGCCTCGTCGGGTTCCGCTCACGCACCCCCTTTTAGGTCGCTGCACCCGACGAGGCGCGACCCCTGTGTCCGCTAAACGTCGAATGTTTTTATTAAAGCTGAGCGGTTCAGGCGGCATCGAGCCGCC
>JBOGEA010000256.1:0-8586 GCA_050743205.1 Egibacteraceae bacterium | reverse complement strand
AGCACACCCGCGATCCCCGCCCGCACCCGCCCGGGGGGCGCGGTGAGCTGGCTCTCGGGGCGAGCCGACGTGCCAGGTTCGGTCTGTGTGGCCATATGCAGGCAGTTCGGAGCAGACGACCCCGAGTCTTGGCCACCAAACACCTCACCATCGAGGGCAGCGATGCCGGGACGGTGGCGTAGGGCGCGGGACCCCGATCGGCTGGCCGGTTCTTGACGACCGCTCTGCTACCGCGGCGGGCCCGTGGTGGCGGGGTAGCCGATCGGCATCACGAGGGTGGTGAACTCGGTGGTCCCGTCGATGGCCAGGATCTCGTCGAGGCGTTCTTCGAAGAACCCGAACACGGCGCAGCATCCGAGCCCGAGGTCAGCGGCTACGAGCAGGAGATTGTGACACTGCACCCCGGCGTCGAGGTGCACCGATCGGTACGCGCGGCTGCCGTAGCGCCACCGCACGCGATCGAGCGAGCAGGTGAGCACGACGGTTGCGGGAGCGGTCGCGACGAACTCCTGCAGGCACCCGTTGGCCAGCGCATCGCGAGGGTCACCGCGGCGCACCAGGTCGAGGGCGTGGCGCACCGGGTGGTAGGAGTAGATGCCGGGCGGGACGCCAGTGACGTCACAGGCCGCCACATACACGTTGACCGGTTGCAGCGAGCCGGCAGAGGGAGCCATGCGCAGCGGCACAGTCCCCTCAGCGGTTTCAGCGATGGCCTTCACGCCGGCTCCCAGGTGCAGCAGCGCGCCGAGATCGTCCATCTCCAGAGGTCGTTGGGCGAACGCGTAGCAGCTGGAGCGGCCAGGGATCAACCGGTCGAGGCGTGTAGGCTCCCACGACCGATCGCGACCGCCGAGCAGGAGGCTGTCGGCGCCGGATACTCCTTGACCAGCGTCGTCGCCATCTCCACCGCCGTCCTCGGCGGCGCCATCGCCTTCTCCAAACGACGCGCCCCCACCCTCCAAACCACCCCACCCAGACCCCTCACCACATCGGTCCTTCCGGGCGAATGAGCAGTTCCAGCCACATCTGTCACGATGTGCTCATCTCCAGGCGGGGGAACACGGGGCGCGGCTCGGCGACTTTCGGGCCGCCCTCGCCGCACTGCTCGGCGATGCGTCGGGCGGCCGCGGGGAGAAACGGCTGGAGGTGGACGGCGAGGTCGCGGCAGGTCATGACGAGCTCAGCCAGCACCGCGTCCAGCGCCTCTGGGGCGGCGTCTTGCCTGCGTTCGGCCTTCGCCAGCTCCCACGGGCGGGCTGCCTCGACGTAGCGGTTCCCCTCGTCGCCGATGCTGATGACGGCTTCGACGGCGCGCCGGAAGTCGAACTCCCCAAGGGCGTGGGTGATGCGGCCAGCCGCGTCGGCGCGAGCCGCGCGCAGATCCGCGGCGGCCGGGTTGTCCGCGGCGACCGTGGGGATGATGCCCTCGCGGTATCTGTTGACCATGGACACGGTCCGGTTGACGAGGTTGCCGATGTTGTTCGCCAGGTCCTCGTTCGCCCGGGCGACGAGCCGCTGCGCGGTGTAGTCGGTGTCGCCCGCGCGGCCGACATCGCGAAGCATCCACCAGCGCAGGGCGTCCGTGCCGTAGCGGGCCACGATGTCAGACGGGTCCTCGGCGTTCCCGGCGGACTTGCTGATCTTCTGGCCGCCAGCGGTCAGGTACTCGTGGACGAAGATCGTACTGGGGAGTCTGACTCCAGCGGACAGCAGCATCGCGGGCCAGTAGACAGCGTGAAAGCGGATGATGCCTTTGCCGATGATGTGGACACGTTCGTCGCTGTCATCCCACCAGTATTGGAAACGTTCTTCGTCCGTCCCGTAGCCTGGTGCCGTGATGTAGTTCGCCAGCGCGTCGAACCATACGTAGATCACCTGATCAGGATCGCCGGGGACCGGGATTCCCCAGCCGCGTGCGCGTGTCATGCTGCGGGAGACGCTGAAATCCTCTAAACCTGCTTCAACGAATGACAGAACTTCCCTCTTGCGGGTGGCCGGCTCGACGCGGAGCGCATCGCTGGCGATGAGGTCAACCAGTTGCTCTTGATACCGGCTGAGGCGGAAAAACCAGTTGTTCTCAGCGACCAGATCGGGAACGGTCCCGTGCTCTGGACAACGGCCGCAGGTCAGTTCTTCGGGGGTGTAGAAGACCTCACAGCCGACACAGTACAGGCCGGTGTAACTCTTTCGGTAGAAGTCGCCCTGTCCGGCGCACGCTGCCCACAGCTTGTCCACGCCGGGATGGTGCCGCGGATCGGAGCTGGTCTTGATGAAGTCGTCGAACGACAGGTCCAGCGAATCCCGCAGTGAGGCGAAACGAGCGGCGACCCGCTCGACGAACTCCTGCGGCGGGATGCCTTCAGCTTCCGCGTTTTGGACATTCTTGAGGGCGTTGTCGTCAGTGCCCGTCTGAAAGCGCACCTCGTCACCGAGCTGGCGCCAGTGACGCGCGAGGACGTCCGTCTCGACGAACTCCAGCGCGTGCCCGAGATGCGGCCTGCCGTTGACGTACGGAATGGACGTGGTGATGAAGTAGCGGCCCATCACAACCCTTCTGCTTGCCCCGCCGGCCGCCGCCCCGCGTGAGGAGGCTGGAGTTTCGGGGGCCTCCTTGTCGTCGCTGTCGCGTCAGGACATGCGGAGGAGGCCGGAACCCATCATCCGGCCGCCCATGGCCATCTCAGCACCGCATGTCCTCCACACAGGGGCGAATCCTACACGCCCGGCGTTCCCAAGGCGGGTCACGAGCAGCCGGTGGCGACCGCGAGCGCCCGGCAGACGTCTTCCTGCCGCACGAGCGACAGGGTCGTGATGTAGATGATGAAGGAGCTGCGCGACAGGAGCTCCGGTGTGTCCAGGTTCAGCACGCACGCGCGTGGCATCCCGTCCTGTTGATCGAGGTGGACCTCGGTCGGCAACGAGCGGATCGTGGTCGTTGCCGGCGCGACCAGGACCCGGGGCAGCACACGCAGACCCTCGTTGCGGGTCAGGATGGCCACAGGACCGGCGGCCGAGCGACGGGGATTCGGTCCACCAGACCTGGCCGCGATACAGCGCTGCACTCACCACTCGTCAGGCCGTCCTTGACGCGCTCGGGCTTCGGCCAGCGCGTCGTGCCATGCCTCAACGTCGCCCCACTCGTCGGGCACTCCGGGCGGGATGCGGGTATAGCCCCCTCCACGATGGCGCGCCCGATCGCCTCACTGCGGCGCAGGTGCGCCTCGACGGCTTCACGGACCACTTGAGAGCGGGACACGCCCTGCCTGCTCGCCCGCGCGTCGAGCAGTTCGATCAGCTCATCGGTCAGTTGCACAAGCGTCTGCGTTCTCGCCATGGCCATATGGTGACACGATGTCCATGCGGGCTCGGCATGCCGCTTTGAGGCGGTCACCACCCGCGCAGGGTGCCAGCGCAAAAGGCGGCCGGAAATCTGACCCGAGGGCGCTGCCGCATCCGGTGGCGATGGCCGGGCGACGGGGGTCCGTCCTCCCCCAGCGGCCCATCGATGGGTGCAGAGTGTATGGTAGTGCGGTTGCGTTTTGTATGATAGAGGTTGTGGTTTCTGTATGACAGGCGGAGGGGGAGACCCGACCGTGACTGAGCCGATTCCCCGGAACATCGAACCGGTCATGTGCGAGACGATCGCCTCCCGCCGTGTGACGGCCGTGACCGGTCCTCGGCAGTCCGGCAAGACCACGCTGGTGACGAAGCTCGCTGCGAAATTGGGCGGCACGCTGCGGCAGCTCGATGATGAAGCGCTGCTCCGTGCGGCCATCGACGATCCGGTCGGGTTCGTCACCGCGGGCAGGCGACCGCTGGTCATAGACGAGATTCAGCGCGCTGGCGACCCGCTCGTGAGGGCGATCAAGGCCGAGGTGGACCGGAATCAGGATCCGGGGCAGTTCGTCCTCACCGGCTCGAGCAACTTCCTGACCGTGCCGGGCCTCACCGAGTCGCTCGCCGGCCGGGCCGCGTTCATGCAGCTGGGGCCGTTCACCCAGGGGGAAGTCGCAGGCGTCGTGGAACGGTTCATCGACACCGCATTCCAGGAGCCGCAGCGGCTTCGCCGCCTGCCGACAGGGAAAGAGGGACTGGGCGACTACCTCGCGCGAATATGTGCGGGCGGGTACCCAGAGGTGCAGCGTCTGCCGCCCAGGCAGCGAACCCGCTGGTACGCGGATTACCTTCACAGCATCACCCAGCGCGACATCGTCGAGCTGGGTGGAATCCGCAAGGCGGGTGAGTTGCCGAAGCTGCTCCGCCTGCTCGCCGCTCGAACCGCCTCAGAGCTTGTGATGCAGCACATCATCGACGATGCCGCAGTCGCTCGCCAGGCGGTGTACGACTATGTCGCGCTGCTGCGGACGGTGTACCTCGTCCATGAGATACCGAGCTGGTCGCGTAATCTGACCGCTCGAGTCAAGCGTCATCCCAAGGTCTACATATCAGACTCTGGCCTGGCGGCCCACCTTCTCGGCAAAGGGCCTGGGGCGCTCGGCCGGCCGGATGAGCCTGCCACCGGACCGCTGATGGAGACCTTCGTGGTGAACGAGCTTCAGCGCCAGACGAGCTGGGCTGAGACCGCGGTGACGCTGTTCCACTTCCGTGATCGTCAGGGGGCAGAGGTGGACGTGGTCCTCGAAGCCGCCGATGGCCGGGTGGTGGCCCTTGAGGTCAAGGCCGGGCTCAGCTTCCGCCCGAAGTCGCTCGACTGGCTCGCAAAGCTGCGGGATCTGCTCGACGGCGATTTTGTCCACGGCATCCTGCTGTATGCGGGACGCGACGCCTTACCGCTCGGTGACCGGCTCACCGCGCTGCCGATCTCCGCGCTGTGGCGGGTCACTGAGGCGGGGTGACGAGGCGGTCGATGGTCACGCCCATCGCCCGCAGGCGGGGGACGACGTTGCCGTAGCCGCGCTCGACGAACTCAGCGCCGTGGAGTTCGGTGCAGCCTTTGGCGACGACGGCGGCGATGATGTAGGCCAGGCCGGCGCGCAGGTCGGGAACGGTGATCCGGCCCACGGACCGCAGGTCGCAGGGGCCTTGGATGATCGCGCTGTGGGGCCAGGCCGAGGCGTTGAAGCGGCAGGGGGCGCCGCCGAGGCAGGTGTCGTAGACCTGGGTCGTGGCGCCCAGCTCTTCGAGCACCGACAGGTAGCCCAGCCGGTTCTCGTAGACGGTCTCGTGCAGGATCGACACGCCGTCGGCCTGTGTGAGCACGACCACGAACGGCTGCTGCCAGTCGGTCGAGAAGCCCGGAAAGACGTCGGTCTCCAGCACGCAGGGGCGCAGGGGCTCGCGGCGGAAGAACCGCATCGTCTGCGGCCCCTCCAGCTCGATGCCGCCGCCGGCCTTGGCGAAGTAGGACAGGAAGTTGCCGAGGCTGTCGGGACGAACGCCGTCGACGATGATCTCGCCGTCGGACGCGGCGGCGAGGCAGGCCCAGGACGCCGCCTCGATGCGGTCGCCGAGCACCTCCATCCGCGTGCCGCGCAGATGCTCGACACCCTCGATCACGATCTCGCGGCCGGGCTTGGTGTAGATGATCGCGCCCATCCCGCGGAGCATCGTGATCAGCTCGATGATCTCAGGCTCAGCCGCGGCGTTGCGGATCACGCTGCGGCCCAAGGCCAGCGACCCCAAGTACAGGCAGGTCTCGGTGGCGCCGACGCTGGGGTAGGGCAGGTGGATCTCGGTGCCGCGCAGCGCCCCGACGCGCTGCGCCACGTAGCCGGACTCGGACTGCTCGACCCGGGCGCCGAACGCCTCCAGCGCCCGGATGTGGAAGTCCACGCCCCGCTTGCCGATCATGCAGCCACCGACCAGCGGCACCGCGACGCGGTCGAAACGGTGCAGCAGGGCGCCGAGCAGCAGGATCGGGATTCGGTTGCTGCCCGAGTGCGGCAGCGGGACCTGTGAGGCGGCCAGCCCGCCCGCGTCGATCCGCATCTCGTCATCGCCGCTGTGCTCGACCACGACGCCGACCGCGCGCAGCATCGCGGCCGTGATGTCGACGTCACCGATGGCGGGGACGTTGGTCAGCGTCGTCGGGCTGTCAGCGAGGAGCGCCGCGACCATCGCCTTCGTGACGAAGTTCTTCGCGCCGAGTGCGGTGATGCGCCCGCGCACGGGGTCACCGCCGTTGATCTCGTAGACGATCTCGCTCGCCACTCCAGGCGTCCTTTCCGCATCGAGTTCCCACCGCGCGTGAGCGTACTAGGGCCGAGCCGGGCTCATGCCCCCACTATCGGCCCCAGCGGTTCCTGATCGGCCAGCGCACGGAGTTGGTTTTGTCCATCATGTGGGGCATGGTGCGGCGGGTGAGCGCCTGGTGAGGAGGTCATCATAGTGCGGGGCAAAAGAGCCGATCGCGAAGCTGGTTCCCGTCGCGCCGATCACCTGGCGGCAGTTCGGCGTCGACGTCGGCGTGTTCACGGTGCCGGGGACGTCGACGCCCCCCTGCCGGACGACCTTTGGATGCATTCGAGGCGTGAGGCTTCTGCTGGACACCCACGCATGGCTGTGGCTGCGGGCTGCCCCTGGGCGCCTGCCCGTCGGGCTGCTGGCGCTGCTGGGAGGACACCGCAACGAGCTGCTGCTGTCAGCCGCGAGCTCATGGGAGATCGCGATCACGTATGCGCTCGGCAAGTTGCCCCTGCCGTCGCCGCCGGCGGCGTACGTGCCGGATCGGGTACAGCGAAGCGGCGTGTCTCCCCTGCCGGTCGAGCACAGCCACGCGCTGCGACGTGCCCGTCCGCTGGGCGGACTGATCCGGTCAGGGCGGGAGCGCAAGGCGTTGGGGATGCTCGACGGCCACCCCAACGTCCATCGAGCGCAGCGGCCCCACGGCGCCGATCGGACCGAGCACGCTGAGGCAGCCTTCGCGGCGGGGGTCGTCGTCGAGAAGGAGCAGTGGGATCGCCCCGCCACCGTGGCGTTCCCGCCATACCCGGCGGAGCGCTCGCTCGTCACGGCCGGTCGTCCGCGCCACCTCGATGCCGGCGAGCATGACGATCTGGTCCAGCGGCGGGCGGGTGGGCAGCCGCCGAACGGTCGGCAACACCTTTGAGTGGTCCGCACGGAAAATTCCATGGATTCGGCTGCATCTGCATCCCGCCTCGCTGTGTCGCGACTTCAGCTTATGTAAACCCATTACACAGCGCTCAACGCTCCTTGCGAGGCGCGGTGCAGCTACACCCTCGGTCCAGAGAACTTTCCGCTTGGACCTCCAGCTGAGCGAAGAGCCCGTGCACGTCCATTCCCCCATCGTCAACGGCTGCCCACCAACGAGCAAACTCTGACGGCCGCGTCACGGTAGGGCATGTCGAGCAGAAACACACGGACCTCGACCGCGGACCCTGTGGATAACGACTCGGTCAGCGGCCGTGCCGTTCGGACAGCGCGACCCATCGCGAGCCATGGTTCCGGGGTTGAGGGCTCACGGGTACGGTGGGGAGTCTCGATTCGAAGGAGCAGGCGATGGAGTACGTGCGGCTGGGGTCGACGGGCCTCAAGGTTTCCAAGATCTGCCTGGGGATGATGAGCTATGGGGATCCCGGGTGGCGGGACTGGGTGCTGGACGAGGAGGTCGCCAGGCCGTTGGTCCGTCACGCGGCCGAGGCGGGCATCACGTTCTTCGACACCGCCGACATGTACTCCCTGGGCGTGAGCGAGGAGGTCACCGGGCGGCTGCTCCGTGAGGCGTTCGCCCGCCGCGAGGACTACGTGCTCGCCACGAAGGTCCGCTTCCCGCTCGACGACGGTCCGAATGCGGGCGGCCTGTCACGCGGCCACATACTCGACGCGATCGACGCGTCGCTGCGGCGGCTGGACACGGACTACGTCGACCTGTACCAGATCCACCGCTGGGACGACGAGACCCCGATCGAAGAGACGATGGAGGCGCTGCACGACGTCGTGAGGGCGGGCAAGGCCCGATACATCGGCGCGTCCAGCATGTGGGCATGGCAGCTCGCGAAAGCCCAGCACACCGCCGACCTCCGCGGCTGGACCCGGTTCGTGACGATGCAGAACCACTACAACCTCCTCTACCGCGAGGAGGAGCGCGAGATGATCCCCCAGTGCGTGGACATGGGCGTCGGGCTCATCCCGTGGAGCCCGCTCGCGCGCGGTCTGCTGGCCGGCACGCGCACCCGTGAGGGCGAGCGTCGCACGACGCGGGCGAGCAGTGACGAGTTCCTCGACTTTCTCTACACCGACGCCGACTTCGACGTCGTCGACCGCCTGGTCGAGGTCGCCGGTGAGCGCGGCCTGCCTCCCGCTCAGGTCGCCTTGGCGTGGCTGCTCCACCAGCCCGGTGTGACGGCGCCGATCGTCGGCGCGACCAAGCTCCCCCACTTGGACGACGCGATCGCGTCCGTCGACGTCCGGCTGTCGGACAAGGAGCTCGAGCGCCTGGAGGAGCCCTACCGACCTCACCCGGTCCGCGGCCACGAGTAGCCGACGCCGGTCAGCTCCCCCGACCCAGCCAGCGGGGCTTCGCCCCGGCCCGACGAGTCGTGGACGGGAGGGGCGGCAGCGCGCGGGTTGACCGCGGTTGTGTGCTGGATCGCGGCGGTATACCGC
>JBOGEA010000255.1:0-8591 GCA_050743205.1 Egibacteraceae bacterium | reverse complement strand
CAGCTTTCCTCCGGATGCGAAGGAAAGGTGCGCCTCAAGCTTGATCGCGCGAGCCTGACCTGCGACTTTCCTCCGGATACGGAGGAAAGCTGCAGTGTCGCTGGCCCAGGGGCGTCTACAGGCCCCGCGACGGGGGTTGGCTGCGCTCACAGCCACGCGCCGTGATTTTACAACAGCCTCTGGGCGACGGAAAACTGCATCCAAGCTGCCGTCTTACCCACCTGAGCTGCAGCTTTCCGCCGGATTCGACGGAAAACTGCATCCCATGGGCCCTGCGGCCCACCCAGCGTCTTCTCCGGCGGTCATCGGATCGCAGGTTCGTACACGGTTACCAGTCTCTCCTCCCGACACACGCCTCAGGCTCCGCTTCTGTGGCGGGTCGCGCCTGCGCGCATCATTGCGGGGCGGACCGCAACCGCCGCCGGGTTGCCGTCAGCGTGATTCGCGTTGCGGCGGGCCGGGTGCTGGGATCAGCGGCGGCGGGTGGGTCGGCGGGCGGGGCGGGCGGGCTGCGCGTCGCGGTCGATCCCGAGGCGGCTGTAGGCGTTGTCGGCCAGGATCCTGCCGGCGGTCTGGCAGGTCGGGCAGTAGTTGATCGTGTAGTCCCGGTAGACGACGGCTCTGACGGTGTCGCCACAGACGGGGCAAGGCTCACCGCCGCGGTTGTGCACCGCGGCGGGCCGCTCCTTTGACGCGCTCATATCCGCGCGGGCGCGCTCGAACGCCAGCCCCTCGGCCACGGCGTCACGGATCGCGCCGGCGATCCGCACGGCGCCATCCTCACCGAAGCCGCTGGTCACCGCGAACGGCGACAGCCGGGCGCGGTGGCACACCTCATTCGCGAGCCTGCGGCCGAGCCCGGCGAGGATCCGCTGGTCACGGAGGAACCCATGAAGCCGCTGCGAATGGGCGGCGAGCACGCGGGCCAGCTCGTCGGGCGCAACCGAGTCGGCCTCCGGCCCCAACCCGTCGAGCGGCGGCTGGGTCCGCGGGTCCCCTTGGACGACCCAGACACCGGCCTTGCGCTCCGTCCCCGCCTCGGTCAGCAGCAGCGCGCCGCGGTCAAAGCGCCATCGCATCAGCCCGCCCCGCAGTCGTCGTGCGGCGCCCCCCTCCGGCCGCAGCCGCCCGCCCTGCATGAGGTGGATGACATAGCTGGTCTCGCCGAAACGCAGGACGAGGAGCTTGCCCCGCCGCGTGACGGTCTCCAACGACCGGCCGACAGCGGCGTCCGGTGGCGGGTCGTACGTCTTCAGCACGGCGAAGGCGAGCGGCGCAGCCTGTTGCAGGACCGCACCCGACAGCCAGTCCTTCAGCCGGTCGGCGTGTGCCTGCACTTCTGGGAGTTCTGGCATCTCCCCTATGGTGACAGCCGCCGCAGCGACTACACTCTCCTTCCCCCCTCGTGTCGACATGGAGAGCTGTCCCGTGCCTGAGACCGACACCGTCTGGCTGTCAAAAGCCGCATACGACCGCCTGTCGCAGGAGTTGGACCACCTCCGCACCGTCGAGCGCCCCCTCGCCTCCCAGCGGATCGGCATCGCCCGTGCTCACGGCGATCTCCGCGAGAACGCCGAGTACGACTCGGCGAAGGAGGAGCAGGGCAAGCTCGAGGCGCGGATCCGCCAACTGGAGGCGACGCTGCGGGTCGCGAAGGTCGGTGAGCCCCCTTCCGGTGACCGGATCATGGCCGGCATGGTCGTGACGACTGTTGACGACGACGGCGCCGAGGAGACGTTCCTGCTCGGCAGCCGTGAGGACCGCCCGAAGGGCTTGGCGGTCTACAGCGCGCAGTCACCCCTCGGCAAAGCCCTGATCGGCCACGCGGTGGGGGACACCATCAGCTATCAAGCCCCCGCGGGCACCTTCAAGCTGACGGTCAAGGCGATCCGGCCACTGGAGGGTGAGGGTTGAGCACAAGAGGAGCCGGTCGAGGTTAGAGCGTGTTTGAGAATTGTCGTGAGGGGTCGCGCCTTCTCAAACACGGTCTTAGGGATCGGGCTTCGTCACCCTGCCGCCGAACGCCGCCCTTGTCCCTGTCCTGCCGCTTGACCACCGCAGGCTCTCCTCCTCGAATTCTTCCTGGCTCCTCTTCCGGTAGTCCGTCTCGAGGATGGGAGCGGGATCAAGCCCGGCAGTCAGCGCGACGCATGGCTTCCGGTAATCGCAGTTGAGGCAGTTGTCTACCGAGGGGTTGGGATAGACCTGCGTCTGTATCTGCCTCATGTCCAGCGCCTGCATCGCCACCTGAATGCCCATGTCCGCGATCGAAGCCCGGCTTCTGCGGATGTGCGTGCGGCGAAACTGCGCGTTGCCCTCTTGTTCGACCACCTCAGTCCGGTCGAAAACGCTCTGGACGCCCTGCGGAACATCGCTGGAGGGGCTCCGCCGCACATGCAAATGCCGGGCACCTCTCATAGACCGCTTGTCTCGCTCTTCTGATTCTTGACCCTGGTCTGTGAAATGCTCGCCGTAGGCATGGGTGCGGAGTTCGTTGTAGACCGTGCCGGCGACCTTGAGCTGAGGGTAGGCCAGCTCAAGCGCCCACGCATGGGAAAGGCCCACCACGTCGAGCATGAAATCGTCGATATCCGACCAGTCGTTCTCGACGACTCTGTGGTCGACCACCCAGTACTCGTCGTTCCTGTCCGAGATCAGCTGATCGATCCGACCAAAGTAACGCATCGTCCGGCCGTCCGGCATTCCCAGGTCAGAGCCGGGGCTCAAAGGATCAGGAATGGGGGCCCACACGTCCTGGTCAGCGAAGATCGAAGCAAAATCGTCGACCGTGAGCGCCCACTCCAAGTAACGGGTGAGCACGGTCTGTCCAAGCTCGACGTGCGCTGCCCACCGCTGCCCCTGCTCATTCGTCAAAGCGACGATCTTATGATAATTATCTCGGTCCTGCCGCATCGACCGCTGGAATCCCTGCAGCGCCAGCGGCCCGACGATCGCGCGGCTCCAGTCGTCCATCGCGGGAAAATAATAGACAGCAAGCGCGTCGTGGATGGCCTTGTCGAAGTCAAACACCTTGGGCGGCATGATCGGCACATAGTTCTGCCGCACTCGAGCGCCGAGGTCCCACGCCCTGCGGCAACGGCGGAACGACTCCATTTCGCGGGGCCTCAGCACGAACGTCCAACTCATCCTGTGAGAGTGTAGTGCCGCGGCACGCGCCTGAGAAGAGGGAACCAGACCTCACGGGCGCGGGAGACGGGTCGGCGGTGCCCCTGTTGCCGGCGGGAGCGGGCGGCTTGCCCGCCGGCAACGGGCCCCCGAGGTGATCTGGAGAACTCCGGAGCGATCGGCCCCCCCAGTGACCGGAGCGCCCGGATCGTTCGTAAACAGGATGACTCGTGATGGAGTGCGACGCATCCATCCGAATGCCGATCTTGAGTCATCCCGAGGGAGGGACAGATGTCGTATTTCCTCCATCAGACGTCGGAACGAGCGGAGTGGTGATCCCGATTACAGGCTGTTCCCGGAGGGTGGCGCGGTCGGTCGGCCGGGGCCACGGGCCATGCTCGCGAACCGTGAGTGGTGTCCGAGAAAGGACAGGCGGATCGTCCGCAGCGGCCCGTTCCGGTGCTTCGCGAGGATCAGCTCAGCCTCGCCTTTGGCCGCTGACTCCTTGTCATAGACCTCGTCCCGGTAGATGAAACAGACGATGTCCGCATCCTGCTCGATCGAGTTGTGGACGACGATCCCATTGGCCAGGAAGCTGTGCGTGCCGAGCACCGTGGCGTCGTAGACCGGCGCCGCGCCGAGTGGTGTGATCGTGGAGATCCTGTCCCAGGACACCACAGGCGCCGCGCTGGGGCTCTGCCGGATCGCGACCGGCGAGCCGGTGGGTATCTCGGCCAGTGGGACCCAGCCGTCGAGCGTCATGAACGGATGGCTCGCCGTCGCCTTGACGGCTCTGCCGCATTCCAGCGCGACGTCATAGACGGGCTTCGTGCCGCTGGGGAAGACATGGGTCATCGTCGCCGGAACGAGCCGGCCGCGCTCGTCGAGACTCCACACCGGCACGTTGCGCGCTCCGGAGCGCAGCAGCTCGCCCAACGTCACCTGGACGTCCGTGTCCGCGCGGGTGATGCGCGCATCAGCCGTGAGACAGCCCGAATCCCTCAAGTCAGCGAGCTGCGGGCGGCGATCGGAGCGGTCCTCGGGCTTCCGTGAGAGCTGTGACAGCGCAATGACCGGCACCTCCAGCTCCTTGGCCAGGATCTTCAGGCCGCGGCTCAACTCGGCGACCTCCTGGACCCGGTTATCGATCCGCCGGGTCGGCTGCATCAGCTGGAGATAGTCCAGGACGATGAGGTCCAGACCATGCTTCTGTTTGAGACGTCGGCACTTCGACCGGATCTCCATCAGGTTGATGCCGGGCGTATCGTCGATGAACAGCGGCGCCTCGGCGAGCTTGCCCATCGCCTGCGACAGCTTCGGCCAGTCGCTCTCCTGCAGCCGGCCGGTGCGCAGCCGCTCGGAGTCGACCCGGGCCTCGCCGGCGAGGATGCGCAGGACCAACTCCATCTGCGACATCTCAAGCGAGAAGAGCACCGCCGGCTTGCGCAGGCTCACAGCCACATGCGTGGCGATGTTCGTCGCCAAGGTGCTGTTGTGGACGATGATGTCCTGGGCCACGAAGTTGTGGTCACCGGGAACCGTCAGGTCGTAGACACGGTCCGCTCCGGCGGGCTCGATCGAGGCGACCTCATCCCAGCGGATGTCCGTCTCAGCCCCTCGGCTTCCCCGCGCCTCGGCAGGCAGCGCGATCTGCCGGGCGAAGGCCTCAGCGCTGTCACGATCGGCGACGTGCAGCTCGAAGGGCGTCTTGCGGGCGATCGTCGCGAGGACGCCGAATCGCAGGAGCAGGTGCTGCAGCTGCTGAGCCAGCATCCTCGAGAAGGTCGTGAGGCAGAAACACCCGTTGCCCTCGAACAGCTGGTTCAGAAAGAAAGCGACCTGCCGCCGAGACAGCCGGAAGAACGCCTCAGGGACGCCCGCATCCGCGCCGCGGTCCACGCGCAGGCCACGGGCGACGGCCGCGACCTCGGCGTCCGGGCGCTCCTCGGTTCCGAAGAAGGGCAGGGCACGTGGTGTCGCGATGCGATCGCCAGCGGCAAGCCGCGCCAGCGGCATCCACCCGCCGATCGCGAGAAGCGGGTGGTTGGCGGTAGCGACGATCTCCCGGCCATGCTTCGTGCGCAGCCGCCAGACCGGCTGGACGCCGTTGTCGTGTCGCTCGACAGCCTGGCCGGAGCGCAGCTTGAGGTCCTGACCGAGGCACGCCACCGCGAGGGAAGACGGCCCCGCTGACTGGACAATCTCGTCGATGCGCTGAAGGGCGCCGGTTTGGGCATTGATGACCGTCGCGTCACCGGTTACGCATTTACCCATCGCTGGGCGAGCGGCCAAAATCACCAGGTTCGCTGGCTGAAGGCCGGCGGTGCACTCGTCGAAGTCGGCGAATCCCGTCGAGAGGCCGGTGACCACCGAGTCGTTGTCGTGCAGCCGCTCGATCAGCTCGAAGCTGGCGTTGAGCAGATCCTTCATCGAGACGAACTCGCGACCGCGGTTGCGCTGCGCCACCTGATAGACCAGCGCCTCAGCGGAGTCGACCGCCTCGTCGGCTCCCTCCGCCTGGTAGCCGAGACGGGTGATCTGCGTGCCCACATCGATCAAGCGACGCCGGACCGCATGCTCGGCGACGATCCGCGCGTAGTAGACCGCGTTGGCGGCAGTGGGGACTCTCGCGACCAGATCGGCTACCGCGACAGCGCCGCCGATATCGCTCAGCATGCCGCGGCGGTCCAACTCGTCTGTCAGGGTGACCGGATCCGCAGGCTCGCCACGGTCGTAGAGGTTCCGGATCGACTCATAGATCGTGCGGTGCGCCCCCCGGTAGAAGTCCTCCGGGCCGACCAATTCAGAGACCTCGGCGATCGCATCTCTGGACAGCACCATACTGCCGAGCACGCTGATCTCCGCGTCAAGATTATGTGGTGGAACTCGGTCGTACGACGCGGGGGAAGGTGACACGCCGACGTCGGGCGGTGCGGCCACGAGCGTCTCCTGTTGTGCTGAACTCAGAAACGAAAACCTTCACAAGGGGTCACGTTGCGTCGGGTTCCGCTCACGCAGAGCCTTTAGGTCGCTGCACCCGACGCAACGTGACCCCTTCGGTTGCCGCCGTCGGCGGTTCTTTAAAGCACGGTGCGATTTTCGGCGGCAAGGGCCACCGAAAACCGCGCTCCGCGCGCGCCCGGCCTCCCCGGTTCTCCTACCGCAAAGCCACCGAAAACCGCGCTCCGCGCGCGCCCGGCGCCCCCGGCTCTCCTACCGCAAAGCCACCGAAAACCGCGCTCCGCGCGCGCCCGGCGCCCCCGGTTCCCTTGCGCGAAGACCACCGAAAACCGCGCCGCGCGCGGCGCGCTGTGTTTCTGGTCTTCTCGCGGTTCAGCCTCTGACGAGTTGGACGCGGAGGGTTGCGGTCAGTTCTGGGTGCAGTCGGATGGTGACCTCGTGGTCACCGAGGTTTTTGAGCGGTCGCTCGAGTGGGAGGCGCCGCCGGTCGAGCGGCATGCCGAGCTGGTCTTTGACTGCCGCGGCGATGCCGGCGTTGCCGACCGATCCGTACAGCGTGCCGTCCTCACCCGCACGCGCGGCGATCCGAACGGGCTTCGCCTCAAGCCTCTGCTTCTGCTCCTGCGCCTCTGCCAGGTTCCGCGCGGCACGCTTCACACGTGCCTGACGGATCGCCTCGGCATCGGCGACAACGCCCTTGGAGGCGCGCATCGCAAGGCCGCGCGGGACGAGATAGTTGTTGCCGTAGCCGTCCGCGACGTCGACGACATCCCCCGCGTCCCCGAGCGACCCGACGTCCTGTTTCAAGATGACTTTCATCGTCTGATCCCTCCAAAGCCCTAGCGATTGGTGTAGGGCAGCAGCGCCATCTCCCGGGCGTTCTTGATCGCCTCGGCGAGAAGCCGCTGTGACTGGCTGTTGGTCCCGGTCACGCGGGCTGAGCGGATCTTGCCGCGGTCGCTGATGAACTTCTTCAGCAGCGCCACGTCTTTGTAGTCGATGTATTCGATCTTGTTCTTACGGAAGTAGTCCTCTTTGCGTTTCGGCGTCCGGCTGGGACGATTGGGTCGGTTCGGGGAAGGCATGTCGTGCTCCTGGTCAGATCTAGAAGGGAACGTCGTCGGTGTCCGGTGGCGCGGCCGGCGTGGGCGCGCCGCCGAAACCGCCATCACCGTTGGCGCGACCGCTGGAGTCGCGGTTTACCTTTGTGATCTTCGCGGTCGCCCACCGCAGGCTCGGGCAGATCTCATCCGCCTCGATCTCGGTGATCCACCGGGTCTGCCCGTCCTTATCCTCGTAGGATCGGCTGATCAACCGCCCCATGACCAGGACACGGCTGCCGCGGCGCAGCGACTCGGCCGCGTTCTCGGCGTAGCCCCGCCAGACGTTGACGGTGAAATAGCCGTCGAGCCGGTCGTCCCACGAGTTCGTGTCTCGGTTGAAGGTGCGCCGGTTGACCGCGATGCGGCAGCTGGCGACGGGCACTCCGGCGGGTGTGTACCGCAATTCAGGGTCGTCGGTCAGGTTGCCGATGACGGTGATGATGTTGTCGTTGGCCACGGGGGCCTCCTCCTCCTCGCTTGTTCCTCGACCTATAAAGGCCTGCCGGCGTGGGCGGGCCTTTTCGTGCCAGACGAGCCGGCGGCGCCACGCCGGGCTCTGCGGTTCGGGCCCTGCGGGTGCGGGAGCCGGTCGGGGAAGAGGCGCTCTGCTTGAGGTCACGCAGGGCTGGCGGGTTGGACTACGACGTGGGAATCCGCTTGGTGCGTGGCCCGGGACGCACGACTTTGTGTCGGACGACCTCGTCGGCCAGCCGAAGCTGCCGCTCGACCTCGGCCAGCCCGTCAGGGGCGATCTGCAGGTCGATGACCGTGTAGTGCCCCTCACGCATGTGGTCGATCTCGTAGGCGAACTCTCGCTTGCCCCAGTGATCGATCCGGTCGATTCTGCCGCCCCGATCAGTGATCAGTTTGGTGAATCGGCCAACGTTCGCTTGGACTCCGGGTTCGTCGAGCGAACCGTTCGTAATCATCATCAATTCGTACGCGCGCATATCCATCCCATGGTCTCGGGCGGCTCCCGCTGCCAGGCGCACCAGAAACTCGGGGACTCCCGAGGCTGGACGCCCCGCCAGGAGCAGGACGGTGAGTCGGAAGGCACCCTACCATCCCCAGCTTCGCCGCTCCATCCGGCGGTTCGCAGCGTAGCCGCCCGATGCGGGCGGACAGGAAGCCGCGTTCACAGGCCGCACTCCCAATGTGCGATTCCGGGTTCATATGCCCGCAGACGCACATGCGCCCGGAAATGCACATTCTCGGGCTCAGGCCGGGTGCAGGGAGAGGCCTGGAGCCGGGACCGGCCCGGGGCCGCGTCGGCCCCAAGGCTGCTCCGCTGGGGTGCGGCCGACGACGAGGTCGACCCATCGCCCCAACAGCGCGGCCCCCATGCCCCTGTGGAATGCGTCGCGGCGACGGGCCTGGGCAACGAGGGCCTCCGGGTCGGGC
>JBOGEA010000254.1:0-8604 GCA_050743205.1 Egibacteraceae bacterium | reverse complement strand
CACCGGTAAGGTCAGCGCGTTGTGCCCGGTCATCATCGACGGGCAGAGCCTGGTCGCCTCGGCCAGCGACGACGGCACGGTACGGCTGTGGGACCCGGTCACCGGCCAGCAGTTGCGGAACCTTGAGGCCCACCGCGGCGGGGTCAGGGCGATGTGCCCGGTCAGCGTGGGTTGGCGAACCCTGCTCGCCTCCGCCGGCGGCGACCGCACGGTGCGGCTGTGGGACCCGGTCACCGGCCAGCAGCGGCGCACCCTCGAAGGCCACACCGGCGAGGTCTACGCGGTGTGCGCGGTCAGCGTGGACGGGGACACGCTGCTCGCCTCCGCCGGCGGCGACCGCACGGTCCGGCTGTGGGACCCCACCACCGGTCAGTGTCGCCTGGTCATCCCGGTCCACCACGAGGGGCTGGCGTTGTGCTGGCTTCCCGGCAACCTTCTGGTCGTGGGGCTTTGGGCGGGACTCCTCACGATCTCGCTTCCCGGGTGACCGCGTTACCTTCCCCTTGCTGGCCTCGGCGGAAGATGGTGGGTGCTGCGGGGAGGTCCGGGTAGGCGCCCAGGTGGGGTGGCCAGCTCACGGACTCCGTCGGAGAGGGATTTGGCGGGGTGGTAGCCGAGGTCCTCGAGCTTGGAGATGTCCCCGACGAGGCGGTAGGTGTCGTCGGTGATCTCGGAGATGACGTTGAGCCTTCGACAGGTTAGAGGTCGACAGGTCGCCCTGGACCGCCCGCCCGACCCACTCGCCGTACTGCACCACGAGCGGGCGGTCCAGGCCGAGGTCCCGGCGGACGGCCTCGATCTCGCTGGGGGTCGGGTTGATGGCGCCGCGGGCCGTGAGGACGCGCTCGGCCGGGTCTCCAGGGGCCAGCGGCACGAGCCCCCAGATGACCACGGTGGCCCCGAGCAGCGCGCAGAGCGCTTGGACCAGCCGGCGCCGGACGATCACGAGCCAGGATCGGCCGCCTTGGCTCATCCCGGTCGCGTCTCGAAGGTGATGTCGACGAAGGTGTAGGAGTCCTGCGACGGGCGATAGGACTCCCGGCCCGGGCCGACGACCGAGCCGTCCGGCTCGTAGGCGATGTGGATCACGTAGGCTCCCTCGGCCACCCAGTAGGCACGTCAAGACCGGCGCCTATGCCGAGGAAAGTCCAGTCCTCTCGGGGAGCGACCGTCTCCCAGGCCGCCAGCGCTCGCAAATGTCAGATGATTATCCTGAAAATTGTCTGGTTACTTACCCGTAAATTGTCTGGTAACTTGGGGGTGTGTCGTCGGCTGAATACGTGGACCGTCGGATCTGGACAGCGCTGGAGACTGCGTTGGCGACCAGCCCGGTTGTCGCGATCACGGGTCCTCGCACCTCGGGGAAGAGCACGCTGGCACGGCAAGTTGTCGCCACCCGCGGTGGGACCTTGTTGGACCTCGATGATCCAGCAGTGCGTCGGCTTGCGGCGCAGGATCCGACGGCCTTCGTGGGAAACCTCGAAGAGCCGATCGTGCTCGATGAGTTCCAACGCGTGCCCGACCTACTGGCTGCGATCAAGGCCGAGCTCAACCGGGACCGGCGGCCGTGCCGGTTCGTGCTGGCCGGATCCGCGCGCCATCAGGTCGTGCCGGAGCTTGCCGACTTCCTCACCGGCCGGGTGGAACTGCTGACGCTGTGGCCGTTCGCGGTCGCCGAGCTGGCGCGCGGATCGTCGTCGTTCGTCGATCGACTCTTCAGCGGCGAGATCCTGCACGCACGGCGGACCTCGGCGATCAGCCGCGCGGATCTGGTGGATCTCGTGCTCCGAGGTGGGTACCCGATCGCCGTTGGTCTGCCACCCGACGCCCGAGTTCGCTGGTTCGCGAACCTTGCGGCGTTGGTCGTCGAGCGGTTGGGAGACGACGTCTCCCAAGTCCGGCGGCCGGACGTGGTCAGGCGGTTCCTTCGCTGGAGCGCCGCGCGGACCGCTACAGTGCTCAATGCCGCCGAAATCGGGCGCGATGTCGGGATCGGGCGTGACCAGGCGGGGACCTACCTCAGGCTCCTCGAACTCGTCTATCTCATCATCGAGTTGCCGGCCTGGTCGATGAGCCTCTCGGCGCGCGTGGCGAAACGGCCCAAACTCCACCTGGTCGACAGCGGGCTCGCCGCCGCACTGCAAGGCGTTACCGCAGAAGGGCTCTCGCCGGTGGATCCCGTGGGGGCGACTCGGTTCGGGGCGCTGCTGGAGACTTTCGTAGCCACTGAGGTGATCAAGCAGTTAGGTTGGTCATCACTGTCCGTGACGGTTTCACACTTCCGTACCGCAGACGGCATCGAGGTCGATCTGGTTTTGGAAGCGGTTGATGGCAGGATCGCGGCGATCGAAGTCAAGGCTGGTAGGCGGGTAACGCCAGCAGCCACCCGCGGCCTGGAACATCTGCGCGACCGGCTCGGGGACCGGTTCGTCGCCGGGGTGGTGCTCACCTCGGGGGAGCACGCCCAACGACTGGGTGACCGCCTCGCCGTTGCCCCCGTGGATACCTTATGGCTTTCATAGGGTCCTGGGCATGAATAGCTTGCTGTCAGCCACTTGCGTACTGGGTGGCCGCACCCTGCACTGTGCAGGATAAGTCGGGTATCCCGCACGAAATCTTCGCAATGCGGCATCGCGCAGAGGACCAACTCTGCACAGCAGCTCATGCTGGGTGGCGCCGTCACTCCGGATGATGAGAATGCATCAGGGTCACCTCCTGATCCGCGGCCGGGCCTATTCTCATCTCAGTGCAGGAAAGTGCTCAGTGCAGGAAAGTGCCGGACGATCTCACCCGGTACGACCGCGCCTTCGACGCCTCCTTCTCCGGTGATGCCGCACACACGCGATTGGCGCCGGGTCACGAGTTCGCGGGTCGCGCAGGTGCCACTCGGCATCCGCGCGCCGCTCGGCGACCCGGGCCAACCAGAGGGCGACACCCGTGCCAGGCGTACGAGCGACCGCGCCGAGTTCGCCGACATCTACGCCGATGGTCGGGAGCGTGTTGCCGGCGACATCTGCCCGTTTACCTCGCCGTAGGCGAAGCGTCCTTTGCGAGCACAAACGTGCCCTGGTCCGGTATCTCGTGCGCGCACTATAGGTGTGCGGGTCGAGCACCCCCGGCTCCTCTGACAGCGCCGCCCGCGGTGTCACCGCCTCGTCGTCCGCCGCGCCGGCGCTGCCGGCCGTCAGCAGCGCCAACGCCACGACGCCGATCATCACGATCACCCTCTGCCGCCCGCGAGCCCGCATCCCGAAGCCTTTCATACGCGATTTCCGTTGATGGTCACTGGAGGGCGGCGAGCTGTTCCGCCATGATCTCGAGGCCGTCGACCGCGAGAGCGCCTCCCCCCGAATAGTCGTAGACGAGCGCGACGATGGCGTCGTTGCGAATGGCGGTCACATCGCTGAGTTCGCTCGAGCTCAGGAGGCGATCTCTGGCGCTGTCCGCAGTGCTCTGGCCGAACCCGTACTGGGCGATCAGCACGTCAGGGTCAGCCGCGATGAGCTCCTCGACGCTGAGCTCGAAGTAGCGCTCGCCGGGGCCGGCGAACACGTTGGCGAAGCCGAGCTTGTTCATCTGGGAGTGCGCCATGCTGCCGCTGCCGTATCCGCTCAGCGGGCCCTCGTCGGGGACGTAGACGGTCGCCGCGGTAGCCCCGACGGGGGCGGTCCGCTCCCGCTCCTCGACCGCGGCGACACGCTCACGCAGGTCGGCCACCGACTGCGCCGCCTGGTCTTGGGTGCCGAACAGCTGCCCGTAGAGCTCGATGCTGGCGTAGATCCTCTCAAAGGGGTCAGAGGCACGCTCGGCCGGTATGCGTTCTTGGTTGATGCAGAACCCAGAGATGATGATCGTCTGGATCCCGGCCTCGGCCAGATCCTCGGGGGTGGTCTCGTCGAGCCCGTAGGTGATGACCACGTCGGGTTGCTGGCCGATGATGAGCTCTTTGGACAGGCCGCTGGCGGGTAAGGTCGGCACGCCTTCCAAAGCGGCCTCGGCCGGACCGAGAAGCTCCCCTTCGAAGCTCGCGTAGGTGGTGATCCGGTCGGCGGCGCCAGCGGCCCACACAAGGGTCGCCGCCTCGCCCCCCATGACGAGGACCCGCTCGGGGGCTTGCGGGATCGTCACCTCGCGGCCACAGTTCTCAATGGTCATGGGGAACTGGCCGGACTCCGTCGCGCCTGCGGCGGGAACGCTCAGCGCGGCCAGAAGCGCGGTTGCGACGATCGCGGCTATGCCCCTGCGGGTCATCGGGTGACCTCCACCGCGCTCAGGTCCAGGTCGTAGTCGGTGACGGGCACCTCGAACCCTGACACCGCCGGTCCCGCCGCCCACAGCCGGGACGGGCGGGTGAGGGGGACGAACGCCACCTGCTCCTCGAGGTAGTCGAACACCTTCTGGTAGGCGGCGGCCCGCTCGGCGTCGTCGGCGAAGATCGCGGCGTCGACCAGGCCGTCGAGCTCCGGGGTGGCCCACAGCGGCGAGTCGCCGCCGGTGGTGGTGAGGTACGAGACGGTGGTGCTCGACGGGTCGTAGGGCGCGCCGTAGGTCTCGACGAAGCTGAGGTCCCAGTTCCTCGCGTTGACCTCGTCGTAGTAGGCGGCCTCGTCGACGACGTTGATCCTGACGCCGATGCCCACCGTCTCCAGCGCGGCCGCGACCGCCGCGGCTGCCGTATTCGAGTCTTGGATGCCGTGGACGGGAGTCGACGGTACGAGCAGGTCGAGCTCGAGCGGCTCGCCGTCCTTCGCCCGGCCGCCGCCATCCAGAACCCAGCCGGCGTCGTCCAACGCGGCCCGGGCCGCGTCGGCGTCGAAGCTCACGTCGATCGGCTCGCCCGAGTCGGGGATCGACGGGGGGAACAGCGTGTCCGCCGGCTGACCGAAGTCGCCGAACAGCGCCGGGGTCAGCGCCTCGCGGTCCAGCGCCCGCGCCACCGCCACCCGCACCGCATGGTCGGCTAACGGGCCGTCCGGGTTGAAGCCGAGCACGACGGTGGTGTCCGGCTCGCCGATCAGGAGCTGGACGCCTTCGGCAGACTGCAGCTGGAGCGCCTCGACCGGCGTGATCGGCGCCAGGTAGGTGCCGCCGAGCAGGTCGATCTCACCCGCGCGCAGCGCCGACAGGCGGGTCTGTGAGTCGGGGATGACCTTGAACTCGACCCGGTCGATGCGCGGCTGCTCGCCCCAGTAGCCGTCGTAGCGAACCAGCGCGGCGCCGGTCTCCGAGTTCGACTCCAGCGTCCAGGGGCCGGTCCCCACCGCCTCGGCGAACGCACCGTCGGGGCCCCCAGCAGGAGCTGGGGAGGAGGGCCTCGACGCTGTGGACGCGTCGGGACCGACCGACGCCGGGGACAGAAACCGCACCGGCCGCAAGATCGACAGCTCTTGGAGCAGCGGCGGGTAGGGCTCGGACAGGACCAGGTCGATCGTCAAGGGATCGGCGACATTGACCTCGGAGATGATCTGCGAGGTGCGGAAGAAGGTGTAGTCCTCGCCGCCGATCCACCGGTCGAAGTTCCACTTCACGGCCTGGGCGTCGAACGGGGTGCCGTCGTGGAACGTCACGCCCGGGCGAAGATGAAAGGTCACGCTCCGCCCGTCGCCGGACACCTCCCACGACTCGGCTAAGCCGGGCTCGATCGCGCCGCCCTCGCCGTAGTTCACCAGCGGCTCGAAGATCATGTCGAGCACGGTGAAGTTGCCGGTGAACGTGTGCGGGTCCTGAGCGCCTCCGGCATCGATGCCCAGCCCTATCCGCAACGTCACCGGCTCGTCGGTGGCCGCCCAGCCACTGGTGGGCAACAGCGCCGCCAGCACTGCACCGACCATGGCGACGACCATGGCGACGACCATGGCGACGACCCGCCATGGTCGTATCGTGAAAAGCCTGATTATCCCACGACCGCCCACACCGCCACCTCTCCCGGCCCGCGTTTGCCCTGCTGAGATGCTACGCTAATTGCAACCGCAAGTCATCTACTAAAGTCGGCTGGGCACGGCAGAGGTGAGGAGGTTCTCGTGACGCGGGCCACGGACCGGATGATCCAATACTGGGACTCTCCTGAGATGATTGCCGACCATGAGCAGCAGCTAATAGGGGTAGAGGCCGAACGCAGGGCGGCGGCCTGGCGGGCCGCGTCCTGCCGCCGCCTCCGGCGCGGGTACTCGATCTGGGCTGTGGAACCGGCTGGGTCAGCCTGCTGATCGCCGGGATGGGCTACACGGTGCGGGGCGTGGATCTGGGGGAGAACAGGCCCGCGCTCGTCCGCGCCAGGGCTCGTGAGCGGAATGTCGAGGTCACCTTCGAGAAGGGCGACGCTGCGGACCCGCCGGGCGCGCTGGCCAGCGTCGAAGCCGTCGCCAGCCGCTGCGCCGCTGCGTGTTCTGGACGCTCGAGGACCCGGCGGCGGCGCTGCGCTCCGCCAGGCGCCTGCTGCGGCCCGGCGGCACGCTCGTCGTCATCGACGGCGACTGGTTCCGAAACGGCTGGGACCCCGACCAGTACCGCGAGTACGCCTGGTATCAGACCTGGGTCGAGTGTTACGCCGACCTCGTCCAGGACCTCCCCCTGTTCGACCTGAAAGGGCCGCAAGACGTCGCGCGGTTCGTCGTCGAAGCCGGCTTCACCGACGTCAAGGCGGGACGCTTGGAGATCGTCGAGCGACGCGCGGGTCTGCGAGTCGGGGATCACCTTGAACTCGACTCGTTCGATGCTCGACTGCTCGCCCCAGTAGCCGTCGAAGGGCACCAGGGCCGCTCCGGTCTCGGAGCTGGACTCCAGTGCAGAGTTAGGCCCATATTTAGGCCGAATCCTGCACAATGCAGGATTCGGCCCACTCCGGCAGCGCGACACAGCCATTTCGCAACACCCTGCATACGAAGGAAAGCGGCAGGTTAAGCCCGGCACGCCGGGTCGCGGGACGTAACAATCCTGCGTATGCGGAGGAAAGCTGCGGCCAACACCTGCGAGCGTATTGCAAGAATGATCTGAGCGAACTACTGTCTTTATGGCCTTGACCTGCAAAGATCGTTGTGCGATCGACGATGCGGGCGAGTCGTGGGAGGTGTTCCCGTCGTGATGCTTCAGCGACGTCTACTCGGGCTGGTCCGGCAGGGTCCCCTCCAAGTCACGTTGGCGGTGGTGTTGGCGTTGTGCGCGACGGCGTGCGCGGTCGGGCAGGCGCTGGTGATCGCAACGATCTTGCGGCGGGTGTTCCGGCAGGCGCCGCTGGCGGGCTTGTACGGGTTGGCCGCCGCGGCGGTCGCGCTGGTGGCGGGGCGCGCCGCGCTGCTGTGCGCCCGTGACCTTGCGGGGCACTGGACTGCAGCGGTGATCAAGACCTGGCTGCGCGACCGGCTGTACGTGCACCTGCTCGACCTGGGGCCGGGCTTCACCCTGCTGCGCCGCAGCGGGGACTTGCAGGCCACCGTGGCCGACGGCGTCGAGGCGATCCAGGAGGCCTACATCGGCATTTACGTCCCGCCGCAGGCCGCGGTCGCGATCATCGCCCCGGCGGCACTGGTGGGCATCATGATCTCGATCGACCCTGTGGTGGGGTTGGTCTTGTTGGGCGGCGCGCTGGTCGTCCCGATCGCCCGGCCGCTGTGGCGCAAGATCCTGGGCGTGCGGGGGAAGCGGACGTGGGACGCCTGGGCCGCGTTGGCGGCTCGGATGCTCGACGCGCTGCAGGGCGTGGTGACGCTGAAGGATGGGCGTCGACCGAGTTGGGCCTGCTCGGCATCTCACAATGCCCGGCTCCGTCGCTGAGTCCCGGCGCATGACGACTCCGCTCCATCGGGAGGGCCTGGATCTCGGCGTCGTCAACTGGAACGATGGCCGGATTCCGGCTTCGTCGTGGGCGCAACGGGCTGTGCGCCCACGAGCCGTTCCCGTCAACCCAACCCGCGCTCACGGCCGCTTCGACAGGGGCTGCCAATGGTATAGACTGCAGTCAGGCTCAGGCGGTACAGCCAGGGCCGGGACAGTTTGATGGGTCCCAGTCCGGGACTCGGCCCCTCGCAAGAGGGGCCTTTTGCTTTAGGCCTCCTGATGGATAGATGCGCAATCCTGATTGATGCTGGCCACCTGCTGGCAGAGGGCGGCAAGCTCTGCTGCGGCACCAAGAAACGACTCGTCATCAGGTGCGATTACTCGTGTTTGATCGCGATGCTCGTCGACTACGCTCAAGGTCATTGTCAGCTTCCGGTTTTACGAACGTACTGGTATGACGGTGCCCGGGATGGCATACCCACGGCGGACCATCTGCACATCGCCCGCCTGGCCGGAGTGAAGTTGCGCCTGGGACGCCTGAGCGGAGGCAAGCAGAAGGGCGTTGACGCGCTTATCTATCGTGACCTTATGACGTTGGCCCGAGAGCGAGCTATCGCGACTGCCTATCTTCTCGGTGGAGACGAAGATCTCCGTGAGGGCGTAGCTGCGGCGCAGGATATGGGTGTCCGCGTGGTTGTGCTCGGGATTGACACCAAAGAAACCGGAGAGAGGGCAAACCAGGCTGACACGCTCGTCCGGGAAGCCGACGAGCGCCACGTATTTCAACGGGATCAGCTGGCCCCGTTCTTCTTTCGATTGTCGGCCTCGCCC
>JBOGEA010000253.1:0-8705 GCA_050743205.1 Egibacteraceae bacterium | reverse complement strand
ATCCGTACTCGGAGCGGGTGGAGCAGATGTCGAGCGCGGTGGTGGTGTTCACCCCCTGCTGCGGCGCACGGGTGTTCTTCACACCCGAGGAGGCGGCGTCGGCGACGGCGCTGGAGGCGATCTGCCCTCGCAACGGGCAGTTGTGGCGGTTGGAGTTCATCGCCGATGAGACGGTCGACGGCGGACTGCGACCGGTCTGGGCGGCCTTTGAGGACAGGGGCCACACGTGATGCTGAGCTCCAGGATGTCGATCGGGTGGGGACAGCGCGGTTGCTGGCCTCAAGGACGTCGAGCCAGGTCACGTGACCCGCGACCGCGGCGTGGATCATGAGTTTGGCGGTCGGGCGGGCTGGCGCGGATCTCCCCGGGGTCCACGCTCTCCTGCTCCAGTCCCGGCCGCCTTCCGAGGACGCCGCAGGCTCCCTGCCCGCCCCACGTGGGGAGTCTGCGCGCGTCGCCCTTCTCACCGCTGTGCGATGAGGTGCCCCGGGGCCATTGCCGCCATGGGCATGTCAGACCTGGCAGGAGGACCGACGTGACGGACCTTATCCGACACCCCGACCCGGGCGCCGTCGACGAGGTCGAGGCGCTGGGCGCTGAGCTGGCCGCCGAGCTGCGCGAGATGCGCGAGATGGTCAGGGCCTACCGGGACACCATCGCCCAGGCCGCCCGCTACATCGCGGCGGGGCTCGCCGACCGCACCGATCCCCACGGCCAGGAGCTGGCCGGCGCGCTGGCGCGGATGAGCGGGATCAGCGAAGAGATCGAGCAGCTGCTGCCGGCCGCGGCACCGCGCGCGGCGCCCAGCCGCCGGTAAGGACCCCGGGGCCTCCGCTCGGGGGCAGTTCCTGTCAAGAGCGGAGGCTCCCGGCTTTGCAGCCTCCGGGCGACGGAAAACTGCGTCCAACCTGCCGCCTTGCCCCTCTGAGCTGCGGTTTTCGCACCGGTTCGACGGAAAGCTGGATGCGAGCGCAAAGGCGGGCCACTTCAGGGCGGGCTGCTACGGTGCGTGCGTCTTGGCCAGAGCTTTACGGTGCTTTCGGTGAACCCGGGTTTGCGGCCCTGTATACAGGCAGCGATATGGGGGAACACTGCCTGGTCCAGGGGTCCCACTGGCGGACCTGGTTCACGCACGCGGGAGAGGGCTGAGAGCTGTGTACATCGACACGCACTGTCACCTGGGGTTGATGGAGGGCCTACCGGACGAGCTGACCGCCCGAGCGCGGGCGGCGGGGGTGTCGACGCTCATCAACGTCGGGGTGGATCTGGCCTCGTCGGCGGAGTGCTTGCAGACGGCCGCCGGCAACCCTGGGGTTTGGGCCGTGGTGGGCATCCACCCGAACAATGCGATCGAGGCCACCGAGTACGTCCTGCCGATGATCGTCGCGCTCGCCGCGCATCCCAAGGTGGTGGGGATCGGCGAGACCGGGTTGGACTGGTTCCGCGACCACTGCCCGCCGGTGCAGCAGGAGGAGTCGTTCCGGGAGCACATCCGTATCGCGAAAGACGTGGACAAGGCGCTCGTGATCCACGCGCGCGACGCGCATGAGGACGTCCTGCGCGTCCTGGAGGACGAGCGGGCGCCGGAGCGGACGGTATTCCACTGCTTCACCGGCGACCGCGGCCTCGTCGAGATCTGCGCGGCTCATGGCTGGTACATGTCGTTCGCGGGCAACCTCACGTTCAAGAACGCTTCCCGCCTGCGGGAGGCCGCCGCTCGCGCGCCGTTGGACCTCGTCGTGGTCGAGACCGACTCGCCCTATATGTCCCCGCACCCGTATCGCGGCCGGCCGAACGAGCCGGGCCGGGTGGCGCTGACCGTGGCCCAGCTGGCCCAGCTCCATGATCTCGAGGCGGATCACATGGCGAAAATTACAAGTTTGAACGCCCGGCGCTTGTTCGCCCTTCCCAGCGAGCGCTAGGCACACACCTATTTGATGCCCTTTTGGTCAGGCGGTTAGGGTGCCCCGCATGCCTAAGGCCTGTATCAGACGGTCAGGTACCTCAGGGGCGTCTGGGCGGACTCCCCTGGCAATCCCCACATTCTGGCGCGGCCGGACGATCCGGTTCTCGGCGGCGCTGGTCGTGTCCACGCTCGGCTTCAGCTGGCTTCTGAGCCAGAGGTCCGAGCCCGCCCAGAGCGGGGGTCGGCTGGAGCGCGAGGCGATGCACGCCAGCGCGCTGCCCGGCCTGTTCGACCTGGCGGGGACGCACATCGGCCTAACTGATCCTCTGGCGCCGGACACCGCGCTCGCCGAGCCCACGATCGTGGCGGTGGTGATGCCCGTGCCCGTGACCGTCGAGGCCGACGGCCGCGACCGCGAGGTCACCGCTGAGGGCGGCGTCACGGTCGGTGCGCTGCTGGACCGCCTGGGCATCGAGGTCGACCGGGACGACCGGGTGTCGCCGCCGCTGGCCGAGGAGGTGAGCGAGGGCACCGAGGTCGTGGTGCGGCGTGTCGCCCAGACCGTCGAGGCGCGGCAGACGTCGGTCCCGGTGCCCGTGCGCGAGCGTCCCACCGCCGACCTTCCCGAGGGCGAGCGTCGCGAGGTCAGCGCCGGCCGGGAGGGCGTCCGCCATGTAGTCGACCGGGTCACATGGGTGGATGGAGTGCCCGAGAAACGCGTCCGCGTCGACGAGCACGTGGTCACCCCGCCCCAGCCCCGCATCATCGAGGTGGGCACCGGGCCCATCGAGGAGGCCGAAGAGGCCCTCGAAGATGAGATAACGGCGCTCGTGGATTCGCAGACCGGTGGGGCGTCCTGGTACGTCTGGGGCGACGAGCTCACCGCGGCGCACCGGACCCTGCCGAAGGGCACGATCGTGACGGTCACGAATCTCGCGAACGGCAAGTCGGTGGACGTCCGCATCAACGACCGGGGCCCGTACATCGCCGGCCGGGTCATCGACCTGAACAAGGTGGCGTTCGCGCAGATCGCGTCTGTCTCAGACGGCGTGATCGATGTCCACATCACGTGGTAGGCGAAGTGGTATCCATGAGTGGTGCCTGGCCCCACCACTCACCCGCTGCTCACACCCGCTGACGTCCGGCGGCTGCTCAGCGCGCACGGCCTGGCGCCGCGCAAGTCCAGCGGCCAGAACTTCGTGGTCGATCCGAACACGGTGCGCAAGGTCGTGCGCGACGCCGGGATCACGCCGGGGACGCTGGTCTGCGAGGTCGGGCCAGGGTTGGGCAGCCTCACGCTCGCGCTGCGCCAGGCCGGCGCGCGGGTGGTCGCCGTCGAGATCGACGCCGGACTGGTCCGTGCCCTGCGGGACGTGGTCGGGGGTGACGGCGACGTGCGCATCGTCCACGCCGATGCGCTGCGGGTCGACTTCGCGGCCCTGCTCGGCGGCCGGCCGGCGGTGCTCGTGGCGAACCTCCCCTACCACGTCGCGACCCCGATCGTGATGCGGGCGCTGGCCCGTGCCGCCTTCACGGACATCTTCGTCATGGTGCAGCGCGAGGTCGGCCAACGTTGGGCGGCCCACGTCGGCGACCCGCTCTACGGCGCCGTCAGCGTGAAGGTCCGCGCGCAGGCGGAGGCCCGGATCAGGGCGACGGTCAGCCGGGCCGCGTTCTATCCCGTGCCGAACGTCGAGTCCGTCACGGTGTCGCTGAAGCCGCGCCCCTGGATGATGCCGGTGCGCCGGGAGCGGCTGTTCGCCGTGGTCGAGACCGGATTCGCCCAGCGGCGCAAGCGGCTGCGCAACGCGCTCGCGACCGGCGGGCACACGCCCGCCGCCATCGAGGCGGCCCTCGTCCGAGCCGGCCTCAACCCGGCGGCCCGGGCCGAGGAGCTGGACCTCGACGCCTGGGCCGCGCTCACCGCTGCCCTGGTGATGAGCACATCGTGACAGATGTGGCTGGGACTGCTCATTCACCCGGAAGTGCACATCCTTTGCCTCAAGCGCGGGGCAGTTCTACGATGCGCGCCGAGGCTGGTCTCGTAGCTGGGTGCCGCGGACCAGGAGGAGATGGCAGACCGTGCAACGTGCGGTGCCGCACGCCGGGCCAGGGGTCGTGGTTCGCGTTCCAGCCAAGATCAACCTGTTCCTTTCGATCCGGGGACGCAGGCGCGACGGGTACCACGAGGTGGTCACCGTTCTGCAGACCGTCGCGCTGTTCGACCGGCTGCGGCTGTCCATCGCCGGTCCTCCCGGCCAGGGCTACCATCCCGCCGCGCGGCGGCGCATGCGCATCCTGCTGACCCACGACGGCGGGCCGGACGTGCCCAGCGACGCGGACAACCTGGCGATCCGGGCCGCTCGGGCGTTGGGCCACGTCACCAAGGTGCTCGACCTCGACCTCGTCGACGAGGAGGAGGCCCGCCACGCCTGGAGGCCCGGAGCGGTGCCGGTGACGGTCATGCAGCTGCAGAAACGCATCCCAACCGGCGGCGGCCTGGCGGGCGGATCCGCCGACGCGGCCGCCGCCCTGGTCGGGCTGAACGAGCTGTGGGGGTGCCACCTGTCGCGCGAGAGCCTCAAGACGGTCGGGTCGGCCCTCGGCACCGACGTGCCGTTCTGCTGCATCGGCGGGACAGCGCTCGGGACGGGACGGGGCAGCATCCTGGCCCGGACGATCTGCAGAGGCGTCTACTGGTGGGTCATCTGCCAGGCGGGCGAGCCGCTGTCGACGGCCGACGTGTACAGAGCCTGGGACCGAGAATGCAGGCCCACCAGAGCTGATCCCCGGCCCGTCACCACGGCGCTGGCCGCACACGACCCCGAGGCGCTCGCCGCCGCCCTGCGCAACGACCTGGAGCCGGCCGCCTTCTCGCTGCGGCCGGAGCTCAAGCCCGCGAAAGCCTCACTCATCAGCGCCGGGGCGCTGGGCGCGGTATTGTCCGGAAGCGGCCCTACTCTGCTCGCCCTGTGCGAGTCGCGGCAGGCAGCCACGGCGCTCGCCAGCGCGGTCGCCGATCGCTTCCACGCGGTCACGGTGGCCTGCGCACCGGCTGGCGGCCCAGAGGTTACCCCGTGCTGACCAGCGGAGAGGCCCACATTGGGAGGTGGTGAAATGGCATCACGTCGTCCTTTGGAGTCGAAGTCGGAGGTTCGATCCCTCCCCTCCCAGCCGAGCGCGTATCTGACAGTGCGTCCTCCTTTCTGTGTGGATGGGCGGGCCGCCGTCCGCCTGAGGACCGCTGACCCACCCGCCCTCCAAGGTCCTCAGTCGGACGGCGGCCCGCCTCCTGTTGCTTTGGCCGCGCGGCTACTTGTCGGTTCCTAGGCCCATGTCTGTTGCTGCTGTCGTTCTTGCTGCCGGTAACGGGCGGCGGTTCAAGTCGGAGACCGCCAAAGTTCTGCATTCCGCTTGCGGGCGGTCGCTGTTGGGGTGGGTTCTGGAGGCTTTGCGGTCACTTGAGTTGGCGCGGGTTGTCGTGGTCGTTGGGTATCAAGCGGAATTGGTGCGGGCGGAGGCTGAGGCGGTTGGGCTTCCTGGGCTTGTGTGCGTGACTCAGGCGGAGCAGTTGGGGACTGGGCATGCGGTGCGGCAGGCGTTTGCTGGTGGTGCTCTTGACGGGGTTGACTCGGTTCTGGTGGTGCCGGGGGACACGCCGTTGGTGACCGGTGAGGTGCTTGGGGAGCTGCTCGGCGCGCATCGGGGGAATGCGGTGACGATGCTCACCGCGGTGGTCGAGGATCCGGTGGGGTACGGGCGGGTTGTGCGGGATGGGGGCGGTGGGGTGGTGAGGATCGTCGAGCATCGGGATGCGTCTGGGGTCGAGCGGGCCATCACGGAGGTGAACGCGTCGATGTACGTGTTCGACCAAAAGCTGCTGGCGCGGGAGCTGGCGGGCCTGAAGCCGGGCAACGAGCAGGGTGAGGAGTACCTCACGGACGTGATCGGCCCGCTCGTCGGTGAGGGGGTCGCGGCGGTGCGCGTGCCCGCGCGGGTTGTGGCCGGGGTCAACGACCGGGTGGAGTTGGCCGGTGCGGCGGCGGTGCTGCGCGGCCGGCTGCTCGAGCGGCTGATGCGCGACGGCGTCACGATCGTCGACCCCGCCACCACCTATGTCGGTGCGCAGGTGCGGGTCGGCCGCGACGCGGTCCTGCTGCCCGGCACGCATCTGGAGGGCGCGACCAGCATCGGCTCGGGCGCCCAGATCGGGCCGAGCTGCCGCCTGGTGGACACCGCGGTCGCCGAGGGCGCGACGGTGACGTTCAGCGTGGTGGTCGGCTCGTGGATAGGGCCGGGCGCGGTCGTGGGCCCGTACGCCTCCCTGCGGCCCGGCACGCGGTTGGAGGCGGGGTCCAAGGCGGGCACGTTCGTGGAGATGAAGAACGCGCGGGTGGGTGAGGGCAGCAAGGTCCCTCACCTGTCCTACATCGGCGACACCACGATCGGGCGCGGGTCGAACATCGGCGCCGCCACGGTCACCGTCAACTACGACGGCTTCGCCAAGCATCAGACGGAGATCGGCGACGGCGTCCACATCGGCAGCGACACGATGCTCATCGCGCCGATCCGCGTCGGGGACAACGCCTACACCGGCGCGGGCTCCGTCGTCACCCAGGACGTGCCCGACGGCGCCCTCGCCATCGAGCGCGGCGAGCTGCACATCGTGGCCGGCTACGCCGAGCGCAAGCGCAGGGCGGCCCGCCCAGAGTAAGGGATGGGATATGGAGATCGTCACGAAGAAACGGATGCAGATCTTCGCCGGGCGTGGCCATCCCGCGCTGGCCAGGGAGGTCGCCGATCATCTCGGCATGCGCCTGGGCGACGTCGACATCCACGAGTTCGCCAGCGGCGAGCTGTACTGCCGCTACCGGGAGAACGTGCGCGGCAGCGACGTCTTCGTGTTCCAGACCCACTCCCGCCCGGTGAACGCCCGGATCTGGGAGCAGCTCGTCCTCATCGACGCGGCGAAACGGGCGTCGGCCAAACGGATCATCGCGGTGTGCCCGTTCTACGGCTACGCCCGCCAGGACCGCAAGGCCAGGTCGCGCGAGCCGATCACCGCCCGGCTGCTCGCCGACATGCTCACGACCGCCGGCGCCAACCGGGTCGTTTCGGTCGACCTTCACACCGGTCAGATCCAGGGGTTCTTCGACGTGCCGCTGGATCACCTGACCGCGCTGCCGCTGCTGGTGGACTGGCTGATCCAATATTTCGGCGATGAGGAGGTGGTGGTCTGCTCCCCAGATGCCGGCGGTGTGCACCTGGCGTCGAAGTTCGCCGAGCGGCTGCCCCACGCCAACCTCGCGGTGCTCGCCAAGACGCGGACCGCGCACAACGTCGCGCAGACGCTGGGGGTGATCGGCCCCGTCGAGGGCAAGATCTGCGCGCTGGTCGATGACATGATCGACACCGCTGGCACGCTGTGCGGGGCGGCTGAGGCGCTGGCCGCCCACGGCGCCAAGCGGATCGTGGCCTGCGCGACGCACCCGGTGCTCAGCGGCGACGCGTGCGCCAAGCTGATGGCCTCAAAGATCGAGCGGGTCGTCGTCACCAACGCCCTGCCGATCCCCGACCACTGCGACCTGCCGGGCAAGCTCGAGATCGTCTCCATCGCCGGCATCCTCGCCAGCACGATGAAAGCGATCTTCGAGGACGAATCCGTCAGCGAACTCTTCGACGACGACAACCAGTGACGCCACTTCCGGGCGAATGAGCAGTTCCAGCCACATCTGTCACGATGTGCTCATCACCAGGCCGGTGACGCGGCGGCACCACACGGTGTGAGCCCGATCGACCCCGCCCCGCGGGTCTTCCGCTGCCCGGTGTGCGAGGAGCCCCTCTCCCGAGCCGACCGCAGCCTCCGCTGTGTCAACAGCCACATCTTCGATGTCGCCCGCGAAGGCTACGTCAATCTGCTGCTGGCCCAGCACCGGCGCTCCAAGGACCCCGGCTACAGCAGGGAGATGATCGCCGGACGCCGCGACTTCTTCGACACCGGCCACTACCATGCCCTCGCCGACGGCGTCGCCGACGTCATCGCCACCTACCTGCCGCCCCGTCCCGGCACGGTGGTCGTGGACGCAGGCTGCGGCGAGGGCTACTACCTGCGGCGCCTGCGCAACCTTCTCGTGGCCACCGGCCGCGGGAACGACACGGTGCTGTGCGGGATGGACATCTCCAAGCACGGCGTGAAGGTCGCCGCCAAGCGAGACCCCGACGGGCTGTACGCGGTCGCCGGGACCCACCGAATGCCGGTTCTCAACGACCGGGTGGACGTGTTGCTCGCCCATTTCTCGCCAGTCTCCGCCGCCGATTTCCGCCGTGTCGTGAGACCCGGCGGCGTGGTCCTGGTCGGCGGTCCCGCACAGGACCACCTGTTCGCGTTCAAAGAACTCCTGTACGACACCCCTGTCCAGCACAAGCCCGCCGACCCCCTCGCCGGTCAGAACGGCTTCGAGTTGATCACCGTCGACCGAATCCGCCGCCCGTTGCGCCTGCGAGGCCCCGGCCAGGTCGCCAACCTTCTCCTGATGACCCCCTTCTACTGGTCGGTCAGCGACGAGACGCGCGCAGAGCTCGCCACCATGGACTCCCTGGACACCGAGGTCGACGTCGTCGTCCACGCCTACCGCCGCACCGCCACCAGCCCGGACACCGGTGACCTGGACGCGGTCGAGGACGACGTCGGGAGCACCGAGGACTGGTGAGAGTCGTCCTGGACCGCCAGGTGACGGGCGCGGACGGCATCACCCCCGATGCCGGAGGTTTTGTGCTGGATCGCGGCGGTATTCCGCCG
>JBOGEA010000252.1:0-8731 GCA_050743205.1 Egibacteraceae bacterium | reverse complement strand
TTCCGTACATGCACAGGCTCTCCGACCGCGCGGGGCCCGCCCACGGCTCGCGTATAGCGCCGCCAGCGGTCTCGCCTTCCACTTCGTTCAACAGCGTCGGCACCCCGAACTCCTTGATTTCGCGGCTGGGTAGCCCAGCCTGCACGTGCCCCTGTCAACGCTTCGCCTCCGCCCTCGCGAACGACGACGCATCACTCGGGGTCACCGTGGGTCGCTACTCCTTCGGTGTAGAGCTCTCTCATCTCCTTCTCCATGCCGGTTCATCCCGGCGCTCCGAACGTCCAGAAAACCGGGCGAGTCCGAGCTGACCTGTCCGCTGGCGGCTGTCTGGCTCCTCGGTCGCCGAAATCCTTGACCTCGTGACCAATGGCGGGCACCCGCAGCGGCGCCGGACGCGCCGTGGCGGGCGTATACGCCCATTCCCGCGCATCGGCTCACGCAGATGCGCGAGAGCATACGTGGGGAGCCCACTGGATGACCGCACGAATTATCGCACCATGTCAGGAGCCCTGGACTCCAGTCGCTTGATAGCGCCACGCGACCCCTTCACCTGCGAAGTCACACAGGTCGCGTCCTCGTTGGTGAGGCGCTGGCCCGAGCGAGACTTGCTCACTCGCTCGTACGCGCCCCAGGCGGCGACCGCTCGTGGCGCCTGCGGAGTTAAAAGACCGCACGAGCGCCGCGCTGAGATCTCAGCGCCCGCTTGAGATGAGGTCGCAACCGAGCAGGTCGCCCGCGCCCGCACGCCACGGTTCGTGAACAGGTCTTATCGAGGGTCCCGGCGATTCGGCGATTCCGTCGAGGTTTCGTAACCTTATCGCCCGTAAACCTCAGCGCCCAGGAACGGGCCTTGTTCGCCATGGTCGGAGCCAGTCATGTGGCGAGTGTGCGATCTTCATAATCACACGCAGCCCAACGAGCGTGACTCCTCGGCATTCGATGCCCAGCAGTTCGTCACACACTGTTTGAACGCCGGCCTTGATGTCGTCGCCGTCACCGATCACGACGATGCCGACCAGGTGGCAGCGGTGATCGAAGCGGCTCGGGCAACGCAGCTCGTGGTTGTTCCCGGTGTGGAGATTTCAACTGACCCTGGGCACCCTCCTGGCGCTGGCACCGGACGTCGATGGGCTCGACACGATCCAGGAGTTCTGCGCAGGAGTTGGCGTTCGCCGAGGTCACCAGGTCGCAATCGAGCGGGTGCTCGAGATCAGACGGACCGGGTATCGCCGTGACGGTCCTTCGTTCGCCAGTCAGCTGCTGATAGGGGCACATGTCGAACTGCCGGGCTCTTGCTCGGCCCTCAGCAGTCCTTGCGGGTCGACCGGCAACTGCAGCTTGCCCCTCAGCTTCAAGCGCTCGAAGTCCATGACGACAACATAAGAGAACGGTGGCGGGACTACGGAATCAAAGATCAAGCCTGTTCGCTGACGTTGCTGCGAGGATCGGACAGCCACTGCGCCGGTCCGCGCACTGCTCGCGCGACGTGGCTGTACCTCCCCGAGGTGACGGCCTGCTCGCTGCGACACGCGCTGGCCACACCAGAGGCGTCGGTCCGCTTCGATAAGGCCCCGGTACCGCCCGAGCGGATCATCGAGTCTGTGCGCTTGAGGGTGGCGTGCATGACGGGATCGTCTTCGAGTTCTGTGAGCGCGCCAATGCGACCGTGGGAGCGCCGTCATCCGGCCTGGGTGTGCGCCCCGTTGAGGGGGCTGGGTGACAGGGCGAGCGGCGATGTTTGACCGTTTATGTCCAGTTTTTACGCGCGATCGTTCCGGTCGTTCCGCCGAGGCAAGGGCCTGGATGACGGTGATGAGCGGCTGCTGCCCGCACTACAGGGATCAGCCACCCACGGATAGGCGACAAGAGCCGGTTTTCGGTCGGGGCTGCGGGTCAAGGCGCTGAGGGCGTCTACGAGATGACCTGGGCGCCGGATGGGCGGGCAACCTTCGAGTATGGCCCGTCGATTCGCGACGGAGAACCCCAGATCGTCTGGCGTCGCGTCGGCACCCACGCGATCGTTCGGGCGCCGTAACGCCGTGGCAGCTCGCGTTCAGGGATGGCGGGATGCGGCGTCCAGGATGGCTTGGACGAGGCCGTCGAGGTCGTGGGGGTCGGCCTCGGCGGTGACGCGCAGGCCGAGGTCGTGGCAGGTGGCGGTGGTGACGGGGCCGATGGAGGCGACGCGGATGCGGGGATCCGGCGGGCCGGCGAGCAGTTCGACGAAGTCGCGGACCGTCGAGGACGAGGCGAAGGCCAGGACGTCGATGTCGCCGGCGGCCAGGCGCGCGGCCACCGCCGGTGGCAGCGCGGTCGCGCGGAGCCGCAGTGGAGTCGGGCACAGTCGAGCGCACCACCGTCCGCGCTAAGGGTCAGATCACTCTTCCGCATGCCATTCGTGTGGCTGCGAACCTGGCCGAGGGTGACTTGGTCGATGTGGTCTTGACTGAGGAGGGGATTCTGCTGCGCCCCAAGAAACTGATCGACGCGACCCAGGCGTGGTTCTGGACGCCGCAGTGGCAGGCCGGCGAGCGGGAAGCCACCCAGGACATCGCTGCTGGGCAGGTCGAAGTATTCGAGGATGACGAGGCATTCCTGGCCTCACTCGACGGCTGAGGCGTGCCGACCTACGCGCGGACCGCACGGTTCGTCAAAGACTTGAAGTTGAATGTCGACAACCCTGCCGGCCGCAGGGCGCAAGGGAGTCCCCCGGTTGCAACCGCTACTACAAGGGGTTGCTGCGGACCGGCGGCGCGCGGATCAGCGGAGACGAAGATGTGCGGGAAGATCAGGACCAGGGTGACGCGTAGGGAGTGTCCGCCCTCTGGCTTCGTGAGCATATTCCCTTATCCTCAGACACCGAATAACCCTTTCATGTCTATCGCCGATAATATCTATTACTTGAATGCGTATGTCAAATCTTGACAAACGTGAAATCGTTCTCTCGTTGAAGGCGGCAATCTCAAGTCCCTGCTCCAGAAGGCCTCCCGCCGGAATGCCGGCCCCCACTCCCAGATGGAGAACGAAGAAATCCTTATGATGCTTGAGGTTTTGCCGTTCAATTCTATCAATCACTTCACCCCATTCCATCCACTCATCGCCTCTCGTGTCCCTTTCTGGTGTTGCACTGCCCTCTGCCATGTCGAGGCGGTAGCTGATTTCATGTACTAGAGCCCTGCCGGGCCCCGCGTTATTAAGCCAGATTGTTCGCCGCGAACGCTTGATGTATCTGCTGAGTGATTCGCGAGCCGACCAGCCGAGTGAGGGGTGCATAGATTTCGACAACTGTGATCTTGTAAGGATTAACGTGGCAGCTATGCCCGCCAGGGTCGCAGTTGTGGACCGATCAAGGACTATCAACCTCCACGGCCATTCGTGGCGCAATTGAGGCTCCAGATTGCTCTTTAAGATCTCCCATATCAGATTGATCAAGAGGGCTCCCAGTAGCAATTGTGGACCGAGCCACGATTTGAACTCTCGCCGTATGACACGCTGATTCAATTCTTCCTTCATGAGGACCGCCGTTGCTTTTACGTGTACCATCTGCTGTCAAGTACCCTTGGGACCCCGGCATCTCCCCGGACCGGACGCTCACCGGCTGCCTGATCCGAACTCGTCGTCAATTACGCATCCTTGCCATCGCTCCGTCTGCGCCTGGCCTTCCTCAAGCGCTCGTCACCGAATCTGAAACAAACTGAAGTCATCTCCTTGCGCTTTCGCATTGTCAAGGGGCATCGAGAAGCCCTACCGCACCCGCACTCGCGAGAGCCCACGCGGCTCTCTACGGTGTGAAAACCTCCTTTTTGACTGTAACAGTTCACGGTGGTGTCCCCGTGCACATGCCGGGGCGAAAGCTTGTCAGGCTGTTGCTTCTCGTCTTCGTCAGAAGTCAAGCGTTGCGAGCCGCAAGTACCGCGCTCACAAGATCTCCAGGCTGATCGACCACAGCAGACGCGCCTTCGCCAATCAATTTCGCTTGCGTCGCCTCCGCATTCATGGTATAAACAATGACAGGCAGGTGAGGGTAGGCTGTCATGGCTTGCCTAATAAAGTCGAGACCGGCCTCGGGGCCTTCGTCACGACCGAGATCCGTGATGGCCAGTGAATACGGTAACCGGCTCAGGTAAAATAGGCCCGCATCGGTGGATGCCGCCTTTGTTACTAGTAACCCAAGTTGCTCAAGAGCTACAGTCTCGTACAAGTTGTTGTCAGGGTTGTCATCCACCCATAGAAGGCGGGCGAGCCGTACAGTGGCCGTCTCGTCAATCTTTCGTTCCGCGTTGGAGACATCGTTCTCACCTCGCTGTTCGGCGGCCTGGCGGATGGATTCCTTCGCTGCCTCGCGTGCGGCTGCATCGAACTCGAACTCAGCGGTGAGCAAGGATCCCACCGTGAATCTGCCCTTGCCGCTGCCTTGGTTTCTGATGACTCCGACAAAAACGAATGCTATTACGGTGACAACCACTAACCTGGATGTTTCACGTAGTTTGGCCTGTGGACGGGTGAAATGCACGGGAAAGCCCCCCTGGCCTGGGATAATCCGGTCTGTGAAGACGATCGGATCCCAACAGGAGGGCTCACCCGGAAGGTGAAGGCTAACAGACGTCAGATCCCGTTCGAGGTCACCGCCGACGGCACCGGGATGACCGCCCGCGCTGGCACCGGACTGCTGGCCCAGACCGCCGACTGGACCGGGCTGACCGACGCGCTGTCAGCGCAGGTCGGCGGCTGTCGGGGCTGGGAGGTGCACGATCCGGGCAAAGTCGTGCGTGACATCGTGGTGATGCCAGCCGACGGCGGCGACGCGCTGCGCCACCTCAACGCGCTCGACGGCCAGGAGGCGCTGTTCGGCCAGGTCGCGTCGCCGGCCACGGCCAACCGCACGATCCTGGCGCTGGCAGACGACGAACTGGTGTCAGAGCGGCTGGCTGACGCCCGACGGGCGATGCGGGAGGCGGTGTGGGCGGCCGGCGGCGCGCCGCCGGTGGTCGCCGCCGCGCTGGCCGCCCAGTCCCAGCCAGACGGCGGGGACGGCGGGGACGGCGACCAGCCTGATCCGCGGTTGAGCATGGACCCTGATGCGACGTTGATCACCTGCCACAACGACGACCGGGATGGGCGCCGCCAAGCGGCGCCCACGCTCAAGAAGGGCTTCGGGACTCATCCGCTGATGATGTATCTGGACCGGGGTGACGGGTTGGGCGAGTCGCTGGCCGGACTGCTACGCCCAGGGAATGCCGGCAGCAACACCGCCGCCGACCACATCGAGGTGTTCGAGATGGCGTTGGCGGCGCTGCCTCCGCTTCCTGAGGGAGTCAAGCTGGTCGTGCGCACCGACGGGGCCGGGAGCAGCCGCGAGCTCTTGGATTATCTGCGCCAAGCCGAGGTCGGGTTCTCGGTCGGGTTCGAGTCAGGCGAGGCTGTCCGCAAGGCGATCCGTGCGCTGCCCGACGCCGCGTGGGTGCAGGCGTTGACCCAGGACGGGGGTCCGCGTAAGGGCGCGGCGGTCGCCGAGATCACCGAGGCGATCGATCTGTCGGGCTGTCCGAGCGGCAGCAGGCTGATCGTGCGCCGTGAGCCGCTGCACCCCGGCGCGCGCCAGACGCTGTTCGACATCGACGGCAAACGGTTCACCGCCTTTTTGACCGACCAGCCGGACGCCGACCTGGCCGGTCGGGACGTGTGCCATCGCCAGCACGCGCGTGTCGAGGACCGCCTGCGTGCACGCCTTGTGACAGCGGGGCGCGCAACCTGCCGTGTGAGACGTTCGAGCGCAACGCGGTGTGGCCGCGGTTGGTGATGCTGGCCCAAGACCTGATGGCCGCCACGCAGGTGTTGACGTCAGACGGCGATCTGCGCCTGGCTGAGCCGGCCACGCTGCGCCATCAACTGGGGCACGCCCCAGCGCGGATCGCGCGCTCGGGACGGCGGGTGCGGCTGCGGGTCCAGCATGACTGGCCGACCGCCCCAGCGCTGGTAACCGCGTTTCGGCGGCTGTGGGCCCTGCCGCGACGCCGGTGGCCGCTGCCATTGCCGGCCGGCTGACCTGCCCGGCCCATCCCAACACCCGCGGCGTCCCGCCCGTAATGCGCACTGTGTTCGAGCCTTGCCTGGGTTCGGCGCGAGCTTCGGTCGGTGGCCCGCGGTGCCCGGTTTTGGCCCTCTGAGGGGCTATTCGGGCGTTCGTATGGGTCTGGGTGTGCGCGGGATGGGCTCCCGCCGCGCCTCAGCCCCCTCACGAAACTGTCTCATAACAGTCTATTATTCTCCTATCAGTCATACCAGGATGAAACATCGAGGCTAAAGCGAGGAGGACCGTCGCGTCCATGGATTATCCTCTCCCGGACCTGCTAATTCTATGCCGAGTTCGACCGGCGCGCGTGCGATGTTGTCGAGTTCGGAGTTCTCATCGAGCACTGCCTGAACGGTGTCATGGCCGAACCGATACACCATGCAAGCTACCATCCCAGAAATCTCGACATCTCCGACTTCGACCGGGGAGGCTGCATGCCACCATAGGTACTCATTGACCATGGCCGATTCAATAACTTCGGCATAGCTACGGCTCATAGCAATGATGTGGCGGAAGATGAATGACGGCGGTGTGGGTTCGGGTTCACCTAGAAGGGCTAGCGCCACCGACCAAAGGCGCCGGATGGGAGTCCCAAGAGCACCAACGGGCGTGACCCCGAACCTGTGTGGTGAACGCATCCCTACGGCAGCAAGAATACGACCATACTCTTCTCTGATCGGCTGTGATGCAGCGCAGGCGAGGACTAGGTATGCCTGCTGCTGCGCGTGATACAGGGGCGGGGAGATCGGCCTGGGGGTATTCCTGAATGGCGGCGCCTGGCCGTGTAGTTGGGCAAGCTGATCGATGGCTTCCCGGAAGGGCTCGTGGGGTGCTTGGAACGCCCAATCGCCGGCTACCACCCTTAGGTACATCCCGTAAGGATGGCCGAGGTCTTGAAACAGTAGCCCCGCCCTAGCCAGTAGCTGCCGCGCCCTATCCGGATCGATCAGCATCGCCCACTGGCCAGCCCGACGAAACGCAGACGCCGCCTCGATTCTGCCCAGCCACACTCGTTCACTCTGCGGCACCCGACTGCCATCGTCGTCTGACGACGCGACATCGTGTGACGGGAGTGTCGGCTCAGCACGCCTGTCAAGCTCATGCCAGGTCTTGAGTTCCTCGAGTGCCGTATCGGCGTAAGCCACGTGGAACTCGATGGCTCTGATGACTTGCTCCGTGCTGAGCCGTAGGCGCTCCAGATGTTCTCGACTCACGGTCAGATAAGCTCCCGTACGTTGGTAAGCTGCTCAGGGGGAGTAAAGCGAGGGTTTGATTGGACCCATCGCTGGATAAAGCGCGCGTTGGGTCGATCCCATTCCCACTTCTCACACCCTTGAATTTGATTGTCGGGCACAATTATTTTAGCCACAATTTCGCCTTCGGTCTGGAAATCTGAATAGCTACGGTAGCTGTTCAGATCCCGCACCTCTTCCGCAATACCTTCGATCTCCACTGAGACCCTTGGCGCCACGACCAGCCAACAAGGGTAGAGATAGGCATTGTTAACTCGGCCGAAGTCAGTACCGAACCAGAGCGCCGTGTAGCGAGCCCGGTGAATGAAGTTTGCTTTCGCTGCCGCATCCCGTTCCACCGTCCCCGCTGACAGTGAAATAAACGGCGTGACCTCGCTGAACGGTCGGCCAGTTACGGGGTCTGGCGCCATGAAGTAATTTATGTGGAGGTTGAGATTGACCGTGGTCAATTTCTTTCTAATTTCAACCGGGCTGATTAGGCTGACATCACGCCACCAGTTGCAGACAAGTCCTCTTTGAGTGTCTAGGACTGCTTTGGCTGTTGAATCGTCTGGTAGCGATAGACCCTTGATACACCACTGTACGATCACGTGACGCCCCTCCCCGACTACCCACGAATGCATCGTACTGCAAGATCGTCTCGCTCGTGCGTCCGGACCCGCTGCTCGTTTGGGCTCCCCGCCCAGCACCCACACGGGTCCATGACAAGACCGTCCGGTAACCTGGCTACCGGACGGTCAAGGACCGACCCAAGACCGCACATAGTGCCGGATATCGGACGCCTGAGGGAGCATCATGGCTTGCGGTGTCCAGCTATGAGGGCGCGCCACACACCTGATGTGCTTTTGGTCGTGATGAGCTTTGGTGGCCACTGCCAGAGGCGGTGTTAGGCCCGCCGGACGATCGTGGCGCGATTCGGGTCTAACCGTGGCGGTTTGGTCGGGTCCACCGCGCTGACGTCGATGCGCTCGACGGCCGCTTGGACGATGGTCCGCCGCTGGCGTTGTCCCACCACGCCCGCAGCTGGGCCTCCTCGGCGGGCAGGCCGGCCAGGACCCCTGGCGCCGCTGTCGCCGCCAGCCGGACGCGGGCCGTGGCGATGCACCGCTCAAGCAGGTCACGCTGACGGATGAACTCGGCCCGGCTGATGAGCTGCGTCGAATAGTAGTCATCGCTCAGCTCCAACAGCTTGGCCTCGTCTTGAGACAGCTGGGCGGCCAGCTGCCGGTAGGAGTCGTCATGCTGATGCGCCCGCATCGCCCGGGCCAGCCCCTGGCCTGGGAATGATGGTCTGATTTGGCCCCAGTAGAGGCCGAGTGATGGTTTGAAATGGCCCCACCTTCGAACCCTAGGCCTTACGGTGCGTGATCTGTCAGGATCGCGACCAAAGGGGCAGAAGGGGTGT
>JBOGEA010000251.1:0-8738 GCA_050743205.1 Egibacteraceae bacterium | reverse complement strand
GCAACTTCGTCATCGTCGCCTCCGACGCCCCCCTCGACATCGCCGCCATCCAGGCCCGCAACCGCGCCCGCGGCGACGATGACCTGGTGGCCTCAGGCGACGCCGCCCTCGACGCGTTCGTCGCCGGCGCCCCCGTCCTCACCGACGACTACGCCCCCGTGGACCAACTCCTCACCCCTCACCTGACGTTCAGGGATGAGGGGTGACGGCCGGGGGGCAACACAACCGTGCGCGACCGTTTTCCTGCTCGTAACAGTCCGTCCATACCATTTGAAGGCGATGACGGCTGTGGTTGACGACCTCGCGCGAGCGTGTGCCGACCCGTTGGAGCTGGTCCGGAGGATGGCTCGGGTCGGGGGCTGCTGGTCGCCGAGCCTGTCGCCGGACGCGCGCCACGTCGCCTTCGTGTCCGATCGTATGGGCGTGCCCCAGGTGTGGACCGTGGATACGCGAGTCGGCCGGCCTCAGCTCGTGGCCGATGTCAACCATCCGGCTGCGTGCGTCTCCTGGTCGCCCGCGGGAGGTCTGCTGGCGTTCCTGCTCGCCCCGGGCGGCGGCATGAACCGGCAGGTGTACGTCGCGCGGCCGGACGGCACAGGTCTGCGGCGGCTCACGGACGGTGGATCGGAGCACAACCGGCTCGGCCGGTGGACGCGTGACGGCGGCGCGGTGGCGGTGACCTCCAACCGGCGTCGGGCCGACCGGCTCGACGCCTATCTGGTCGAGGTGGCCAGCGGCGAGCATCGGCTGGTAGCCGAGGGCCGGCCGTTCGTGGAGCTGCTCGACGTCTCCCACGACCGCCGTCGCGGGATCCTGCGGCGGGTCCATTACCGGGGCGACGAGGACCTGTTCCTCGCGGATCTGGCAACGGGCGAGGAGATCCTGCTCACCCCCCATGATCCCCCAGGCGGCTTTCCCATCGCCCGCTTCACGCCCGACGGTCGCGACCTCTACCTGGCCTCCAACCACGACCGAGAGCATGCGGCGCTTGCCCGGATCCGGCTCGGTCCATGCGGGACGCCGGGCTCCCTCGAGGTGGTGGCGGCTGTCGACGGGGTCGAGCTGGAAACGTTCGAGCTGGCCGGCGACGGCAGCGTCGCGGCGGTGGTCTGGAACGTGGGCGGCCGCAGCGAGCTGAGCCTCTTCGACGTCGCCTCCGGCCAGCTGCTGCCCGGTCCCCCGCTGGCGGGGGAGGTGGTGGGCGCGATCGACGTGTCCCAGGACGGAGGCCGCGTCACGGTCGAGCTGTCAGGGGCGACAGCGCCCCCAGACGTGTGGGTCTGGGCGCGCGCGGAGGCGCCGCCGGTCGTGGTCACGGGTCCCAGGGGCGCTCACGGCCTCGACCTGGACCGGCTGGTCCGCCCCGAGCCGCTCAGCTTCACCGCGCATGACGGCCTTGAGCTGTCCGGCTGGCTGTACCGTCCACCCCACGCCCCCGCGCCCGGCCCGGTCGTCTTGAATCTCCACGGGGGACCCGAAGGCCAGGAGCGTCCCTGCTTCCGCCCCCTCTATCAGGCGCTTGTGGCCGCTGGCATCGCGGTGTTCGCGCCGAACGTGCGGGGTTCGACCGGCTTCGGCAAGACGTTCGTCAACCTCGACAACGGGGCGCTGCGTTTCAATGCGATACGAGACGTCGAGGCCTGCGTCAATGCGCTGGGCGACGCGGGAGTCGCACAGCCGGGCCGCGTCGGCATCATGGGCAGCTCCTACGGCGGGTATCTCACCATGGCCGCGCTCGCGGCCTGCCCAGGACGCTTCGCGGTCGCGGCGAACCTGTACGGCATGGTCAACTTCCAGACCTTCTTCGCCAATACCGAGCCGTGGATGGCCGAGATCTCGAAGCGCAAGTACGGTGACCCTGACACGCAGGTCGATCTGCTGCGCGCGCTCTCACCGATCCACCGGTTGGACCGGGTCGGGGTGCCGACGATCGTGCTGCACGGCGCCAACGACACGAACGTCCCGGTGATCGAGGCCGAGCAGGTGGTGCGGTCACTGCGACGCCGGCAGGTCCCGGTCGCCTACCTGCTGTTCGGCGACGAAGGCCACGGCTTCAGCCGTGTGCGCAACCGCATCACGGTCGACACGGCGTTGGTGAGCTGGTTCACCCAGTATCTGAGCGACCCACCCGCTCGCCCTGCGTCACGGCGAAAGGCTGACTCTCGTGTCCTCTCACGTTGATCAATTGGGGAGCGTCGTCTCTGTATCCGACGAGGCGGGGACGGCGGACGGCCGGTTCACGATCGGGGTCGAGGAGGAGTTCCACGTCATCGACCCCGTCACGCGGCGTTTGACCCCCGGCGCCGGGCTGATCCTCGCCCGCAGAGAGTGGGACGGGCGCGTGGACGCGGAGCTGCAGCGGTCCACGGTCGAGACGCGTACGGCCGTGTGCCGCACGCTCGGCGAGCTGCGAAGCCAGCTGATGGGCCTGCGCCACGAGGTGATCGACGCGGCGGTCGAGGTCGGGCGCAGCGTCGTGGCGGCGGGGATGGCGCCGATGCTCGATGTGGCCGAGCAGCGGATCACGGCCACCGCGCGTTTTGCGCTCATGGCGGACGACTACCAGATCGTCGCGCGCGAGCAGCTGATCTGCGGCTGCCAGACCCACGTCGGCATCCAGGACGACGAGTTGGCCATCCAGATCATGAACCGGGCTCGCCCGTGGCTGCCCGCCCTGCTCGCCCTGTCGGCCAGCTCCCCGTACTGGAGCGGGGCGGACACCGGGTACGCGAGCTACCGCTACGAGCAGTGGCGTCGATGGCCGACGTCGGGCATACCCCAGCGGTACGAGTCCCGCGCGGCGTATGCGGCGGTCGTCGAGACCCTGATCGACTCCGGCGCGATCGCCGACGCCGGCATGCTGTACTGGGATCTGCGCCCTTCAGACAAACACGGCACGCTCGAGTTCCGCATCGCGGATGCCTGCCCGACGCTCGACGATGTCGTGCTTCAGGCCGCGCTGGCCCGGGGCATCGTCCGGACCTGCCACCAGGAGGTCATGCGCGAGCAGCCGCCGCCGTCGATCAGCTGGGAGCTGCTCACGTCGGCGAGCTGGCAGGCGGCGCGGTTCGGCCTCACCGCGACGCTGATCGACGTCCAGGCCGGCCGGCCCCTGCCGGCGGCCGACCGGATCCGCCAGCTACTCGCCTACGTCCGTCCCGCGTTGGAGGAGGAGGGCGACTGGGATGAGACGCTGGCGCTGGCCGAGGAGGTCCTGCGGCGCGGCACCTCCTCGCAGCGGCAGCGCGAGGTGTTCGCCCGGCGGGGACGCATGGAAGACGTGGTCGACCGGTTGATCGCCGAGACCGCCGGAGACACGCCGTGAAATCGATACGGATGGGCTGGTATGTGCGGCATATGCGGTGAGCTGCGGACCGACGGCCGCGAACCGGACCTCGGGGCGGTCCGGCGGATGACCGCCGCCCTGGCCAACCGGGGACCCGACGGCGAGGGCACATGGAGGCGCGACGCCGTCGCGCTCGGACATCGGCGCCTGAGCATTCTGGATCTGTCGGACCGGGGCGCCCAGCCCATGACCGATGACGAGCTGGGCGCGACGATCGTCTTCAACGGGCTCATCTACAACTACGAGGAGCTGCGGGCCGAGCTTCAGGCCGGCGGCCACCGGTTCCGCACCGACACGGACACCGAGGTGCTGCTCAAGGGCCTCCACGCCCACGGGCCGTCGTTCCTCCAGCGGTGCATGGGGATGTTCGCGTTCGGGCTCGTCGAGCACGCCACCGGCCGGCTGACGCTCGGCCGCGACCGGCTCGGCATCAAGCCGCTCTATCTGGCGCGGTCTTCGGGGCGGCTGCGCTTCGCCTCAAGCCTCCCCGCGCTGCTGGCCGGGGGTGAGGTCGACACCTCGATCGACCCGGTGGCCCTGCACCACTACCTGACCTGGCATGCGGTGGTCCCCGCCCCGCGCACCATCCTGTCGGGCGTGCGCAAGCTCCCCCCCGCGACCGTGCTGATCGTCGAGCCCGACGGGACCGAGCGGCAGCGCACCTACTGGGACGTGTCATTCGAGCGGCGGTCCGACCGCGCGGACTGGTCGGACCAGGACTGGGTCGACGCCGTGCTCGACGGGCTGCGGCGCGCGGTGCGGCGCCGGCTCGTGGCGCACGTGCCCGTCGGCGTCCTGCTCTCAGGAGGGCTGGACTCCAGCTTCATCGTCGCCCTCCTCGCCGAGGCCGGGCAGCGCGGTCTGGCGACCTTCTCGGTGGGCTTCGACACGGTGGGCGAGCGCGAGGGGAACGAGTTCGCCTACTCGGACCTGATCGCCCGCACCTTCGAGACCGACCACCATCGCATCCCGGTGTCCCGCGACCAGGTGCTCGCCGTCCTGCCGGACGCGATCTCGGCGATGAGCGAGCCGATGACCAGCCACGACGTCGTCGCGTTCTACCTTCTCGGCCAGCACGTAGCCGCCCACCGGAAGGTCGTGCAGTCAGGCCAAGGCGCCGACGAGGTCTTCGCGGGCTACCGCTGGTACCCACCCATGGCCGCCGAGGACGCCGGGATCGACACCTACATTCGCCAGTTCTTCGACCGTGGCCACGCCCAGATGCGCGAGGTCGTCGCCCCCGAGCATCAGCTGGCGGACGACCCCAGCCGGGCGTTCGTCGAGCGGGCGTTCGCCCGTCCTGGAGCCCCGACCGCCGCCGACAAGGCGCTGCGGCTCGACACGACCGTCATGCTCGTCGACGACCCGGTCAAGCGGGTCGACAACATGACCATGGCCTGGGGGCTCGAGGCGCGCGTGCCGTTCCTCGACCACGAGCTGGTCGAGCTGGCGGCCTCCTGCCCGACCGCGCTGAAGGTGGCCGACGGCGGCAAGGGCGTGCTCAAGCGCGCCGCCCGCACGCTGGTGCCGGACGCGGTCATCGACCGGCCCAAAGGCGACTTTCCCGTCCCTGAACTCGAGCATCTGAAAGGCCCCTACCGGGAGGTGGTGGTCGACGCCCTGCGCGCGCCCGAGGCGAAAGCCCGCGGCCTGTTCAACTCGGCATACGTCGAGGGCCTCATCGCCTCGCCCGAGCCGCGGATGACCCCGCTCAACGGCAACAAGCTGTGGCAGTTGGGGCTGTTGGAGCTGTGGCTGCAGATCCACGGGATCAGCCCGTGACCGAGGACCCCGCTGTCACGGAGCCGCCCAAACTCGACGACCCCTATATCGCGATCATCGCGGAGGCGGCCCACGCCCGGGGGATCGCCGTCGAGGTGGTCGACCAGGAGTACGGCTTCCTCCGCTTGGCCTACCAGGGGCGGACGACGCTCATCCGAGGGTCGCTTTCGGAGCTGACCTCGGCCGTCGCGATGAGCCGCTGCGACGACAAACACGTCACCCGCCGGGTGCTGGCCGCCGCGGGGCTGCGGGTGCCACGCGCCACGCTCGCCAGCTTCGACGCCAGTGACGAGTGGTTCCTCGCCGAGATCGGCACCCTGGTGGTCAAGCCGGTCCGCGGCGAGGGAGGCACAGGGGTGACGGTCGGCGTCACCACGGCCGCTCATCTGGCGCGGGCGCTGCGGGCGGCGCGGGCGCACGGTCCCCAGGTGCTGCTCGAAGAGTTCGTCGCAGGCGACGACCTGCGTGTCGTGGTCATCGACCACGCGGTGGTGGCGGCGGCCATACGCCGCCCGGCAACGGTGACCGGCGACGGCCGCTCCACGATCCGCGAGCTGATCGTGGCCTCGAACATCGCCATCCGCGCCCGCAGCAACGGGGAGCTGAGGCTGCCCATGGACGAGCACACTGAGGACACCGTCCAGGCCGCCGGCCACGCCCTGGACGACGTGCTCGGCAGCGGTGTGAACTTGGCGGTGCGCCGCACCGCCAACCTGCACACGGGCGGCACCATCCACGATGTCACCGACCGCCTGCACCCCGACCTCGCCGCCGCCTGCGTCCAGGCCAGTCGAGCGCTGGAGATCCCGGTTGTCGGATTGGATCTGATCGTGGCTTGCGTCGAGGCCGCCGAGCACGTGTTCATCGAGGCCAACGAACGCCCAGGGCTGGCCAACCACGAACCGCAGCCCACGGCGGAGCGGTTCATCGACCTGCTCTTCCCCGCGACGATCCCGCCGCCCCCGGACTGATCCCTGCCGCCCAGCCCTCGACACCGCCGCAATCCAAGCCCGCCGCCGCGCCCGTGGCGACGACTGCGCCCCCCGTGCGCCAGTTCCTCACCCCCCTGGCCTGATGCGGGTAAGGTGATGGCCCTACCCTGGCTCAATAGAGGTGAGGAAATGCCACGCCGAACCATCTCACTGACGGAGTATCTGGACGGAGTCGTCGCCGGCATCGCAAAGGAGCGAGAGACGAGCTACAACGCCGCGGTTGTCTTTCTGTTGGAGAAGGCGACCTGTGATCGAACTCTGCCCTACGAAGGCGTCGGGGAGGGCCCCAGCGATCTTTCGGTCCGTACAGAGGAGTACCTCGATGAACTTGCCGCTGAGGGGTGGGATGATCTGCGACACTGGCCCGCTGGTCGCAGCGCTTAGTGGCCCCTTCCGTAAATCCGTTGGCATTCGGACGACCATCCCACGCCCGGCGCTCGCGGCGTTGCGCCTCGCTTACATAGGGCCTGGAGGCTATGCGCGCTCAGCGCGCCTTGCGAGCAGGGCGCAGGGCGGCCCTCGATGCGCAACGTATTTACGGAAGGAGCCACTTAGCCGCTCGGACCCCAATCACAACCTGGCAGTCCGCATCCTCCGTGATGCGGCGAGCAGAGCTGTGGTGCCTGATCCGGTCGCCGTCGAGGTTGATCTCCTTGCCCGTCGGCGCATCGGTCCAGAGGCAGGAAGAGCGTTCTTACGGGCACTCGCAGCGGGGGCTCACCCTCGTGTCCCACTCACCGAAGCACTCATGAGCCGGGCGGTCATGATCGACGCGGCATATCCAGCCTTGGACCTCGGCCTTGTCGATGCCGTCGTGATGGCGCTGGCCGAACAGCGCGGGGACCCGGTTTTCACGTTCGACTTCCGCGACTTCCGCGCGGTCAAGGGACCCGACAAGGGCGCCTGGCCGCTGGTCGTGACGGAGGCGGACCTCCGCTGACTCAGACTTTGCCGAAGCGGCGGGTGCGGCGCTGGTACTCGGCGACGGCGGCCTTGAGGTGCTCGCGGCGGAAATCGGGCCACAGCACGTCGGTGAAGACCAGCTCGGCGTAGGCGGCCTCCCAGAGCAGGAAGTTCGACAGGCGCTGCTCGCCCGACGTCCGGACGAGCAGATCGACGTCGGGGGCGTCGGGTGAGTAGAGGCGGGTCTGCAGTGACCGCTCGGTCACCCGCCCAGGGTCGAGCCGGCCGGCGGCGACGTCAGCGGCGACACGGCGGGCGGCGTCCACCAGCTCGGCGCGGCCGCCGTAGTTGAACGCCACCTGCAGCGTCAGCCGGCGGTGGCGGGCGGTGCGCGCCTCGGTCCGCTCCATCATCTCGACCAGCCGGCGGGGCACCGGCCGGCCGCGACGGCCGACGAAGCGGACACGCACCCCGCGCTCGTCCAGCTCGTCGACGCGGCGCAGGAGCAGGTCCCGGTTGAAGTTCATCAGGAAGCCGACCTCGGAGGGCGGCCGCTTCCAGTTCTCGGTCGAGAAGGCGTAGACCGTGAGGTAGCGCAATCCCAGGTCCAGCGCGCCCTCGACCGTGTCGAGCAGCGCCTGCTCGCCCGCGGTGTGGCCGGCGTTGCGCGGCAGCCCGCGCGCCCCGGCCCAGCGGCCGTTGCCGTCCATGATCACGCCGACATGGGCCGGCAGCCGCCCCTGGTCGTCTGTGACCCCGCTGTCGGCGGCCCGCGCGGCGGGAGAAGGGCGATTGCGGAAAGAGAGGTCACTCATCGGGGCACCAGATCCCAGGCCCGCAGCGGCCGGCCCAAATGATAGGTCAAGAAGCTGTGCACAAGCGTCCCCGCGATGCGCCGGGCGCGGGACGCCGCGTCGGCCTCGGCGAGATCAGCCCAACCCGCGCCCGCCAACATGCCGAGCAGCGCCCGCGCCAGCGGGTCCAGGGGACGCGCGTCGCCGGGCGCGCAGGTGCGGCACAGCGCACCGCCCGCCTGGATGGAGAACACCGGGTGGGCGCCCGGAAGGCCGCACGAGGCGCACGCGTCGAGGCTCGGTGCGTACCCGGCGACGGTGGCCAGGCGCAGCAGGTACGCGTCGAGCACGAGCGCGGGATGGCGGGGTGCGCCGGCGAGCGCTCGCAGGCCGTCGAGCAGCAGCAGGAACAGCGGGTTCGACCGCTGTCCAGGCTGGGCGAGCTGGTCGGCGGCCTCGACCATCGCCGACGCGCACACCGACCGCACCCAGTCGTCGCGGACCTGGGCGAACGGGTTGATCAGCTCCGCTTGGCTCACGATGTCGAGGTCCCGGCCCTGGTGCAGCAGCAGGTCCACATGGCTGAACGGCTCCAGCCGCCCGCCGAGCTTCGAGCCAGGCCGGCGCACACCCTTCGCGACCGCGCGGACCTTGCCCTGCCCTTGGGTGAGCAGGTGCACGATCCGGTCGGTCTCGCCGAGCTTGTAGGTGCGCAGCACGATCCCCTGCTCGCGGTACAGCGCCATGACTCCAGGCTAGGCCTCCCGCGCACTCAGAGCGTGTCTGAGAACTGTCGTAAGGGGTCGCGCCTCGTCGGGTTCCGCTCTTCCGTCAAGGGTGGGTGGGTGGGGGAGGTTGGTGCGGTCGCGGTTCAGGCGGCCCTTGTGTTCGGGGACTCCCCCGGCCCCTGGCCGCCTGAAC
>JBOGEA010000250.1:0-8783 GCA_050743205.1 Egibacteraceae bacterium | reverse complement strand
TCGAACCTCGCGAACGTCCTGACGCCCTACATCGGCGACGCGAACGTGCGGACGCCCGAGTTCAAGGGCTTCCTCGTCAACGTCGAGCCCGCCTGAGGGAGCCCGCCGCAGCCCGCTGAGCTCCTCCCGCCCACCTCGATCCGGCGGCCCATGGCTCTGGTGGAGACTTGACCCACCTGGTGGGGCCAAGTCATCACAGAACCGCCTTCATCATTTATGCGGTCCCTCTATTTTGTCGCACCCCGCCGGGTGGTGGGTGCCGCCCTCGCTGAGGCGGTGGCCTTCCCCGTCAAGTATGGCTGCGCCGCCGTGGGCAGGGTCGCGCGGCTGGGAGTGGAGGTGAGCCGCGAGTGGCGGGGCAGGCTGGTGGTCGGCTGCCAGACGACCTGAAGGCCGCGTTGACCGCGCTGGTTGAGGGGATTGCCGCGCCTTGGGAAGTTGACTCTCGGTCATCCAGCGCGGGCGGGCCCGCCGGTGCGTGACGAACACTGATGCGTCCCGCTAAACTCGTACGAGCGCAACTCATTGGTCCCGCGAGGTCGCCGCCTCCGGGACCAGGACCCGAACCCCCGAAGGCGGCTTTGGGATCATGGACCAATCTCCCGCCAGCGTCGGCGAGCGGATCCGCTGGTGGCGCAAACGCCGTCAACTCAGCCAGCGCACATTGGCCGAACTCGCCGGCCGTTCTGAGAGCTGGCTGCAGAAGGTCGAGGCAGGCGATCGCATCGCCGACCGAGTGCCGGTCCTCCTCGCCATCGCCAACGTCCTCAAGATCAGCTTAGGTGACCTGATCGGCGGCGTCGAGCTGCCACCCAACGGCGGCGCACCGCACGACCCGCCCAAAGGCATCCACGCGCTGCGGCGCGCGCTCCTGATCCCGCCGGACCTGGAGCCCCCCACCGCTGCTGACCTCAACGCCCGGATCGACGGCGTGGGCGCGCTCGTAGCCAGGGGGTCGTTCGAGGCGCGCGCGCTTGTTCTCCCAGAGGTCCTCAGCGCGGGCCGCGCCGCCGCTGCGCATGAGGTGCCACGCGCCTGGTGGGGACTTGCGCGGCTCTACCAGATGGCTTCCGGGCTGCTGCGCCGGATCGGCGAGCGTGACCTGGCGCTCCTCGCTGCCGACCGCGCGGTCAACGCGGCCTCGCGCTCTGACGACGCGTGGCTGATGGCCACTGCCCAGCGACGACTGGCGCTCGCGCGAATGGGTGAGGGGTGGCTCGATGACAGCGGCGCGATCGCGTCTGACGCGGCCGACGCGATCGCGCCCACCGTCGCGACTCGTGTCGAGGGCTGGTCGATGTGGGGCTCGTTGCGCCTCACGGAGGCGGTGGTCGCCGCGCGCAAGGCCGACTCTGCCCAAGCATGGCGTCTGCTGCGCGACGCCCGTGTCGCCGCCGGGCATGTCGGCCCCGGCCGCAACGACTACTGGGAGTGCTTTGGGCCCGCCAACGTCGGCGCTCACGAGGTCGCCGTGGCGCTCGAGCTGGGTGATCCGGTCGAGGCGCTGCGAGTGGCCGGCACCATCGATTTCGAGGAGCTGCCAAGCATGTCGCGGCAGGCTGACGTCTCGATCGACGTGGCGCACGCGCACTCGTTGCGGCGCAACGACGCATGCGCGGTCGGCGAGCTGGCGAAGGCGGACGCGTACTCGCCGGAGATCGTCCGCTACAGCGTCAAGGCGCGTGAGATCGTCCGGGTGTGCCTCAAACGGGAATGCAAGACCTTGACGCCGGGGTTGCGTGACCTCGCCGAGCGGTTGGGCGTCACCGTCTGACCGGAGGGGGCTGCGATGAACGATGACATGGGCGTCGGCAAGCGGATCCGCTACTGGCGCAAACGGCGCGGCATCAGCCAAGCCGTCCTCGCGGAACGCGCTGGCCGTTCCGAGAGCTGGCTGGAAAAAGTCGAGCGGGGCGAGCGGGTATGCAGTCAGGCTGGCGACATCGTCCGAATCGCCAACGTCCTCAGGGTCGAGCCGAAGGATCTGCTCCCTGAGTTCAAACTGCCACCTAACGGAGCCGCCAGCCTGACTCCGCCGCGCGGCGTGCCCGCCATCCGACATGCGCTGTTCACGGTCCGCCTCCCCGACCGCGAGCCCCCTGACAGCGCCAGCCTGCGCGCAGCGGTCGAACAGGCGCTGCTGCTGGAGGGAAACGGCTCCTACAACGGCCTGGCGCTCATCCTGCCCGATCTGCTGCTGACCAGCCGTGTCGCTGTCGAGCATGACGTGGCGGGTAGCTGGTGGTGCCTCGCCGGCGCCTACCAGGCGGCGGCGGGACTCGCGCACACCCTGCGCGAGTTGGACCTGCAACTGACGTGCGCTGACCGGGCCGTCAGCGCCGCGCAACAGTCCGGCGACCCCCTCATGACAGCCGTTGGCCACCGCTGGATCGCCAACGCGCTCATGCGCCAAGGGCTGCTCGACGACGCGGGAGCGGTCTGCTCCGACGCGGCCGACGCGATCGCGCCCACACCGGAAACCTCGCGGGCGGGCTGGTCGGTCTGGGGCGCGCTGCGGCTGGTCGCAGCCGACGCGGTCAACCGCTCCGGCGACACGGCCGCAGCCTGGCGTCTGCTGCGCGACGCCCGTGCCGCTGCGGAGCGGGTCGGGTCGGGCCGCAACGACTACTGGCAGGCGTTCGGGCCCGCCAGCGTCGGCGCGAACGAGGCCGGGGTGGCTTTGGAGGCGGGAGACCCGGTCGAGGCGCTGCGGATCGCTGAGCGCGTCGAAGTCGAGGAGATGCCAACGAAGTGGCGTCGCGCGCGGTTCTTTCTCGACTCGGCGGCAGCCCAGGCATTGCGACACAAGGACGACGCCGCGGTCCGGCTGCTGTTGACGGCTGAGACGCACGCTCCAGAGGTCGTCCGCTACCGGTTCGAGGTGCACGAGCTGGTGAACGTGCTCTTGAAACGGGAGCGCAAGTCCGTTACCCCAGGACTGCGCGACCTCGCCGAGCGGTTGGGCATCACCGTCTGATCGGAGGGGGCACCGATGAACGATGACATGGGCGTCGGGCAGCGGATCCGCTACTGGCGCAAACGACGCGGCATGAGCCAGCGGACCCTCGCGGAGCTGGCCGGCCGCTCGACCAGTTGGCTGGAAAAAGTCGAGGCGGGCGAGCGGGTGTGCGACCGAGCGCCAGTCCTCATCGCGATCGCCAACATCCTCAAAATCGAAGTCGGCGATCTCCTGGGCCAGCCGTTCAAACTGCCCCCCAACGGCGGCGGCCCACACGACCCCCCCAACGGCATCCCCGCGCTCCGCCGCGCCCTGCTCGCGGTCGACCCCCCCGACCTCGAGCCTCGACCAGCCGCTGAGCTGCGCGCCGAACTCGAAGACGCGAAACGACGCCGCCACGCCGGACGCTATGAGAGCCTCGCCGTTGGCGTGCCACAGCTGCTCACCGACGCCCGCGCCGCCGCGGTCCGTGACCTCCCCGACGACTGGTGGTGCCTCGCGGGGACGTACCAGGTGGCCGCGGCCGTCCTTCGCACCGTCGGTGAGGTCGAGCTGTCGTGGATCGCCGCTGACCGCGCGATCGCCGCCGCGCAGCGGTCTGGCGACGATTACATGGTCTCCGTCTCCGAGAGCCTCATCATGTTCGCGCTTCTGCGGCAGGGGATGGTCGACGAGGCCGGCGCCGTCTGCTCGAACGCCGCCGACCGTCTCGCGCCCACCGCTGCATCCGGACTTGCGGCTTGGACGCTGTGGGGCTCCAAGAAACTCTTCGAGGCTGTCATCGCCGCCCGCAGGTCGGACGCGGGTCACGCGTACCGGGTTCTTCGCGACGCCGGCGTCGCCGCCGAGCGGGTCGGGCCTGGGCCCAAGCCCTACTGGGCGGCGTTCGGCCCGGCCAACGTCAGCGCGATGGAGGCGGTGGTCGCGTTGGAGCTGGGAGACCCAAGTGAGGCGGTGAGGGTCGCTGGGCGGCTCGACATCGATGAGCTGGCAAGCCCGGAGCGACGCGCTGACGTCTGCATTCATGTGGCGCACGCCTATTCGCTGCGCCACGATGACCCCGCGACGGTCGCCATGCTGCTTGATGCTGAGCGTCACGGACCGGAGGAGGTCCGTTACAGCGTGAAGGCGCACGATCTCGTGCGGGTGTGCTTGAAGCGGGAGCGCAAGTCCGCCACGCCCGGGCTGCGCGACCTCGCGGGCCGGCTGGGCGTCCGCGTCTGACCCAGAGGACACGCCAGATGCCAACCACAACACGGCACGTCGCGAGGCTGCTCGCGGCCGGAGCGCTGCTGGCCGTCCTGACCATCGGATGCGGCCCAAGAGGTCTCACCGCCGCCGACGTGGTCGAGGAGATCAACGCGCTCTACCCAACACCCAACAGCCGCGACAACACCCACTCGTGCGACGACGCCGGCTGCGTCCAGCTCATCACCACAGACACCGTGTCGGTCTACCAGTGGCCTGACGAGGCGTCGGCGTGACGCTGGGCGGACGGGCTCGGGGACGACGCTGACCACATCGGCGTGTTCGCGCTGAGCTACGCCGGCAGCGAGCAGCGGCTCACCAGCGCCGCCACACGGCGGGCGTACGCCGCCAAGGTCCGCGACCTATCGCCCGCTGAGACATCGACCACGCCATTTGAGGCCGCCTGCTGGCGACAGAACCGAGGGGGAACCGGATGAAAGACCAGCAACACAACCGACAGACGGGCGGCGCGCGAGCCGTCAGCGCGGCGATCGTGGCGGCCACGCTCCTGCTCGCCGCCTGCGTCCCCAGCGGGTCCGGCCGGACCCCGACCGCCCAGCCGGCCCCCGAAAGCGCCGCCCCGACCGTCCCGCCCGCCCCGGCCGGACCCGCGACCCAGATCGACGGCCCGGGAACCTACGAGGTCGGCGCCGACATCCAACCGGGCACCTGGCGCAGCCCCCAAAGCTGCTACTGGGCGCGCTTGTCCGGACTGTCCGGCGAGTTCGGCGACATCATCGCCAACGGCGGCAACGAGGGCGGCCCCGCCGTCGTCCAGATCGCCGAGTCCGACGCCGCGTTCCAGACCAGCTGCGGGGGCTGGACGACCGTCTCCGGCTGACCCGGCCGGGAACTGATCGGCAACTGATCGGCCGACATCGGCGGCTGACCGGCTACCCATCGGCCGCACCCGCCCACTCGCGCAGCCCATGCAACCGGCAGTCGCCGCTCACCCAATACACCGTCTCGCCGTCCAGCGAGAGCAGCCCCCGCCCATGGGAGTTGTCCAAGACAGGGCACAGGCAGCCCGCACGGACCGCGGCCGGGCTGCCCGGCGGCGACGATACCGACGATCCCCCCTCAGCGCCGTCAGCGGTCACGACGCGACCGCCTCCGCCTTGCGGCCGGCCGGTTCCAGATTCGCGATGACCTCAGGCGCGATCCGCAGCGCCACCGCGATCCTGCCCATCTGCTCCAGCGAGCACGCCTGCTCGCCTCACAGCAGATAGTGGAGCTGCCGGCGGCTGCACCCCAGCGCCTGACCCAGCTGCTCCATCGTGGTCGGCACCGACGGCGTCGGCCGCGCTCGTCTGCTCGCTGCGGGCGCCAAATACCGGCGGATCCACGCCGTGCTCAGACACGAGCGGGCGCTCACCAGCGAGACGCTCGCGCTGATCGCGCGCGGCCTCGGCTGCGCCGTCGCGAGCCTGCGGCTTGAGGCCGGGACGCTCAGCCCGGCCGAGCGGGACCGGCTCGACGGCCGCTCGATGATGATCGTGGACCTGCTCGCGACCGACCCGCTGCTGTCACTCGACGAGCGGGAGACCCTCATGCGGCTCTACCGCCAATTCGCCGGCCGGCGACGGCGGGCTGTCGCCGGCCGGCGTCAGGACGGCAACGGCGGCCCGGATCGCCGTTCGTAACCGCACGTTCTCCTCGCGCAGGTCAGTTCGTCTATCGGTGCGGACCGAGTCGCCGCGCTCGTCATCTGCGATCCAGTGCCCCCCACGTGGCCGGACGCGGTCTGGCGGGATCTCCGCCGACCAGTCCGTGCGGTGGAAGACCGTACCAGAATGTCACCGACATCTTCCAGCATACGGACCGGGGATGTTCTAGCCCCCCACTTGGCGGGCTGTCAACCTTCCTCTACGCGCCGCGACCCTACGGCGCGCCGCGTAACCGGATCCGCCGCCGAACCCACACAGTTGTGCGGATCGAAGCGCGCGTCGGTGTTTGCCGTCCCCATAGGGGATACGGGCGGAACCGCGGGAGCGCTGGGGGGAGCCCATGGGGGAGACGGGGGCCGCCACAGCGGCCAGCGGCGGGGGCCGATGGTCACCGGCGACGGCGCGCGGGTCATCTGGCCGCCATGCCACACACGCCGCCCGATCCGGCTGACCGGCCAGCGGGCGACGGCGGCGCGGGTCCAGGTCGCCTACCCGACCTGTGAGCGCGTTTGGACGGTCCGGTTCCCGCCAATGCCGCTCGGCGAGCGAGCCGCCTGGTGGCGCCCGGCCCGCTGACCGCGCCGAGCAAGCCCACACGGTTGTGCGGAATCCGACGGGCCGGCGGGCTTACCGTCAACGGCTATGAGCCAAGACCAGCGTCAGCAGCCGACCGGCTGGCGTGACCGCGCCGCCTGCCTGGACGAGGACCCCGAGCTCTTCTTCCCGATCGGCACGACCGGGACCGCGCTGGAGCAGGCCGACCGCGCGAAACAGGTGTGCGCGGTCTGCCCCGTCAAGGCGATCTGCCTCGAGTGGGCGCTGTACACCCGGGAGCCTCACGGCGTGTGGGGCGGCATGGGCGAGGACGAGCGGCGCGGCCTGCGGCGCGCCCGACAGCGCGCCCGCGCGACGCGACGCGGTGACGGCACCGCCCAGCCCGACGATGACGCCCAGCCCGACGACGTCGGCGGCCGGCGATGAGCGGGCCCGCCCCGGCCGCCGACCAGCGCTCAGCCGCGATCGTCGCCCGCGACGCCGAGATCCTCGCCGACCGCGCCAGAACGCCGCCGCCGACTGGCATCTCTACGCCGCCGCCGACCCCTACGCCGACCGGCAGGCCCTCAGCCGCCTCGATACCGCCGACACCCACCTGACCGCCCTCGCCGACCGCCTCGCCGACCTGCCCCGCATCAGCGACCGGCTCGACAGCGTCGACCTGGCCCGTCTCGCCGACCGGATCCGACACGCGGCCGCCCGGCTGCGCCGCCCCGACGGCCAGCCCGGCCCCCCGCCCGACGTCATCGACGCCGCCCAGACGATCCGCGACGTCGCCGCGACGCTCGCGGCCGAGACCGGCCCGCCCCCGGGCAACTGGCAGCCCGCGCCCGCCGGACCGCCGCCGGCCACGCCCGTCCCGATCATCGGGAGCGGCCTGTCGTCGCTGCGGGTCCGCATCGCCGTCGACCGCTGGACCCTCAACCCGCCCTGCGCGTGCGCGCCGCTCGTCATCGCCCGCCACATCGGCGACCTCCCGCTCGTCCTCCACATCACCTGCCACGCCTGCCGGGCCCGCTGGCACGTCGCGTTCCTCGGCGACCCCGACGTCGAGTTGTGGGCCTGCTGGGCCGACCAGCCCGAGACCGGCCAGCCCGACCAGAGCGCCCGGCCATGACCGCCAACGGCGCGAGCGAGGTCCGCGTCACCAGCCGACGGATCGTCCTCACCCCGCCCTGCTGCCCGCACGCCGTGATCGGGCTGGCCCGCGCCGGCCGCGACCTCGCCCCCCTCACCGACCACCCGGTCGTCTGCCCCGCCTGCCGCGAGCGTTGGACCGTCGCGTTCCTAGCCGAGCGCCGCTGGGGCCTCCGCGCCCGCTGGACCCCCCAGAGCGGCGACAGGCCGAACCCATGACCGACGGTCACATCATCTGCACAGACTGCAACAGGCAAAAGGCCGCCGCCGACTTTTTTGTTGTCCGCGGCCCGCTGGCGGTCGGCGACTGGCGGCGCAGCCGTGCAAGGACTGCTGCCAAGCCCGCGTCGCCCGCGCGACCTCGCCGCGAGACGCCACAGTCCGGGACGGGGACGGGGCGCCGCCCGCGCCGCCGGCGGCCGTGGACTCCCCAGCCTCCCCGACCGCGCCCACCCATCCGGAGACACGCCATGGATGACGCCACGATCCCACGCTCATGCTCATCGCCACGAGCATGAGCGCGCTCGCGGTCGTGTGGATTCAGCAGCGGGCGATCGTCAGGCTGGAGCGGCGGGGCGCGGACTTGGCCGACGCCGTTCTGGGCCTGCCCGACAGCGCGGCCCCCGCGGACATCATGACGAGGCCTGGGCGCGGCGGCCCCCCCACCCTCCACTCCCCGGGCGGAGGGCCCACCGCCGACGCCCTGACGCCGGGGCTCCCGAAGCCCGCCGGGGGCCCCGCGCGTCTCCCCCTTCTCGCCCGCAACCAAGACCGGCCTGCGCAGGGGCTGTGCAACACCCACTACCGCGCCATGCGACGCGGCAAGCCAGCCTGAGGACTCGACGCCGAAGAGAGGATGTGACTACCGATGACGCTGGAGGATGACGCCGCTGCGCTCGGCTGGGGGCAGTGGTGGACGCTGCTGTCCGCCGTCGAGCGTGCGACGGTCGGCGCGAGCGTCGCCGCCCTCGCCCGTCTGGCCGACCAGTACGGACCGGACCGCACCACCGTCGCCAGGCGGGTCCTGCCCGACGGACGACGCGTCGCCGTCGAGATGATGAACGCGGCCACGCTGGCCGACGCGCTGCTCGACGGCGACGACCCGTCCCTCTACACGCCAGCGGGGCTTCGCCCCAGCCAGACGAGTCATGGACGGGAGGGGCGGCAGCGCGCAGGAGTTAACTGCGGTTGTGTGCTGGATCGCGGCGGAATTCCGC
>JBOGEA010000249.1:0-8789 GCA_050743205.1 Egibacteraceae bacterium | reverse complement strand
CCTAAAAGGCTCTTCGTGAGCGGAACCCGACGAGACGCGAACCTTCAGGCCACTTCTCAAACACGCGCGAAGACGCTCTCACTGGGCACGGCGCACGAGAAACGACCAGGCGTCGTCGTCCTGAGACACTTCGACCAGCTGCTGGCGCTTTATCCGGCACCACACGGGGATGTCGACCTTGGCGCCCGGATCGTCGGCCAGCAGGAGCACCTCGGCCCCCACTGCGACCGTGCGCACCGCCTTCGCCAACTCGATGACAGGCAGAGGGCACGACTTGCCCAGCGAGTCCACGACCAGCGGCTCGGTCACGCGCGCCACTCTATGTGGGCGCGCAGGCTTTGGACGGCTTGTGCGAGCGCGTCGGTGAACGCGTCCAGCGTCGTTGCGGTGGCGTCGGGCCCGAACGAGGCGCGGATGTGGCCGTGGGTCAGCGCGCCCATGGCGACGAGGACGTGGGAGGGCTCGCCGGAGGTGGTGGCGCAGGAGGAGCCGGAATGGACAGCGAAGCCGGCGCGGTCGAGTTCGTCGACCAGGGCTTGGCCCTCGACGTACAGCGCTGAGGCGGCGACGAGGTGGGGGAGCGTCCCGTCCTCGGGGCCGTGAACCTCCAGGTCCCCCAACTCCGCGAGCCGCGCTCGCAGCCGCCGCCGGAGGGCGTCCGCGCGACTGGCCTCCACGGCTGCCGGCCCACTGGGGTCGCTGGGCCGCAACGAGAGCAGCGTCTCCGCCGCCGCGATCACGCCGGGCAGGTGCTCAAGCCCGGCGCGCCGCCGGTGCTCTCGCTCGTCGCCCGACAGCAGCGCGACGAACCGCGCTCGCGCCGACCACAGCAGGCCCCCGCAGCCGCGCCCGCCGCCGAACTTCGCCGCCGACCATGACAGGAAGTCAGCGCCCAGGTCGCCCAGGTCCACCGGCAGCCGTCCCACGGTCTGGCAGGCGTCGACGTGGAGGAATGCGTCCACCTCGCGGCACAGCGCCGCCGCCTCACGCACCGGCTGGACGGTCCCCACCTCGTGGTTGGCGTGCTGCAGGCTGACCAGCAGGGCGCCCCCACGCAGCGCGTCCCGCAGCGCGTCGAGGTCGACGCGGCCCACGCGGTCCACGGGCACCCGCACATGCGTGCAGCCGCTCTGGTCAGCGGCGGCGAGCGCCGCGGAGTGCTCGACCGCGGCTGAGATCACCCGCGCGGGCCGGGTCCGGTTCGCGCGGGCCGTGCCGCGGATCGCGAGGTGGATCGCCTCCGTCCCGCACGACGTGAACAGGCACCTGTCCGCCGCGCCGCCCAGGGTGTGCGCAACCACACCCCTGGCCCGCTCCAGCAGATCCCGGGCGGCGCGGCCCTCGCGGTGCCGGCGGGCTGGATCGGCGAAGAATTGGTCTGAGACTTGGGTATATACGGTTTGTGCAGCGAAATTGACCGGGGGTGCCGAGGCATGGTCGAGGTACAGTCGTGTCATCGTGGCCAGTATCACCCCGCCCGCTCGGGCGGTGACCTAGCTTGAGGTGCCGAACAAGAGCAAAGACGGCCGCCAAAGGCGCAGCGTTGCAGGTCAGATGGCCGAGCGCGGTTGCCTTCGCGATCTTCGGCGCTCTCCCAAGGCAGGAGAGATCACACCATGACCGCCAAATCTCGGCAGCGGCTGGACCACGTCACCATCCGCTTTGCGGGCGACTCCGGCGACGGCATGCAGCTGACCGGCGATCGCTTCACCAACGCGACCGTCAGGATCGGCAACGACGTCGCCACGCTGCCGGACTTCCCCGCGGAGATCCGGGCGCCCGCGGGCTCCCTTCCCGGCGTGTCGGGCTTCCAGCTGCACTTCGCGGACCACGACATCCTCACGCCGGGCGACGCGCCGGACGTGCTGGTGGCGATGAACCCGGCGGCGCTGAAGACGAACGTCGGCGATCTCGAGCCCGGCGGGATCCTCGTCGTGAACACCGACGCGTTCACCAGGGCGAACCTGAAGAAGGCCGGCTACGAACGCAACCCGCTCGACGACGGCAGCCTCGACGGCTATCAGATCTTCAAGGTCCCGATCACGCAGATGGCGGTCGGGGCGCTGGAGGGCCACGACCTGTCGTCGAAGGACAAGCAGCGGGCGAAGAATATGTTCGCGCTGGGCCTCATGTCCTTCATGTACTCGCGGCCGACCGGGCCGACGGTCGAGTGGCTGCGCGAGAAGTTCGCGAGCCGGCCCGCGATCGCCGAGGCAAACGTCGCCGCCTTCAAGGCGGGCTGGGCGTTCGGTGAGACCACTGAGGTCTTCGCGCATACGTACGAGGTGGAGCCGGCGCACCTTCCCCATGGCCGCTACCGGCAGATCACCGGCAACCTCGCGCTCGCCTACGGGCTGATCGCGGCCTCCGACCGATCGGGCCTGACGCTGTTCCTGGGCAGCTACCCGATCACGCCGGCCTCGGACATCCTCCACGAGCTGTCCCGGCACAAGCAGTTCGGCATCCGCACGATGCAGGCCGAGGACGAGATCGCCGGCATCTGCGCCGCGCTGGGGGCGTCGTTCGCCGGCAGCCTCGGCGTGACGACGACCTCCGGTCCCGGCCTGGCGCTCAAGACCGAGGCGATCGGCTTGGCGCTGTCCGTCGAGCTGCCGCTGATCGTCATCGACATCCAGCGCGCCGGCCCCTCAACCGGGATGCCGACGAAGACCGAGCAGTCCGACCTCCTGCAGGCCATGTTCGGGCGCAACGGCGACACACCCGTCCCGATCGTCGCGCCTGCCACGGCGGCTGACTGCTTCGACGCCGCGATCGAGGCCGCGCGCATCGCGATCAAGTACCGCACGCCGGTGCTGCTGCTGTCAGACGGCTACCTGGCCAACGGCGCCGAGCCGTGGCGTATCCCGCGGGTCTGTGACCTGCCCGACCTCTCAAAGCTCGTCCAGTTCCAGCGCGAGCCGAACCACGACGGGGCGTACTGGCCCTTCGTGCGCGACGAGGTCACCCTTGCCCGCCCCTGGGCCATCCCCGGCACGCCCGGCCTCGAGCACCGCATCGGCGGGCTCGAGAAGGCCGACGGGACCGGGAACGTCTCGTACGACCCCGACAACCACCAGCGGATGACCGAGCTGCGGACCGCGAAGGTCGCCGGCATCGCCCACGACATCCCACCGCTCCACCTCGACTGGGGTGAGGTGGACATCGGGCAGCGTCCCAGGGTGCTGGTGATCGGCTGGGGCTCGACGTATGGGCCGATCCGCGTGGCGGTGCGGCGGGTTCGCGACAAGGGTCTGCCGGTGGCCCGGGCGCACTTGCGGCACCTCAATCCGTTCCCGTCGAACACCGGCGAGGTGCTGCGACAGTTCGACCGGGTGCTCGTGCCTGAGATGAACATGGGCCAGCTCAGCCTCCTGCTGCGGGCTCAATACCTTGTCGATGCCCGTGGCTACAACCGGGTGCGCGGCCTGCCGTTCACCTCCAAGGAGCTTGAGGTCACGATCCGCCAGCACGTGCGCGAGGTCGAGCGGACTGAGGCCAGGGTGCGATCGTGATGGCGTCCAAGCTTGTAAAGAAGGATTTCGTCAGCGACCAGGAGGTCCGCTGGTGTCCGGGGTGCGGGGACTACGCGATTCTCGCGAACGTGCAGAGCCTGCTGCCTGACCTCGGCGCCGCCCGCGAAAAGATCGTGTTCGTGTCGGGCATCGGCTGCTCCAGCCGGTTTCCCTATTACGTGAACACGTATGGGTTCCACTCGATCCATGGCCGGGCGCCGGCGGTGGCGACTGGGATCGCCGCCAGCCGTCCCGATTTGAAGGTGTTCGTGGTCACCGGTGACGGGGACGGGCTGTCGATCGGCGGCAACCATCTGATCCACGCGCTGCGCCGCAACGAGAACCTGACGATCGTGCTGTTCAACAACCAGATCTACGGATTGACGAAGGGCCAGTACTCGCCGACGTCGGAGGTCGGGAAGGTCACGAAGTCCACGCCGTTCGGCTCGTTGGACCACCCCTTCAACCCGGTGGCGCTGGCGTTGGGCGCCGACGCGACGTTCGTGGCCCGATCGATCGACACTGAGCGCGCCCACCTGACCGGTGTCCTCGAGCAGGCTGCCCGCCATGTGGGCGCCGCGTTCGTGGAGGTCTATCAGAACTGCAACATCTTCAACGACGGCGCGTTCGGCGCGTTGAAGGGCGACGGCGCGGTCAACCAGATCCGCCTGGAGCACGGCGAGCCGATCCGGTTCGGGCCCGACCTGTCCAAGGGCGTCGTGCTCGCTGAGGGCGCGCATCTGCAGGTCGTCGACGTCGCGGAGGCCGGGCTGGACCGGCTGCTGGTCCACGACGCCTACCGCGCTGACCCGTCGCTGGCGTTCATGCTCGCCCGGCTCTCGCCGGGGCCGACGGGGCCGACGCCGGTCGGCCTGTTCCGCCAGGTCCACCGCCCGGTCTACGGCATCCAGATGCAGCGCCAGATCGACGAGGCCCGCGCCCGGCGCGGCCCCGGCGACCTCGCCGCCCTGCTCGCCGGCAGTGACACCTGGCAGATCCCATAGCCGCCGTTTCTGGATCTGCAGGTCTCCGGAAACCCGGTGCTGACCTCCGCACTCAGGACGAAGCGTCGGACAAGTCTTTATGTCCGCTATCATGACGACTCGGGTTTTGCTGAGCAGAAGGGACCTACGGATGCACGGCCAGGCTGAGCAGCGGGAAGCGCGGGCGCGGGGCTTGCACTCGGAAGCCGAGCGTCTGCGCGGGCTGGCGAGGCTGCTGCGTGCAGAAGCCGATCAGATCGACCAGTTGAGCTTTGGGATCGCGCGGCGGATCACGCCGGAGGTTTGGCTGGGCAAGGCCGCGGTGCGGCGGCATGCGCAGGCGCAGGACGAGCGCGCCCGGGCGGCGGTTGCCGCTGGTGAGTTGGAGGACATCGCCGCCGATCTGCTCCGGGAGGCCGCGCGTTTGGAGGAGGAGGCGGCTGGGTTGCGGCAGCGGGCGCGGCTGGAGCGTTGGACGTCCGAGCTCATCTCCTGACGGCGGCGGGATGGGCAACGTGGCGCGGGCTCTTGACGGTGGCGGTGAGGTCGTCGCATTGGTCCCGGAGGCAGCGTCTGAGATCGTGGCTTGGCTCCGCGCTGATGCGCATGAGGCGGAGATGGCCGCGCGGCGCATCGACAGGCTGCTCGCCGAGGCGGGCAAGGATGCCCGGGCGCCGGCGACGCTGCGGAGGATCGCGAGCTGGGCGCGGTTCGCCGCGGACGATCTGGAGTGGCGGATCGACGTGATCGTCAGGGCCGACAGCGCGGTCAGGTGGGACGGCGGTATGGCCAGCCTGACGTTCGCCTCTCCACGCTGGGCGGAGCCCGCGGGCCCCGTGGTGAGCTCGGCTTGGGTCTCGTTGGGCCCGCTGTTCGAGATCTTGGCGTTGTGGGGCTTCTTGTCCGACGGCCCTGAGCGGGTGAAGGCCTGGTGGGAGAGCCTGGACATCACGATGCGGCAGAAGCTGATCGATGAGTGTCCGCAGCTGATCGGCGGCCTCGTCGGCGTTCCCATCCCTGTTCGCGATGCGGTCAACAAGCGGCTGGCGCGAGATCGGCTCGCGCAGCTAGAGGCCGAGTTGCGGTCCCTGCCGGCGGGATCCGGCCGCCTCGTTCATCTGCTGGAGGTGATCAAGTCGCATAAACGGATGCTGCAGGACGACGTGACGCTGCTGGTTTATGACCCGAGGGGGGACGGCCGGGCCGTCGCGGTGATCGGCGACATCGTGAACGCCGCGCATATCGGTGTCCTCGTTCCGGGGATGAACACTGACATGGGCGACGTTCGTGGCCAGATCATTCAAGCCGCCCGGGTGCAACGGAGCGCAAAAGACTGGGCTGCGCGGGGTGAGCCGGTGGCCACGGTGATGTGGTTGGGCTATGACACGCCAGGAGCCGTGTCAGTGGGTGGGGACAGGGCCGCCGAGGAGGGCAGGGACGCCCTTGCGGCGTTTGTCAACACGGAGATCCCCGCGGTCAATCGGCGTGGGCAAGGGGCTCATGTGACCGTGGCGGCGCACAGCTACGGGTCGGTCGCGGTGGGCCTGGCCGCCCAAACGGGCCTGAAAGCCAACGATCTGGTGTTGGTCGGCTCTCCCGGAGTGCGCGCGCGCCGCGCGGAGCAGTTGGGCGATCCGGCCCATGTGTGGGTCGGCGCCGCCCCTGGCGATTGGATCCCGCGCGCACCGGTCCACGGACCGGACCCGGCAGGCGCAGCCTTCGGCGCGCGCCGGTTCGACACCGGGACCGCATCAGGGCACAGCGACTATTACGGGGACCATCAAGACGGCAGCGAGAACGAGTCGTCCCGGAATGTTGCCCGGGTCATCGCCGGCCGCTATGACGAGGTGTCCTCATTGCCGTCCACCCCGTCACCGAGCCCGCCGCCCGCACCGTCACCGTCGCCATGAGAGCGGATCGCTTCGGGCAACCGACTGTCACAGGCGCTGGCAGGAGAGCGATCGCCGCCATGGTGGGGATGGCTCTGCTGTCCTGCGCTCAGGAGCCCACAGTGGATATCGATCAGGTCCGCATCCGCACCCGTGAGCTGGCTGAGGCGACCGCCGCGGCGGTGGCGCCTGAGGTCGAGGCAGTGCCTGTTTCGATCAACGACCTCGAGTCATGCACCGGAGAAGGGCTGACCCTTCAGGCTATCCATGACCTCGAGCTGAGATGGGACCGGGAGGGGTTCAACCGTGTCGCGCTGCGCGACCGGACCGAGCGCTACTTTCGGCAGCAGGGCTATGACGTCGAGATCGAGAACCCGGACAGTGAGATCATCGACGTCATCGCATATACAAACATATTCAAGATTATCGTCAGGGTTGCGATTCTCGGTCATAAGGACGAGGTGGCGGTGTTCGGCACCAGCCCCTGCATCGAGGTCGACGCCGATACCTTCGAGAAAAAATATCTGCCCTGAAAGCCGCAGAGCTGCCAGTCCTCCTGACGCGGTGCCCTCCGGACACCAGGCCAGTGAAGTCTTTGTGCTGGATATCGGCTGTGTACCGCCGATATCCAGCACCAACGGCGACGTGAGCATTCAGGGGACTAATGCGACGCTCCACTAACTGGATGAGGATGGCTTCGGCGTGTGGGGGCCGGTCCCCTCGACGATGCCCGCGCATCGGGCGCTGATCGCGTCGAGCCATTCGGGGTGCGTGAGCACGGAGAACCGGCTGTCACGGATCGCGTTGACCACCGCGTCTGCCACGACGTCGGGCTCAAGACCGGCCGCGGAGAACTCCGTCACGCGTTCGTCGGGCAGGTTGGGGCGCTGGCCGGGATTGCGGAGGCGCGCTGGGCGGTTGCGCTCGGCTTCGAAGATCCGCGTGCGGACCAAAGCTGGGCAGAGGACCGACACACCGATGGCTGCGCCGTGCTCGCGCAGCTCGAGCGCGAGCTGTTCGGACAGCGTGACCACCGCGTGCTTCGAGGCTCCGTACGCGCCGACACCTGGGAACGAGACGAGGCCCGCAAGCGACGCGGTGTTCACGATGTGGGCATCGCTGCCCTGCGTGAGCATGCGCGGGACGAACACGCGGATGCCGTGGACCACGCCGAGGAGGTTGACGCCCAGGACCCATTCCCAGTCGGCGGCCGTCGACTCCCAGACCGGTCCAGGAGGGCCCACCACGCCGGCGTTGTTGCAGAGAACGTGGACGGCGCCGAAGGCTTCGTAGGCGCGGTCGGCGAGCGCCCGCACCGATTCCTCGTCCGAGACATCGGTGACATGCGCGATGGCCGCGGGGCCAAGCGTGCCCTCGAGCGCCCGCAGCGCTTCCTCGTCGATGTCGGTCAGCACGACCTGCATGCCCTCTTGAGCGAACCGGACCGCGAGCCCGCGCCCGATGCCGCTGCCCGCACCGGTCACGACCGCGACGCGTCCCTGAAGCTCCTTCATTCTGTGACAGTTTGTCCCCGCCTACTCCGCCGCACCATCTGGCGAGTCGCTCAACCGCCTGGCCGCTGAGCGAGTGGCGATCCGTGGCGGCGGGCGGCGCGCCGCCGTCGCATGGTCCGGAGCGCGCGGTATCCCTTGACGGTCAGCAGGACCGCGAGGGCGGTCAAGACCGCGACCGTGACCAGCGCGATCACCGGGAACGCCACCGCGAGCGCGACGATGGCGGCGACCAGCCCGTCCTCGGCGAGGCTCAGGACGATGTTGCTGAACGGCTCTGGTGAGGTGTTGACGGCGGCTCGGGTGGTCGCTTTCGCTGCGTGGCTGGTGACGGCGAGGGTGCCCGAGGCGGTCGCTGACAGCGCCTGGGGCAGCGAGTCGGCCTGGCCGGCAAGCAGGTAGCCGATCGCGCCGGCGCCGAGCGGGCGCACGACCGTGTGCGCGACGTCCCACAGGCTGTCGAGGTAGGGGACCTTGTCGGCCACGAACTCCACCAGGTAGAGCGCGCCGGCCGCGATGAGCACGTCGGTGCGCGTCAGGGCCTCGGGGGTCTCGACCAGGCCCAGACGTCCGAAGACCCCGAGCAGCAGGGCGACGGCGTAGAGGTTGACGCCAGCCACTCCCGCCGATCAGGCCGATCAGGTCGATGGACATCGGGCCGCTCTCCCACGTGATACCCAGGCCCGCCAGTCTAGCGGGGCTGCGCCCCGGCCCGACGAGCATGGACGGGAGGGGCGGTGGCGCGCGGGTTGACGGCGGTTTTGTGGAGCATGCGGTGTGACACGAATGCATGAGGAGGCGTGATGTAGAAGATCATGGTCGCTGAGTGTGATGCTGTGCGGGAGATGGAGGTTTGGCCCTCCGGAGCCGCTCTGCGGGGGGAGGCTTCAAACC
>JBOGEA010000248.1:0-8792 GCA_050743205.1 Egibacteraceae bacterium | reverse complement strand
GCATGTGCCGGTCGAGCTCTTGGGCCTCGCGGCGCAGCCGCAGCTCGGTGATGACTCGAACAGACTCGATCATACGACCCCCATTTCTCCGTCGGTTTGGCGGGGGTGAGCGTAGGACGCGCAAGGGTGCGCAAGCGGCGAAGAGCCGCGGATCCCCACAGCCTTCCCCCACCGGAGGCGCCCGGCGTGGCGGGCTGGCTGTGCCGGTGGGCTCACCTGGCGGCGCGGCGTTCGGCGATGCCGGCGGTCAGCTCGAGGACGACCCGGTGGGCGAGCGCGGCGGTGACGTCCAGGGGCTGGTCGTAGGCCGGGCAGACCTCGACGAGGTCGGCGACGGCGACGTGCGGGTCACGGCCGAGGCGGCGGACGGTGTCGAGCAGCTGGCGGGCGGTCATGCCGCCCGGCTCGGGGCGGCCGGTGCCAGGGGCCATGCTGGGGTCGACGACGTCGATGTCGACCGCTCCGGCACCATCCCACTATCGCCCCACCGGCCGACCGTGTGGGCCACGGCCTCATCGACCACGTCGTCCAGGCCGCGCCGGACGATGTCGGCAATGAAGAACGAGCGCATCCCCTGCGCGCGCATCCACTCCAGCGGCTCGGGGCCGGCCAGCAGCCGCGTGGGCCGATCTGGACGAACCGGTGGCCAGGCACGGCGCCGGACTCGATCAGCCGCCGCATCGGCGTGGGGTGGCCGTGTAGCTGCCCGAAGTGCGACTCGCCCGTGTCGGCGTGCGCGTCGAAGTGGACCAGCGCGACCTCGCCGAAGCCGAGGTGGCGGCCACGCCGGTCGCGTTCGGGTAGGTCACCAGTGTGGTCGCCGCCGAGCACGAGGGGGATCGCGCCGCGCGAGGCGATCGTGCGCACCGCCGCCTCGATGCTGGGCCGTCCTCGGCCTCCAAAGCAACCGCACCGCGCTTGCTCGGCGAGGCCAAATGGAAGCCGCCCCTCTAGATGCCTTGGAGGGACGAGACCTGTTGCGCGTGAGTCAAGTCTGGCGGGTCGGGTTGCGCCCGCCACCGCCCCACCCATCCATGACTCGTCGGGCCGGGGCGCAGCCCCGCGCCGAACTGCTGGAGGAGCGCCGTCTTGCCCACGCGGCGCCGTCCCCACAGCAGCGCCAGCGAACTGCCGGTGTCCTCCCACCAGCGCTGGAGCCGGTCGAGTTCGCCCTCTCGGTTGATGAAACCACCCATGCCCCGACCATAACCGCCGTCAGACGTCGGCGACGGTAGATGTAGGTGACGATAAACGTCGGTGACAGGACGCGTGGGCGAAGATAAACGTCGGCGACGTCTGACGGCTTTGGCGCCAGACTCACGGAGGCGCCGCGGGGAGCTGCCACGGGCGTGCCCGCGACGCCGGTGTGGGACGGCACGCGGGTTGACGGCAGTTGTGTGGAGCATCCGCGACGCATATGTCGCCGATGCTCCACAAAAGCGTCGCGCTGTCCTTCGACGACTTCGTCTGGGGCGCCGCCCAGTGCGGCATCCCACTGCGGGCCAACGTCATCGCCACCGCGATGCGCGCCGGGATCCTCCTCCAGCGCCGCCGCTGACTACTTGGGAAAGATGCTCAATGTGTGGCGAGGTGGGACAGCACGCATTCGGCGACACCAAGGACCCGTTCAGCGGCCTCTACCGCCTCCTCAGCCTCTGCTCGTGACACTTCAGCGAGGTCGGCGGGATAGCGCTCATCAACCACCCAGGGTTCTAAACACTCCAAATCACGCACGTCAAGATCGGCAGGAAAGCTTGGAAGCATGGCGGCAAGCAAGGACAGCTTATGCGTCTTGGGAACGACCAGGTCGTGAGCGGCGACTGCCCCCTTTGAGAGCTTTCTCCGCCGCCTGCTGAGCGAGGAACGCAGCGATGCGCAGCACTTCGTCTTGATGCGCCAGGACCGTCTGTGCGGTTCGAAGATCGCCCTGGCTAAGACCAGCCAGCGTCGGTCGAGGGGGGTATCAGGCGGCTCGCTCATACAGCACCACGCCTTCGCTGTGCAGAGCGGAGTACAGCATCCAGCCTTTCAAATGGCCTCGACGCGCAATCTCAGCGGGGTCGGTCACGACCACATCAACGGGAACCGGCACGCGCATCGCCGCAAGAATCCGCCGCCTGATGGCACGACGCTCCGTGACTGGAGCGCTGGGGAGAATGACCAGCAGGTCGATGTCGCTGTCTGCCTCGTGCTCTCCTCGCGCAACTGAGCCGAAGAGGACCACCTTCAACGGATCAGCCGCCGCGACGACCTCCCGGATGACGTCAGGGAGCCATTCCACCAACAGACGGCCGTTCCACAGTCCGTCTGTCGTAGACCACTCCCGCTGTCACGCGCATCAACCCCAGTACCGGCCGGTTTGACGGAGGGTGGGCCTCTCCCACTGAGCTGCGAACCCGTGTCTTCAGGAGGCTAGCGCGTGCGCGACCGCGGCTCCAGCTACCCCAGGGGCCTGGGTCGGTTCGGGCGACCCCGTCACCGTCCCCCTTTCGTCTGGGGCGCGGCCAAGCGTGGCATCCCACCCGCGGGTCAACGTCATCGCCACCGCGATGCTCGCCGGGATCCTCCTCCAGCGCCGCCGCTGACCGCGCGGTGGCCTATGCTGAAGACTGAGCCGGTGCGGGTCGAGGCGGGCGAGCACGCCGACGCCGCCGACCTGGCCGAGCGTGCCGCCGCGTTGCGCGAGGAGCTGCTTCAGCTCGACGTGGCGAGGGTCGACCTGGCCATGGCGGGCCCGGCGCCTGCCGGGACTCGCGCCGGTGAGGCGCTGGCGGCGGGGGTGCTGCTCGTCGACCTGGCCGCCTCGACGGGGCTGCTCGACGCGGTGGTGGTGGATGCGGTGCGCTCGTGGGTATCGAGGCCTGGCCAGCGCAGCGTGAGGCTGGAGCTGGACGGTGACGTGCTTGAGGTCACCGGGGTGTCCTGGCGTGAGCAGCGGCGGCTCATCCAGACCTGGATCGACCGGCACACCGCGCCGGCCGGCAGCGATGCCGGGCAGTAAGGCCGCGCTGCTGATCGCGGCAGCCGCCTACGACGACCCGAAGCTGGGCAGGCTGCGGGCGCCGGTCCAGGACGTCGACGCGCTGGCCCGGGTGCTGGGCGACCCGGCGGTCGGCGGCTTCGATGTCCACACGATCATGGACCAGCGCTCTTCGGTGGTCTGCGAGCGGATCGAGGACTTCTTCGCCGATCGCAACCGCGACGACCTGCTCCTGCTCTACTTCTCCTGCCACGGCGTCAAAGACCCAGCCGGCCGGCTGCACTTCGCGGCCACCAAACACCAGCGTCGACCGGCTCGGCTCAACCGCGATCTCCTCAGCCTGGGTCAACGAGCAACTGGACCGCAGCCGGTCGCAACGCATCATCGTGCTGCTGGACTGCTGCTACAGCGGCGCCTACGCCCGGGGACTGGCACCTCGAGCAGACGCTGGCATGCAGGTCGTCGAGCGTCTCGAGGGGCGGGGCCGTGCGGTGATCACCGCTTCGGACGGGATGGAGTACGCCTACGAGGGCGACGAGCTGTCGCTCGACGCGGGCCAGCCCTCGCTGTTCACCCGCGCGGTGGTCGACGGCTTACAGACCGGTGAGGCCGACCGCGACCGGTGACGGGTGGGTCACCGTCGACGAGCTGTACATCTACGTGTACGACCAGGTCCGTGCGACCACGCCGTACCAGACGCCCACCTGGTCGGCGCACGGCTCGAAAGGCGAGCTGGTCCTGGCGCGCAACCCGCACCCCCCGCCGCCCGTCGAGCCGGCGCTGTTGCCGTTCGAGCTGCGACAGGCGGTCGAAAGCGAGCTGGCCTGGCAGCGCCAGGGCGCCGTCGTCGGGCTGAGGCGCTTGCTTGCCGGCGACCGCCCCGAGGTGGCGCTGTCGGCAACGCAAGCACTGCGGCAGCTGGCCACCGACGGCGACCCCGACGTGCGAGCAGCCGTCGCCGCGGCTCTGGCGACATTGCAGCAGCCGATCGAGCCACAGGCTGCGCTGGCGCACGCGCCACAGGTCGAGGAGGGCGGACAGCTGACCGAGCGGCGAGAGCGGCCCGTCACCCCCCTGCGGACCTCGCTCCGCAGCCACGGGCGGCCGACCCAGCCGCGCCAGGGGGCCGTCAGCGCGCCGCGGACCTCGCTCCGCAGCCGCCGCTCAGCTCTCGCGATCGCCATCCTGCTCACGCTCGTCCTGGCGGGTGCCGCGCTCTTCGTGGAACGCGCCCAACCCGCCTTCGCCCTCCCGTACGGCCTTGCGGTCGACGCCGACGGCAACCTCTACATCGCCGACAAAGACCACGCCCGTGTCCGCAGGGTCGACCGCTCCGGCACGATGGTGATCTAGATTGCGAGTCCGTTGCCGGTCCCCGCGTTGAACGGCGTGGCGGCCCCTTCTTCTCCAGTGCCCGCCGCCGATAGAGCGAGTCGACGTTCCAGGAGGTGGGCATGCGCGTGACGGACCTCACCGAGGCCAAGGCATAGCTGTCGCGCCTGGTGGAGGAGCCGGCGCACGGCAAGCGGATCGTGATCGGGAAGCGGCGCGAACCGATGGCGGTGATGGTCGCATACCACGCTGACCCGACGCCTCGATCGCTCGGTGGCTGGGAGGGCAAGGCGTGGATGGCGGATGACTTCGACGATCACCTGCCCGACGACCTCCTCGCCCATGCTCGTCGCGCAGGCTCGCACGGAGGACCTGACGATCGTCACCCGGGAGCGCGGATTCGCCGGCATCAGGTCGTCCTCATGCTGGCATGAGGACGCTGGAGGAAGCCGGCCAGAAGCCGAAGCGGCTGTGGAGCCGGGTAGGCTCCACCTGATGTTCGACGATCCGGAGTTCGAGCGGTGGCGGGAGGCCGCCGGCGACGCGCTGCGGGCGGCTGGCACAACTGGGCCTGCATGATCGCGGAGCAGGCCGCGCAGCTTGCGGTGAAAGGGCTGCTGCACGGCGTCGGTCGGGGCGACCGCGCGCGCGGCCACGACCTCGTGCGGCTGCTCGACGCCGCGGCTGACACCGCCGGCCTCGCGGTGAGCGACGAGGTGCGCGAGGCCGCCGTTCGCCTGTCACGGCACTATCAGCCCACCCGCTACCCCGACGCGTTGCCGGGAGGGACTCCGCACAGCCGTTACCAGGCCGAGGACGCCACGGTCGCGCGCATCGACGCGGACCGGCTGGTCGATGCGGTCGACGAGGCCAGGGCGGCGCTGCGGGAAGCCGCGAAGGAGGAGCCGTGATCACGCCGCGGGAGGTGGTGCGCCGGCGGCGGGCCGAGCGTCAGGCGCTGCTCGACGTTGCCCGGGTCTACGTCGACGGGCTGGATCCACAGCTGGACGTGCGCGCCGCCGTCGTGGTCGGCTCGGTGGCCAGGGGCGACTTCCACGTCGCGAGCGACGTCGATGTCATCGTCGTCGCCGAGCGGCTCCCAACGGATCCGGCCGAGCGGTGGCGGCGCGTCGCCTCCACGCGAGGGATCGTCCAGCCCATCGCGTGGACCGTCGAGGAGTGGGCGCAGCAGCGCGTGCGCGGAAACCCCTTGCGGTCGACGCCCTGGACCACGGCGTGTGGCTGCGCGGGTCGGCCGACGCGCTTCCCTGACCGCTGCCCACCTGGCGGCGCAACGTCTCCACGGCCTCGGCTATAGTGCCGGCGGTCTTCCCCGCGCAGGTCGGCGTTGGCGTGGGAGGACATGGACATCTCGGAGCTGCTGCCTGGCCGGTTGCAGGCCACGTTCTGGCCGGGGGCGCCGGTGCCCTCGTCAGGGAATCTGGCGCTGTGGGGCAGCGCGGATGTGCGGGCCGAGGCCACGGAGCTGGGCTTGGGGCGACCGCCTCGGCGCTGCTGCCCACCGTGCTGCCGCGCAGCCGGAAGGCCGTGAAGCGGGTCGCGCCCGCCGCCGTTCCCGCCCGCCTGGTCCCGGTGGGCAGGGCGCTGCGGGTGCTCGCGATGCTCCCCGCCGCGGACGCGCCAGCGGCGGCGTGGCCGGGGCACCGGCGGCCGTCGGAGTCGGTGCTGGCCTGGAGCGTCGCGGCGAAGCTGATGCTGGAGCTGGTCGCGGCCGGCCGGGTCGTGCCGACGCTGCGCCCCGCCGGGGAGGTGGCGGTGGCGGCGTGGCGGCTGAGCGCGGCGGGCGACCGGCGGCTCGCCGACCTCGCCAAGGCGCTGCCACCAGCCGCGCACGCGTTGCGGAGCGACGAGGACGCTGGCGCTGGCGAGGAGGCGGTCTGGTCGGCGGCGGCGCTGTTGGAGGCGTTCGGCGACGCCGTGGCCGACGTGTGCGCCCGCCGCGGTCGCGGTGCGCCCACGAAAGCGGCGCGGGGCTGGCCCGAGGCCTGGACGGCGGCGCTGGCCGGCTCGAACCCGATCGTCGATCCCCCAGCGGGCCGTGCGCAGCAGGTCGTGGAGTGGGCCGCGCCCCTGCTCGGACGGGACGGCGCGAGCGACGCGCGGCTGTGCCTGCGCCTCGACACGCCGCTCGACGAGGCCCCCGACGCGCGTTGGCCGCTCGCCTACCTGCTCCAGGCGGCGGACGACCCGAGCCTGCTGGTCGAGGCCGAGCAGGTCTGGTCGCTCGTGGCCCGGCACCTGGAGCTGGCCGACCGGCGCGTGGGCGACCCTCAGGAGACGCTGGTCCGGGGCCTGGCGGAGGCCGCCCGGCTGTTCCCGCCGATCGCCGCCAGCCTCGCCGAGCAGCGCCCGACCCGGCTGGAGCTGCCCGCCGAGCACGCCGCCGACCTGCTCACCGCCGCCGGCGACCTCGCCGCGGCCGGCCTGGGCGTGCTGCTGCCCGCCGAGCTGACCGCTGACGGCCAGCGCCGGCTGCGGGCGCGGCTGCGGGTCGGCAAGGGCACGCCGCCGCCCGGCGCGGGGATCGCCGCGGCCGGATTCAACGCCGAGGGGCTCGCCGAGTTCGCGTGGGAGATCGCGCTGGGCGACGAGACCCTGTCGCCGGAAGAGTTCGAGGAGATCGTCGCGCTGAAGCAGCCGATCGTGCGCTGGCGGGGGCGGTGGGTGCGGGTCGACCCCGACGAGGCGCTGCGCCTCGCCGACCTGGCGGGCGGCACCGGCACGCTGAGCGGCGCGGAGGCCCTGGCCGCCGCGTTGGCCGGTGAGGCGCAGCTACGGGGGATCGGCACGGTCGAGACCGTCGCCGACGGCGGCCTCGCCGTGCTGGTGGACCGGCTGCGGGCGTTGAGCGCCCAACCCAGCGCCATCCCCGAGCCCCGCCTCGACGGGATCCATGCGGTGCTGCGCGACTACCAGCGGCGGGGGGTGGCGTGGCTGCAGACGATGGCCGACCTGGGCCTGGGCACGGTCCTCGCCGACGACATGGGGCTGGGCAAGACCCTGCAGTCCATCGCGCTCATGCAGGCGCGCGCCGGCGACCGGCCGCATCTGGTCGTGTGCCCGACCTCGGTGGTCGGCAACTGGGAGCGTGAGCTCGCCAAGTTCGCGCCCGGCCTGCCGGTGCTGCGCCATCACGGCGCCGACCGGCCCACCGACCCCGAGTCGTTCCCGCCGGGCGCCGTCGCCGTGACCAGCTACGGGCTGGTGCGCCGCGACATCGACCTGCTCGCCGCCGTCGACTGGGACGTCGTGATCCTCGACGAGGCGCAGCAGGTGAAGAACCACGCCGCCAAGGCCGCCCGCGCGGTCCGGCGGCTGCCGGCCCAGGCGCGGGTGGCGATGACGGGCACGCCGGTCGAGAACCGCCTCGCCGAGCTGTGGGCGATCGTGGACTTCGCGAACCCCGGCCTGCTCGGCTCGTTCACAGGCTTCCGCGAGCGCTACGCCGTGCCGGTCGAGCGCTGGGGCGACGACGGCGCAGCCCGCCGGCTGCGCACGCTGGTCGCGCCGTTCCTGCTCCGGCGCCTCAAGAGCGACCCCGCCGTCGCCGCCGACCTGCCGCCCAAGCGCGAGGCCACGGTCGCGTGCACCCTGACCCGCGAGCAGGCCACGCTCTACCAGGCGGCCGTGGACCGCGTGTTCAACGAGGAGGGCCTGGCCGAGGAGGGCATCGACCGGCGCGGTCAGATCCTCGCGCTGCTCACCGCGCTGAAGCAGATCTGCAACCACCCGGCGCAGTACCTGGGCGAGACGGGCCCGCTGCCCGGGCGCTCCGGCAAACTGGCCCGGACCGAGGAGATGCTCGCCGAGGTCGTGGCCGCCGGCGACCGCGCGCTCGTGTTCACCCAGTACCGGAGGATGGGCGAGCTGCTCAGCCGTCACCTGGGCGCCCGGCTGGGGCTGCGCGAGGTGCCGTTCCTGCACGGCGGGGTCCCACGCCAGACCCGCGACGCGATGGTCGAGGCGTTTCAGGCTGATCCGGATGCCTCGCCGATCCTGCTCGTGTCGATCAAGGCGGGTGGCGCCGGCCTGAACCTGACCGCCGCCACCCACGTCGTCCACTACGACCGCTGGTGGAACCCCGCGGTCGAGGACCAGGCCACCGACCGCGCGTACCGCATCGGCCAGACCCGCTCCGTCGCCGTGCACAAGCTGGTCAGCGCCGGCACGCTCGAGGAGCGCATCGCGCAGCTGCTGGAGCGCAAACGGGCCCTGGCCGACGCCGTGGTCGGCGAGGGCGAGGCGTGGCTGACCGAGCTGGACGACGAGGCGCTGCGGGCGCTCGTGATGCTGTCCGAGGGCGACATCGCCGACGAGGAGGCCGATCTTGGCTAGCCGTGCGTTCGGGCTGGACGACGAGGCGCTGCGGGCGCTGGTGACGCTGTCCGAGGGCGTGTTTGAGAACTGTCGTGAGGGGTCGCGCCTCGTCGGGTTCCGCTCTTCCTTCAGGGTGGGTGGG